>JAIOIA010000192.1:0-4319 GCA_019912745.1 Comamonas sp. | reverse complement strand
GCCTTGACGGCGGGCGCGGCCTTGCGGGTGGGCTTGTGCAGCTGCGCCCAGGCTGGAGGCAGGGCGAGCAGGGCCAGCGTGATCAGGCTGCTGAAGGTGCGAAGACGTGCGCGTGGTGTCATGGCCGGGGTGGGTGCCGTGGTGAGCGGTCAATCGTAATGGGTGAAACGGCTGGGCGCGGCGGGGGTGCTTTCCAGCGTCTGGTAGCCGGGCACATTCTGCTGCAGGCTTGCCAGCGGATTGTTGCCGAACGACAGGCGCGAGAGTCCCTTGAGCTCGAGCTGAAGCAGCAGCCGCGTGTTGGAGGTGCTTGCGCCCATCTGCAGGCGCTCGAGCACGACGCGTCCGGTCCAGCAGCAGCTCTGGTATTCGGCGCCGAGGATGGCATCGACGAATTTGCGGTCCGGAATGCTGTAGTTCACGCGCCCCACGCCATACCAGCGGCCGTCGCGTGTCGCTTCATCCTTGCGCGTGCGCGAGAACAGCTCGCCCAGTGGCCATTGCCAGCCCAGATCCACCTGCTTGGTGGCGATGGTGTAGGGGCCGGTCACGTCCTGCTTGCGTACGGCGATGCTCAGCGTGTGGTACTTGGCCGGCGTGTAGCGCGCGGCGACGGTGGCGCGCGTGGACTGGCGTGCCTTTGGGTTGTACTGGAAGGTGGCGTCGAACCCCCAGTGCGGGCTCCAGTGGATGCCCGCGCCCAGCAGCACGTCCGACAGGCGCTCGTCGACTGCGGCGACGCCGGGCATGGTCACGGTCTGCTCGGAGAAGCGGTAGCGCTGCGCGATGCCCAGGCGCACGGCTTCGGCGCCGGTGCCGGGATCGAGCAGGCGCGTGGTCACGCCCAAGGTCAGCAGGTTGTTGTCGGCGATGCGGTCGTTACCGCCGAACGAGTTCTCGGTGTAGATTGAGGCGAAGTTGAAATCCGTCTGCGCGGTGTCGTAGACCGGCAGCATGCTCTGGTCGTGGTGCGGCGTGAAGGTGTAGAAGGCGCGCGGCTCAAGCGTCTGCACGAAACCTCGGCCGAACCAGCTGGCTTCGCGCTCGAACACCAGGCCGCTGTCGAGGCTGAAGGTCGGCAGGATGCGGCTGATGCCGGTCTGCCCGGTCGTCAGTGGCGAATCGAAGCCGTAGTGTGTGGCGTGCAGCTGCAGGCGCGGCGTGATGAAGCTCGCAGGCGTGAGCCAGGGGCGGCTGACCTGCGCCACGAAATAGCTGCGCCGGGCATTGGGCTGGTTGTAGAAAGCACGATCGCCATGAAAGTGCGTGTAGTCGCCGTCCAGGCGCAAGTCCAGCCCCGGGCCCACGCTGTCGGGTGTGTAGCTCCAGTGCAGCTGCGGCAGCAGGTCGTAGGGCGGGGTGATGGGCGCGGTGACGTCCTGCAGGGTCTGCCATTTGAGCGTGCGCAGGCTCAGCGCGTGGCTGCCCTCGGACCAGCGCAGGCTGCCGTCGGCCGCGAGCAGCCGCTGGGCGGTCACGTCCAGCGGGTTGTAGCTCGTGGAGCCGCGCTGGGGGAAGTCGCGCCAGTAGTCGTTGTCGCTGGCGCGCCGGGCGTTGATCGACAGGCCCAGGTCGCCAAAGGGGGAGGCGATCCGGGCGTTGTGCTTGGCGTTGGCGAGCCAGCGCGTGCGATCCCTGAGCTTGTCGCCGGGCATCAGGTCCAGGCCCAGCTCGCCGCTGTAGCGCGGCTCCAGATAGCGGAATTGCGAGCCCAGCTGCACGCCCCGGCGCGACAGCAGCGTGGGGGTGAACGTGGCATCGCGGTTGGGTGCGATGTTCCAGTAGTACGGCTGCGCATAGACGAGGCCGCTGGTGCTGTCCAGCGACAGTGTGGGCGGCAGCAGCCCGGACTTGCGTTTGCTCGACAGCGGAAAGCTGATCCAGGGCGTGGCGAGGATGGGCACGCCCTTGAATTCGAGCACCGCGTGCTCGGCCGTGCCCGTGTCCTCGGTCTTGTCGATGGTGAGGGTGCGCGCGCGCAGGATCCAGTCGGGCTGCCAGCTCGCCTCGTCGTCCTTCTCGCAGGTGGTGTAGTTGGCCTCGTGCGCGACCGAGTGGTTGCGGTCGATGAAGTCGATTTTTCGTGCCGTGCCATGGCCGCCGGTTTCCAGCAGCCGGTAGTCGATGTCGGTGAAGAAGCCGTCGAAGGTGTTGACCTGCAGGTCCAGCAGCGCCCCGTTGTAGAGGTTGCCCGCGCGGTTGATGTGCACATGGCCGCTGGCGCGCGCGCGGTCCTGCGGGATGTCGTAGTCCAGACGGTCGGCGTGGATCACGGTGTCGCCGCGGCGCAACTCGGCATCGCCCTGGATGTTCACCTGCACGTCGGTCTGCCCTTCGATGCGTTCGCCGCGCACGAAGGTGGGCAGCGTGTCGGGCGGCGCGGGGACCTTCTCGGCGAGTTGTGGCGTGAGGTGCAGCGCGGGGTCGGCGCCGTCCCGGGCCGGCTGCGCCTGGGCCATGGGCGCGCACACCAGCAACACGCAGGTGGCGAGGGCAAGGCATCGACGAGAAAACGGGGGATGGCGCGAGGGCACGGATGCGAGAGGATGAAGCGCTGTGGCCGCATCTGCGCGCTTGCCCTGGCAGTGGCTGCCAGGGCACCGGGCGCAGACTCGACCCATACAATGGACATTATCCATGAGCGATACGCCCATCTTCACTTCCCCCGCGGCCGTGAGCTGGTCCGACCCCGCGCGCGAGGCGGCCTTCAAGGCGTGGCTCGCGCCGTTGATCGGCCCGCAGGGGCTGCAAGGCGCCACGTTGCGCCCCGCCAGCAGCGATGCGAGCTTTCGCCGCTACCTGCGCATCGACACCGCGCGCGGTGCCAGCCGCATCATCATGGACGCGCCCCCCGACAAGGAGGACTGCCGTCCCTTCGTCGCCGTGCAGGCGCTGATGCGCGGTGCGGGCCTGCGCGTGCCCGAGATCCTCGCCTGGGACGAGGCGCATGGTTTCCTGCTGCTGTCGGACCTGGGCGCGCAGACGGTGATCGAGCGCCTTGATCCGGCCGACCCGCAGGCCGCGCACGGCTGGTATCTGCAGGCCGTCGATCTGCTGGTCGACTGGCAGAAGTCGAGCCGCGCGGGGGCCTTGCCGCCCTATGACGAGGCGTTGCTGCGACGTGAGCTGCAGCTCTTTCCCGACTGGTACGTGGCGCGCCACCGTGGCGTGGCGCTGGACGAAAGGCAGCAGGCGGGGCTGGCGCAGGCGTTCGAAGCCATCGTCGCGCACAACCTCGCGGCGCCGCGCGTGTTCGTGCACCGCGACTTCATGATGCGCAACCTCATCGTCGGCGGTAATGGGCATCTGGGCGTGCTCGATTTTCAGGATGCGGTGTGCGGCCCCATCACCTACGACATCGCTAGCCTGATGCGCGACGCCTTCATCAGCTGGGAGGAAGACTTCGTCATCGACCTCACCGTGCGCTACTGGGAAAAGGCGAAGAAGAGCGCGCTGCTGGGCGCGGACAGCGAGAGCGGCTGGGGTGCGGACTTCGGCGAGTTCTACCGTGCCGTGGAGTGGATGGCGCTGCAGCGCCACCTGAAGGTGGCCGGCATCTTCGCGCGCCTGACGCTGCGCGACGGCAAACCGAAGTACCTCGCGGACACGCCGCGCTTCATCGCCTACATCCGCGCCACCTGCGCGCGCTACCGCGAGCTGGCGCCGCTGCTGCGCCTCGTCGACCAGATCGAAGGCACGCAGCCCGCCGAGGGCTATGCCTTCGGAAGGATGTGAGCGCCGTGGTCTGGCTCGGCCTGGTCTTCGCGGCTGAAGCCGCTCCCACAAAATGGGGCGCGCAGCGAGTGGGAGCGGCTTCAGCCGCGAAGACGTCCCCAAAAAATATAGGCCAAATCGGGCTCAAACGCTTGCTGGACGATCGCAAGCAGCTCTTGTTTTAGAGAATGCCCCGCATTTATTGCGCCGAACCCTTGGCGAGCGGCGTCGTGCTGCTCGGAGCCGAGGCCGCGCGCCACGTGCAGGTGCTGCGCCTGCAGCCGGGCGCGGCGCTCACGCTCTTCGACGGACGCGGCGGCGAGTGGTCGGCCACGGTCACGCGCATGGGTCGCAGCGAGGTGGCGGTGCAGGTCGGCGCGCACGACCCCATCGAGCGCGAGGCCGCGCGCGCGCTGCACCTCATCGTCGGCATGCCGGCCAACGAGCGCATGGACTGGCTGGTGGAAAAGGCCACCGAGCTGGGCGCCGCCAGCCTGCAGCCGGTGGTCACGGCGCGCAGCGTGCTCCGGCTCGACGGCGAGCGCGCCGCCAAACGCCAGGCGCGCTGGCAGGCGTTGGCGCTGGCGGCGTGCGAGCAGTGCGGG
>JAIOIA010000191.1:0-10324 GCA_019912745.1 Comamonas sp. | reverse complement strand
CGATGCTCCTGCACCATGCGCACGGCGCGCTCGCGGACCTCGGGTGAGAACTTGTTTGACTTGGTCATAGCTCCATCTTCTCAAGTGTTGGAGCCTCCTCAAAACCCGGGGCGGTTCAGTTGCGTCCCTTGAACCGTGCCTCTGGCGGGCCGCTGATCTCGTTGCCCTGGGCGTCATGAATCTCGACGGCCAAGCGATCTTGAACGTACTCACGCAACCGTGCATTGACCGCCAGTTTCGCCGGCTTCGTGCTCGCTGGCCGTGCCGGTGGTGATCTTGCGGATGAATTTGTACTTGGCACTCCCCATCCGGGCTCCGGCATGACCTCCGGACGACCAGTGTTCAGGCATCTAGCCCCATCGACCGTGATCACTACGCCGGCGAGGAAGCGTCGCGCCCAGGCAATACCTATGGGTCTGGAGTGATGACGCGCAGTCAGGTTGACATTTGATCCCGTATTGGGAACAATGAATACTCGATCCCATGGAGGGATCAAGGGGCGCCTATGTCAACGGAGAAGTTCCTTCATGAGAGTTATTGGCTTAGGTGTTCTGGGTACCTTCTGTGATGAGCATGCCGACTGCCGCAAATGGATTTCAAACTGGATTCGCGATGCCAAACAGAGTACGTGGGTGACATCGCAAGACATCAAGGCGCGATACCCAACCGCCAGTTTTCTGGCGGCCAACGTCGTGATCTTCAACGTGCGAGGGAACGACTATCGGCTGGAAACGCAAGTTGCGTATAGGGTTGGGATCATCGCGATCAAGTGGATAGGTACTCACGCCGAGTACGACAAACGGAAGTTCTAGGAATGAAATACAGAGTCCTGAGGACCGAGGATGAGCACCAGCAAGCGCTGCAAGAGGCAGAAGCTTTGGTCGCGCTCGACCCCGCACCCAGCAGCAACGACGCAGAACGTCTGGAACTACTCACCCTGCTCATCGAAGACTACGAGAAGCGCACGTTCTCTTTCGAGGAGCTTGACCCACTGGATGTGATTGAGTTTCGAATGGCTGAACAAGGGCTTCGCCAGAAGGATCTGGTGTCCATGATCGGCAGCCGAAGTCGCGTCTCCGAAGTGCTTGCGGGAAAGCGTCCGCTCACGGTCCAGATGATCCGAGCCCTCTCTGTCGGATTGGGCATCCCTGCGGACGCATTAATCGGCGCGGAACCTCGCAGGGCGCCGTCGTTGACATCGGTAGCTGAAGCGGATATTGACTGGAAGCTGTTTCCCTACGGGGAAATGGAACGACGCGGGTGGTTCAATGGCGTGCGCGTGTCCGGTGCCACGACCGAGGAGCGCCTGCAATCGTTCCTCAATCAAGTGCTTCCCAAAGAACCTGCGGAAGTACTCTTTCGCCGCCGCTTCCAGGGCGTTGAAATCGACGAAAAATCGTACTATTCCACGCTCGCTTGGACCGCACGCGTCCTCATGCGCGCTCGTGAGCTGAGCGAAGGGCTACCGCAATTTGATCCGGCGAGGATCACGCCAGACACGCTTCGCGACCTGGCGCGGCTGAGTTGGCTTGCCACCGGACCTCGGGCCGCAATCGAATTTCTTTCGAAGCTGGGTATCGTTGTCGTTATTGAGAAGCGGTTGAAGAACGCGGTGATTGATGGCGCGGCATTGCTGTCGGAGGCGGGTCGCCCGGTCATTGGCCTAACGCTCCGCATTGATCGCATTGATTATTTTTGGTTCACACTACTGCATGAAGTGGCACATGTTTGGCGGCACTTGAACGATTCGAACGAGGCTTTCATTGATCGCGTCGAGCGCATTGCGAGTGCAGAGCGCACGCCCGAAGCAAAGGAAAACGAGGCGAACCGAATCGCGAAGGATGCCTTGATCAAACGTGCCGTTTGGGAGCGTAGCCCAGCGCGCCTAGCGCCCTCTCGCGAGAATATTCAAGAACTCGCCGATCAGTTGCATATCCACCCGGCGATCGTTGCAGGCCGAGTGCAGTTCGAAACTGGGCAATACAACCAGTTTCGTGAGTTCCTGGGTCAAGGTGAAGTGCAGAAGCAGTTCCAAGAGGTTTTTCCTGACGGAGGAAGGGAAGAATGAAGTCTCCACTGTATGTTCCCGTGGTCAAGGGAAAGCTCAACGACATTATTGCTATCGGCCTGTTGTCACGCCGTATACGTGAAAGCGTGAAGCCTCTGATTGAAGCCATGCCGGTCAACCCGAAAAAACCCGTCGTTGAAGAGCACGTTCATAGGTTGTGCCAGTACGTCCGAAAGCATGCTCCTCTGGGCGAGTTATTCGTCGACTTCTACGGTCTGATGCCGGATGCCCGCGTGCCGGATGGCACGAATGCGACCCTTTATGGGTATCAACTGTTGAAGGGCCTGGGTCGCTACGTCACCCCAGTCTACGGCCTTGAACGAGAGGATGGTCTTTGGGAGCCGCTCCGCGATGTCGTTGCAGGGTTCGGGAAAGGTTTTGCCTTCCGGCTCCGCCGTGATGATTTGGCTGATGACCTGATCGAAGAAACCTGGAGTTCGGTCCTTGAGCGTTCAGCGCAACTCGGCGTGGGCGAGGCCGACATTGATCTCATCCTAGACTTTGCCAGTCTCTCCGGGCTTGATTTGGCCGAAATCAAGGATATGGCCATCTCGTTCCTGTTCGGCAATCCACGAGCGCATCACTATCGGAGCATCGTTATCGCGTCGTCCTCGGCTCTTCGCACAGTCAGCCATATCGAGAAGGACGACATGGCGGAGGTGACGCGCGGTGAGCTACATCTGTGGGCAGATCTCTGGAATGACCTACCGGATAAAATTCGCCCTGTATACGGGGACTACGGCATCGTTCATCCCGATTTCAGTGACATTGGTCCCAATAACAACATCAATGCCAAGATCCGTTATACGGCAGGGGACAAACTGCTCTACTTTCGAGGGCATGGACTCAAATACCCCGTAAAGGACTATGGTCAGTACCGTGGCCTTGCCCGCAAAGTCCAGGCTGACCCTCGGTACCGCGGCCATACTTTCAGCTTCGGCGATGAGTACTTGAGCAACTGTGCGCGCGGCCTTGGCACACCAGGGGCTCCAGCGACTTGGGTGAAGGCCGACATGAACCACCACGTCACCTATGTCGCCCAGCAAGTTGATCGCTTGATTACGACATTCGCTTCGATGCCAGACGCCACTTGGGAGCCAGGCTTTTTGGCAGAAGTCTGAAGGGGCTCGCCGAGCGAATGATGCAACCAGCGCAGAAGCTTACAGGCGTGCCATGCGGGCACAAGCCGGGTCAGGTTCCGGAAAGCACCGGCATATGTTGAATGCGCCTAAGTAATTGATAAACCTTCTGTATCGGGCTTGGGCGTAGTCTAGCGAAATGCGGTACTGGAGTCTGGTGAAATGAAAAAGGCCGCCTGCGGCAGGCGGCCTTGGGTGTATCGGCTTGACCGATCAAGCCAGTTGCGCGTGCATCTCCTGCACCGAGATCACGCCGAGCTGGTTCATGCTCTTCATGCCTTCCACCGCCGCCTCGGCGCCGAAGATGGTGGTGATGGTGGGCACGCGGCCCGCCAGCGCGCTGGTGCGGATGGCGCGGCTGTCGGAGATCGCGTTGCGCCGCTCTTCCACGGTGTTGATCACGAGCGAAATTTCGCCGTTCTTGATCATGTCCACCACGTGCGGGCGGCCTTCGGTGACCTTGTTCACCGTCTCGCAAGCGATGCCGGCGGCGGTGATGGCCGCTGCCGTGCCGCGCGTGGCGATCAGGCTGAAGCCCATCGCGGCCAGGCTGCGCGCGATCTCGACGGCCTGCGGCTTGTCGTGGTTCTTCACCGTGAGGAAGACCTTGCCGATGGTTTCACCTGCCTTGGGCGGATGCGGCAGGCGTTCGCCCGCACCGATCTCGGCCTTGATGTAGGCCTCGCCGAAGGTCTTGCCCACGCCCATCACTTCGCCGGTGGATTTCATTTCGGGGCCGAGGATGGTGTCCACGCCGGGGAATTTGACGAAGGGGAAGACCGCCTCCTTGACGCAGAAGTAGGGCAGTTTGGGCTCTTCGGTGATGCCCTGCGTGGCCAGCGTGTCGCCCACCATGCAGCGTGCCGCCACCTTGGCCAGCTGCACGCCCGTGGCCTTGCTGACGAAGGGCACGGTGCGGCTGGCGCGCGGGTTCACTTCGAGCACGTAGATCACGTCCTGCACGCTGCCGTCGGCCTGCTGCCTTTCCTGGATTGCGAACTGCACGTTCATCAGCCCCACGACCTGCAGGCCCTCGGCCATCGCGGCGGTCTGGCGCTTGAGCTCGGCCACGGTGGCGCTCTTGAGGTAGTAGGGCGGCAGCGAGCAGGCCGAGTCGCCCGAGTGCACGCCCGCCTGCTCGATGTGCTCCATCACGCCGCCGATGTAGACCTTGCCTTCGCTGTCGCGCACCGCGTCCACGTCGCATTCGATCGCGTCCGAGAGGAAGCGGTCGAGCAGCACGGGCGAGTCGTTGGAGACCTTCACCGCCTCGCGCATGTAGCGCTCCAGGCTGGCTTGCTCGTGCACGATTTCCATCGCGCGCCCGCCCAGCACGTAGCTGGGGCGCACGACCAGCGGGTAGCCGAGATCCGCGGCCTTGCTCAGCGCTTCTTCTTCGGTGCGCGCGGTGGCGTTGGGCGGCTGGCGCAGGCCCAGTTTTTGCAGCAGGTGCTGAAAGCGCTCGCGGTCTTCGGCCGCGTCGATCATGTCGGGGCTGGTGCCGATGATGGGCACGCCCTCGGCGGCCAGCGCCAGCGCCAGCTTGAGCGGCGTCTGCCCGCCGTACTGCACGATCACGCCGGTGGGCTTTTCCTTGTCGACGATCTCCAGCACGTCTTCGAGCGTGAGCGGCTCGAAGTACAGGCGGTCGGACGTGTCGTAGTCGGTGGACACCGTCTCGGGGTTGCAGTTGACCATGATGGTCTCGTAGCCGTCCTCGCGCATCGCGAGCGCCGCGTGCACGCAGCAGTAATCGAACTCGATGCCCTGGCCGATGCGGTTGGGCCCGCCGCCCAGCACCATGATCTTCTTCTTGCCGGTGGGCGCGGCTTCGCACTCTTCGTCGTAGCTCGAATACATGTAGGCGGTGCTGGTCGGGAATTCACCCGCGCAGGTGTCGACCCGCTTGTACACCGGGCGCACGCCCAGCGCGTGGCGCGCGTCGCGCACCGCCTTCTCGTCCGTCTTCAGGAGTTTGGCCAGCCTTCTGTCCGAAAATCCTTTGCTCTTGAGCGCGAACAGCTCTTCTTTCGATAGCTTGCCGATGGCTTGCCCGCCGTATTGCTCGGTGTGCGCATCCAGTTCCAGCTCGATCTTCACGATCTGCTCGATCTGCGCGAGGAACCACGGATCGATCTTCGTGAGCTGGTGCACCTCGGCAATCGACAGGCCCATGGCGAAGGCGTCGCCGACGTACCAGATGCGCTCGGGGCCGGGCGCGCCCAGTTGCTTTTCGAGCAGCTCGCGGTCCTGCGTCTTCTCGTTCATGCCGTCCACGCCGACTTCCAGGCCGCGCAGCGCCTTCTGGAACGACTCCTGAAACGTGCGGCCAATCGCCATCACCTCGCCAACCGACTTCATCTGCGTTGTCAGGTGGTTGTCGGCCGCGGGGAATTTCTCGAACGCGAAGCGCGGCACCTTGGTGACGACGTAGTCGATCGAGGGTTCGAACGAGGCGGGTGTGATGCCGCCGGTGATTTCGTTGCGCAGTTCATCGAGCGTGTAGCCGATGGCCAGCTTGGCCGCGACCTTGGCGATGGGAAAGCCCGTGGCCTTGGACGCGAGGGCCGACGAGCGCGAGACGCGCGGGTTCATCTCGATCACGATCAGGCGGCCGTTGTCCGGGTTGACCGCGAACTGCACGTTGGAGCCACCGGTGTCCACGCCGATCTCGCGCAGGATGGCGATGCTTGCGTCGCGCATCACCTGGTATTCCTTGTCCGAGAGCGTCTGCGCCGGCGCCACGGTGATCGAGTCGCCGGTGTGCACGCCCATGGGGTCGAGGTTCTCGATCGAGCAGACGATGATGCAGTTGTCCGCGTGGTCGCGCACGACTTCCATCTCGAACTCTTTCCAGCCGAGCAGCGATTCTTCGATGAGCAGCTCGTGCGTGGGCGAGGCCTCCAGGCCGCGCTTGTAGATGGTCTCGAATTCCTCGGGGTTGTAGGCGATGCCGCCGCCCGTGCCGCCCAGCGTGAAACTGGGGCGGATCACGGCCGGAAAGCCCACCTTCTTCTGCACCGCCCAGGCGTCGTCCATGCTGTGCGCGATGCCGGAGCGCGCGGACTCCAGCCCGATGCGCGTCATCGCGTCCTTGAACTTGAGCCGGTCCTCGGCCTTGTCGATGGCTTCGGGTTTGGCGCCGATGAGCTCGACGCGGTACTTGTTGAGCACGCCGTTGCGCCAGAGGTCGAGCGCGCAGTTGAGCGCGGTCTGCCCGCCCATGGTCGGCAGGATGGCGTCGGGGCGTTCCTTGGCGATGATCTTCTCGACCGTCTGCCAGGTGATGGGCTCGATGTAGGTGACGTCGGCCGTGGCCGGGTCGGTCATGATGGTGGCGGGGTTGCTGTTGATCAGCACCACGCGGTAGCCCTCCTCGCGCAACGCCTTGCAGGCCTGCACGCCGGAATAGTCGAATTCGCAGGCCTGGCCGATGATGATGGGGCCGGCGCCGATGATGAGGATGGTCTTGAGGTCTGTGCGTTTGGGCATGGTGTTCTTGCCTTAATTGTTTTGTGGTGCGCTGGCCGGGCGCGTCGCCAGGCGCTGCAGCAGCTTTTGCGCGCGCTCGGCAGGCAGGTTCTTTTGCATGAGCTGCAGCAGGCCGTCGCCCTCCACGAGCGGGCGCAGCACGGCGGCTTCGGCGTCGTGAAAGCTCGCGTCCCACTCGGCGAGCGTGCCATCGAAGGTGGCGTCGTCCCAGGTTTTTCCCTTGGCCACGAGCGTGACGAGCGGCATGGCCTTGCGCTCGATGAAGGCCTTCTTGTAGGGCTTTTGCTGCCAGCGCTCGACAAACCAGGCGCGGTGCGCGGGCTCGAGCGTGAGCAATCGCCTGGCGACGGCCTTTTCGAGCATGGCTTGCGGGAAGCTGAAGAGTTTCATGGCGCTGGTGCGTGGCTCAGCCGGCCTTGGCCGCGTGGATCAGGTCGGTGAAGCGGTCGAACAGGTAGTCCACGTCGTGCAGGCCGGGCGAAGCCTCGGGGTGGCCCTGGAAGCTGAACATGGGCTTGGTCTTGCACTTCATGCCCTGCAGCGTGCCATCGAACAGGCTGACGTGCGTGGCGCGCAGGCTGTCGGGCAAATCCTTCATGTCCACCGCGAAGCCGTGGTTCTGGCTGGTAATGGCCACGCGGCCGTTGTCCAGGTCTTTCACCGGGTGGTTGGCGCCGTGGTGGCCGTGCGTCATCTTGAAGGTCTTGGCGCCGCTGGCCAGCGCCATGATCTGGTGGCCCAGGCAGATGCCGAACACCGGAATATCGCTGGCCATGATCTCGCGCACCGCAGCCACCGCGTAGTCGCACGCGGCGGGGTCGCCGGGGCCGTTGGAGAGGAAGATGCCGTCGGGCTGCATCGCGAAGACCTCGGCCGCCGGTGTCTGCGCGGGCACGACGGTGACGCTGCAGCCGCGCTCGGCCAGCAGACGCAGGATGTTGCGCTTGATGCCGAAGTCGTAGGCCACCACGCGCCAGCGCGGCTCGGTCAAGGTGCCGTAGCCCTTGCCAAGCTGCCACTTGGTCTGATTCCAGGTGTAGGTTTCCCTCGTGGAGACCACCTTGGCCAGGTCCAGTCCCGTCATGTCGGGCACGGCCCGCGCGGCGGCGACGGCCTCGTCGATGCGCGCCGGCGTGACGGTTTCGCCCTCGGCCAGCGCCACGATGGCGCCGTTTTGCGCCCCGTGTTCGCGCAGGTGGCGCGTCAAGCGCCGGGTGTCGATGTTGGCGATCGCCACCGTGGCGTGGCGCCGCAGGTAGGCGGGCAGCGTCTCGCCCATGCGCCAGTTGCTCGCGAGCAGCGGCAGATCCTTGATGACGAGGCCGGCGGCATGCACCTGGCCGGATTCGTTGTCTTCCTCGTTGGTGCCGTAGTTGCCGATGTGCGGGTAGGTGAGCGTGACGATCTGGCGGCAGTAGCTCGGGTCGGTGAGGATTTCCTGGTAGCCGGTCATCGCGGTGTTGAACACCACTTCACCGCAGGCGCTGCCAGCGGCCCCGATCGAGTTGCCTGTGAAGACCGTTCCATCGGCCAGCGCCAGAATCGCGGGCGGGAAGGTGGGCTTGAGTGACGAAAGCACGGGTTTCTCCGAAAAGCTCGGGTCGCCCGGTCGCGCTCGGAAGGAATGCATCCTGGGCGCGGTTTTTCGAAGCTTGCTTTGGATGCTGCCGGGCGACTGTTGTATGGAAAAGCCTTTCATTTTAATGCTTTGCGCCATGGCTCGCCTGGCAGGCGTGAAAAACGGCGCGGGGCGGTGCCGTCGTCGGGTGTGACAATGCGGGCATGAGCGCGTCCGTCAATGCCGATCCAGCCGAGCTGGAAAAATTCTCCGAGCTGGCCCACCGCTGGTGGGATGCCGAGGGCGAGTTTCGCCCCTTGCATCAGATCAACCCGCTGCGTCTGGCGTGGATCGACGGCATCGCCGCCCTGGCGGGCAAGCAGGTGCTGGACGTGGGCTGCGGCGGAGGCATTCTGGCCGAGGCCATGGCGCGCAGCGGTGCGCGGGTCACGGGCATCGACCTGGCCGCCAAGCCACTCAAGGTGGCACAGTTGCATGCGCTGGAGGCGGGCGTGAGCGGCCTGAACTACCGCGAGGTGAGCGCCGAGGCGCTGGCTGACGAGGCCCCGGCGAGCTTTGATGTGGTGACGTGCATGGAAATGCTCGAACACGTGCCGGACCCGGCCTCGGTGGTCGCGGCCTGCGCGCGGCTGGTCAGGCCCGGCGGCTGGGTGTTTTTTTCCACCATCAACCGCAACCCCAAATCCTTCGCGTTCGCCATCGTGGGCGCGGAATACGTGCTCAAGCTGCTGCCGCGCGGCACGCACGAGTGGAGCCGCTTCATCACGCCCAGCGAACTGGCCGCCGCCTGCCGCGCGGCGCAGCTGGACGTGCGGCAGATGCGCGGCATGCAATACAACCCGCTCACACGCCGCTACTGGCTGGACGGCGACACGCGTGTGAACTATCTCGTTGCCACGCAGCGGCCCGCGGCATGAGCGGCGCGGTGTTCCATGGCGTGCGGGCGGTGCTGTTCGATCTGGACGGCACCTTGATCGACAGCGCGCCGGATCTGGGCGCCGCCGCCGAGCAGATGCGTGTGGCGCGGGGCCTGGCACCGCTGGGCGTGGCCCGCTATCGCTCGTCGGCCGGCATGGGTGCGCGCGGCATGATGAGCGTGGCTTTTGGCGTGACACCCGAGCAGCCCGGGTTTGCCGCGCTGCGCGAGGAATTTTTCAACCGTTACGAGGCCTGCATACACGACAGCACACGAGTGTTCGAGGGTGTGCCGCCGCTCGTCGATGCGCTGCGGGAGCGGGGCCTGCGGTGGGGCGTGGTCACCAACAAGTACGAGCGTTTCACGCGGCTCATCGCGGCGCGGCTGCCGCTGTTTTCAAGCAGCAGCTGCCTGGTGAGCGGCGACACCACGGCGCACCTCAAGCCCAACCCCGCATCGCTGCTGGAGGCCTGCAAGCGGCTCGATCTGGCGCCGTCGCAGTGCATCTACGTGGGTGACGATGAGCGCGACGTGGCGGCCGGGCAGGCGGCCGGGATGGGGACGGTGGCGGCGCTCTATGGGTATCTCGGCGTGGACGCCCGGGCGCATGAGTGGGGAGCGGATGCGAGCATCGGGCATCCGATGGAGTGTTTGGGCTTGCTGGGCTAGGGGGGCTTGCTCCCCCGCGCCTTGGGGGCTTGCGCGCAAGCTTGTCTTGGCAGGCGCCGGGGCGAGACCCGGCCCCTGCCCATCCGAAGCATGGGTGGTGCGGCGGCCCATCTGGTTCACAACAACAATTGCCCCACCCGTTCCCGCACCTTCGGGAGCAACTCCTGTTCGAACCATGGGTTGTTCTTGAGCCAGCCGTTGTTGCGCGGGCTCGGGTGCGGCAGCACCAGCGTGTGCGGCCACCAGCGCTGCCATTGACGCACAGCCTCGGTCACGCCCATCTTCTTCGCTTCGGGCACATGCCAGGCCAGCGCGTAGACGCCGATCACCACGGTGAGCTCGATGGCCGGCAGCTGCGCCATCACGCGCGCTCTCCACAGCGGCGCGCATTCGGGGCGCGGCGGCGCGTCGCCCGAGCCCTTGGCCGCGCGGCCGGGGTAGCAGAAGCCCATGGGCACGAT
>JAIOIA010000190.1:0-12405 GCA_019912745.1 Comamonas sp. | reverse complement strand
GCACGGGCATCTCGCTGATCGCCAGCAACTGCCGCACCAACGGCACCGCCAACTCGTGCGGCAGGCATCGGGCCAGCGCGCCACCCCGTGGCGCAACGGCCGTGCGTGCCCACGCAAGAATCGGCCAGTCACCTGTCAACGCCATGATTCCAGGCCCCCGGATTCATCCGCCAAAAGCAGACGCGCGATGGCCGCGTGATCGGTCTTGCCGCTGCGCGTTTGCGGCCATTCGCGCGTCCAGCACCACCAGTGGCGCGGACACTTGCAGGCCTCCAGCTCCAAGCGGCACCAGCGTCCGAGCTCGTCCACCGTCGGATGCGAACTGGCTCGCAGCTGCACGACCGCGTGAACGCATTGACCACGCAATTCATCCGGCAGGCCCAGCACACTTGCCTGCGCGACCGCGGGGTGCTGCATGAGGCGTGTCTCGACCTCTTCGGGAAATACATTCCTACCCGCCGTCACCAGCATGCGGCTTTCGCGCCCGCGCAAGTGCAGCAGCCCGTCCGCGTCGAGCCAGCCCACATCGCGCACCGACAGCCAGCCCTCCTCGCACAACGCCGCAGAGCCATCCTTGGCATGCACGTAATCCATGAACTGCATGGCGCTGCGCACCCAGATGCGCCCCGGCGTCCCCGCCGGCAAAGGCCGCCGCGGGCTGTCGCCGATGCATAGGCTCACGTCGCTGAACGCATGCCCCACGGCCTGGCTCGGGGCATCAGGATCTGCAGCCATCCAGGCCACGAAACTCGTCTCCGACGCGCCGTAAAACTCGATGATGCGCGCCCCCGCCAGCAACTGTCGCAGCCGCGGCGTGTGCTCTCGCATCCAGCGCGCACCGCTGATGAGGACGAGCGCGGCCGCTGCACGCCCCGCATGCCGCCTGCGATGCGCAAATGCCAGCAGAACCAGCAACTGGCTTGGTACCGCCACAAGCACCGCCCCGGGATGCGCCACGAGATCGGCCCAGGTCCGCTGCGCGCTGAAGTGCTCCTGCACGACAGCCCCGGCACCCGTCCACAGCCCCATCAACGCGGCGAACAGAAACAGCGAGTGATGCATGCGCCCGGGCGCGATCATCGGACCGCAGGCCGCATCCCCCCAATCGCGCAGCGCCGCGCAAAAGCTCAGCGTCCACGAACGGTGGTGGCGGCGAAAGCCCTTGGGCTGCCCGCTCGTGCCCGAGGTGAAGCCGATGTAAAACGGCTTCAGATCCCACGCCGCCTGCGGTGCGGGCGGCAAGGCCGCGATGCTGGCCCGCACGCCAACCTGCACCTCGGGGGACCACGCCGGATCTCCGATGGCGGCGCAGCGACCACTGACGAGGACCGCGAGAAATTCCACCAGGGTATCGACCGTGCCCAAGCGCAGCGGCAACAGCACCGTCGCGGCCGCCTGCGCGTGCACCTGCGCTCGCTGCATGACGCGGGCATGCAGCTCTGCAAATGTCCACCGCCGGGTTTCACTGGCCAGGGCAAGGGTCTGCGGGCGTTCGTTCGCCCAGTACCCGAGCGGCAGATGCACCTGCCGGAAGACCTCGGGCAACTCGTCCACATTGCAGGGCAATGCGAACGGCTGATCACTCATGCGCGGCCGCCCAGAGGCCAGTCCGGCAACGCCTTGGCCACCGTGTGCACGACGGCGGCGCACACCACACACTTGATCAAGTCACCGGGAACGAAGGCCATGTCCACCATGAGCGCCTGTTTCAGAGGCATGTCGGCCAGCCACATCAGGCCACCAATGCCGACGGCATGAAGCAGCACCAGGCCACCCGCCGCGGAGGCGATGAAGGCGCTGATGCCCGCACGCCGCGGTGTGGAACGCGGCAGCCATCCCATGATGAAGCCGGTCGCACCGGCGGCCAGCGCAAATCCGACGAGATAACCGGCGGACGGCGCCGCGAACGCACCCAGCCCGCCACGCCCCCCCGATAGCAACGGCAACCCCACGGCGACGGCCAGCAAAAACAGCGCCAGAGCCTGGAAAGCCCGCCAACCACCCAGCAGACAGCCTGCCAGCATGACCGCCAGTGACTGCAACGTGATGGGTACGCCAAAGGGCAGATCAATCTTGGGAATCAAACCCAGCACCGCCGTCAAGGCGGCGAAAAGGGCGACCTGCGTGATCGCATGGGCACTGTTGCGGTTCAGGGCGACATGCATGTTGCGTCGGTCTTTCATGAAACTCAAGATGGCAATTGTAAACGTTTATGATACGTCAAAAGTAAACATCTTTTTGGCCAGGCGGGCGAGTCTTGAAGCGCCGATGCACCCAGTAGTATTGCGAGGGCATGGTCCGAATGACGGCCTCGAGCTCGCGGTTCATGCGCGCCGTGTCCGCCACCGGGTCGTCGGTCGGAAAATCCGGCCATGCCGCGGTGAGTTCCGCCTCGTACCCAGTCGGTGTCATGCGGCTGTAGAGGGCCAGCACCTTGGCTCGGCCCAGGCGCGCGAACCTGGACAGCGACGGAATGGTCGCCGCGTCAGGCACCGCAAAATACGGCACGAACACCGAATCCGTCGGGCCATAGTCCATGTCCGGCAGCAGGTAGAGCAGACCGCCACGGCGCAGGCTGCCGATGATCGGCTTGACCCCATCGGCGCGATTGAGCATGCGCACCTTGCCAAAGCGCTGGCGCCCGGCCATGAACCAGTCGTCCAGCACGGCATTGGGATGCGTGGCGTAGATCGAAGTGAATTCGCGCGGGGTGTGCAAGGGCAGCGCCAATCCGCCGGCGTCCATCCCGTAGAAGTGCGGCGCGAAAATGATGGTCGGCGTCTCGCCGTCGAGCGCCTGCACGGCTCCCGTGAGTTTCACGCGGGAGCGCACCAGCGCCTGGGAACCCGACCACAGCCAGCCACGATCGAGAAAAGCCTGGCAGAAAGCTTCGAAGGACGCGCGCGCCCAAGCGCGGCGCTGGGCCTCAGGCACATCCGGAAAACACAATTCGAGATTGCGCAACGCCACCTTGCGGCGCGGCCTGGCCAGCACGAACAGCACCCGCCCTATCCACGCACCCAGCGCACGCAGCCACGGCAGTGGCAAGCGCCCCAGCGCGTTGAGCAGCACGATCCCCAAACGCGTGATCACGCTGTCATTTCCCCACCACCGGATGGCGCAAGAGCGCGCGGCTGCTTGTAGCGCCCATAGCCCCACAGATACTGCTGCGGACACTGACGGATCAAGACCTCCATCGCCTCATTGACCTGACCAACCGCACGCTGCAGATCATCCGACAGCGGCTCGGCCAGACCCTGCAGATGCAGCACGTAACCACGCCCCCGGGACAGCCGTTCGCAGCGCGCCAGGATTACGGTGGCGCCCGTCTGCTGCACGAGGCGTGCCGCCAGTGTCATGGTGTAGGCATCGCGGCCGAAAAACGGCGCCCAGACTCCCTGCCCCTGCGGCGGCACCTGGTCCGGCAGCAAACCCACCGCACGCCCCTGGCGTAGCGCCTTGATCATCTGGCGCACGCCCTGGAGGCTGGTGGGCACCGCATCGATGCCCGGGCGCTGGCGCACCTGCGCCAGCACACGCGCCAGCCACGCCTGGCGTGCGGGCCGGTAAAGGATGGTGAAAGCGCCATGCGCCGGTGCCCAGCGGCGCGCACCCTCCTGCACCGAAAGCTCGAAGCAACCGAGGTGCGGCGTGAGAAACACGATTCCACGCCCGGCGGACCAGGCTTGCTCAACGCAGTCCGATCCGCGCACTTCGCAAGAAGGCAGCGCCTGGCCCAGCCACAGGCGCGGCGCCTCCACCACCATGCGCCCGGCGTGGGCCACCGCGGCGCTCACCTCGCCGAACGAATACCCTGCCAGACGCGCATGCTCCACAAAGCGGCGCCGGTAAGTAGGCGAAAAGACGAACGCCAGCCACCCAAGCGCTGCGCCCAGAGGATGCAGCAACCACAAGGGCAGCAGAGACAAAAAACGAAAGATCAGAGGCATTCACTACAATGGCACGGTCGCCGAGTTAACCGAGCAACTTGCAGGACGACGTTAAACAAAGCTGCTAAAGCGTTCGCCGCAAAGCTCCTTGGGAAGCTTGGGCAACGCCCCAGATGCTTGGACACAAGGAGTTTATTCACAAATGGCGAGCGACTTTCTCTTCACCTCCGAGTCCGTTTCGGAAGGCCATCCCGACAAGGTGGCCGACCAGATTTCCGACGCCGTTCTCGACGCCATTCTGTCTGTGGACCCGCTGGGGCGCGTCGCGGCGGAAACACTGACCAACACCGGTTTGGTAGTGCTCGCGGGCGAAATCAGCCTGCGCTCGGACGCCCAGACACCCGATTACATCCAGATCGCACGCGACACCATCCGGCGCATCGGCTACGACAACACCGACTACGGCATCGACTACAAGGGCTGCGCGGTGCTCGTGGCCTACGACAAGCAGAGCAACGACATCGCCCAGGGGGTCGATCGCGCCAGCGATGATCACCTCAATACCGGCGCGGGCGACCAGGGTTTGATGTTCGGCTATGCGTGCGATGAAACGGACGCCCTGATGCCCGCGCCCATCTATTACGCACACCGTCTCGTGGAGCGCCAGGCGCAGCAGCGCAAGAGCGGCGCGCTTCCCTTCCTGCGTCCGGACGCCAAGAGCCAGGTCACGATGCGCTATATCGACGGCAAGGTCGACAGCATCGACACCGTGGTGCTGTCCACGCAGCACAGCCCCGACCAGTCCGAGACGCCGACGAAGATGAAGGCAAGCTTCATCGAAGCCGTGGTCGAACAGATCATCAAGCCCGTGCTGCCCAGGGAATGGCTCAGAAACACCAAGTACCTGATCAACCCCACGGGGCGCTTCGTCACCGGGGGGCCGCAGGGTGACTGCGGCCTGACGGGACGCAAGATCATCGTGGACACCTACGGGGGCTCGTGCCCGCACGGCGGTGGCGCGTTCTCGGGCAAGGACCCGACCAAGGTGGACCGCAGCGCCGCCTATGCCTGCCGTTACGTGGCCAAGAACATCGTGGCCGCGGGCCTCGCGCGCCAGTGTCAGATCCAAGTGGCCTACGCCATCGGCGTCGCGCGCCCGATGAACGTCACGGTCTACACAGAAGGCACGGGTGCCATCCCCGACGAAAAGATCGCCCGGCTGGTGGCCGAGCACTTCGACCTGCGCCCCAAGGGCATCCTGCAGATGCTCGACCTGCAAAAGCCGATCTACAGCAAGACCGCCGCCTACGGCCACTTCGGGCGCGACGAACCTGAATTCACGTGGGAGCGTACCGACAAAGCCGCGGCGCTGCGTGCGGCAGCGGGGCTGTAGGCGCCATGGGTGCGTCAGCCACGCGCGGACTTGTGCCACGAGGCCGCGACGCTGCGCACCGCGGTTCACCGCGTCCATTCGACGGGCGCTGAATACCCTCATCCATGCTGCATGGTCGACGTCGCCGTACTGATAGGCCGGTTCCAGCCGGTACACAACGGGCACCTGGCTCTGCTCAGGCAGGCATTTGCGCGCGCCCACCGGGTCGTGGTCATCGTGGGTTCGGCCTTCCAGGCCCGCACGCCGAAGAATCCGTTCACGTGGCAGGAACGCGCCAACCTGCTGAAAAACAGTCTGATGCCCGACGAAGCGGCGCGCCTCACGATCTTCCCCATGCGCGACTATTACGACCAGGCGCGCTGGGCGAAGGCCGTTCTGGCCACCGTGAACCAGCAGATACAACCTGGCAACCGCATTGCCTTGGTGGGCCATTTCAAGGATGCCAGCAGCAGTTACCTGTCCGACTTCCCGGGGTGGGAACTGAACCGTCTTCCACGTTACGGCGCCATGGATTCCACGGTGCTGCGCGACGCCTGGTTTGGCGCTCCAGCGCCAGACAGAGCGGCCAGCCTGACGCAGTTCGCTGGCGAGGTTCCCGCTGCCACGCTGCAGTTGCTGACGCAGTTCGCGGCGACGCCTGATTACACCGCCCTGCAAAGGGAATGGCGGGCCTTGCGCGACGATCGCGCGGCCTGGGCTACCGCTCCCTACCCGCCCGTGTTCGTCACCGTCGATGCACTCCTGCGTGGCCAGGGACAGGTGCTGCTGGTGCAGCGCGGCCGCGCACCTGGCAAGGGGCTGTGGGCCCTGCCCGGCGGGTTTCTTGAACCACGTGACACGCTGTGGCAATCGTGCCTGCGCGAACTGGCCGAGGAAACACGCTGCGCCCTGTCCGAAAGCACGCTGCGCGCCGCTCTACAACAAGTTCACGTCTTCGATCATCCGGATCGCAGCCTGCGCGGGCGCACCATCACGCACGCACACTACTTCGATCTGGGGAATGCACCCCTCCCCGCCGTGCAGGCGAACGACGATGCGGCCCAGGCCCGCTGGATGCCCATGGACGATCTGCCCGCGCTCGAAGCGCAGTTCTTCGACGACCACTTTCACATCCTCGACCACTTCCTCGGTCTGCTCGATCCGTAGTGCGCCGGACACGTCCCACCTCCATCAAGACCCGGAAGCGACCACCAGCCCGTGGTGCCCCATCTTGGCCTTGTGCTTGACGGCAGCCGCGGCCGACGCCACGACATCCGGCCTGTCGAAATGCCCCGGCTCGACGATCACGGCGCCGATGCTCAGCGTGGTGAACGGGAAGAACCGCCAGACGCCGAACCGGTCCTCTGCATCGATGCCGCCACGCACGAGCGCCGCCTCATCGAACAGCCTGCGCGCGCGTGCGTTGAAGCCTTCCACAATGCGCCGGCAGCGCTGCTCCCAATCGTCGCTCTGGAACAGCACCATGAAGTCGTCGCCGCCCACATGGCCGACAAAATCCCGCTGCGGCGCGCAATGCGATGTCAAGGTGCGCGCGGCCAGGCAAATCATTTCGTCGCCCTGCCAGTATCCGTAGTGATCGTTGTACGGCTTGAAATCGTTGAGGTCGGCGTAGCAGGCGACAAACCGGCGCCCCGCCTTCAGCAGCCGGCGAATGTGCTCGTTGATCGGGATGTTGCCCGGCAGCAAGGTGAGCGGGTTGGCATGCCGGGCCGCCTCGATGCGCACCTCGGTCACCAGCCGCACCAGTTGCTGGCCACTGCCCAGGCCCGCGTACTGTCCGTTTTCCGTCACGATGAAACCTTCGGACAGATACCGCTGGTCGGCGGAGACCAGCACCTCGGTGATCGCCTCGATCCCCTCATGCCTGGGTAGCACCAGCGGGTTGGCATTGGCGAACCTGCGTGCGGGCGCATGGCCGTACAGTTCCTTGAAAACCGCCGCGAACAGTTGTCGTGGAAGGTCTGGCGGTGCACCAGCCCCACGGGCACGCCTTCGTCCACCAGTGCGATGGCGTTGAGCGCCGCGTCGGCCTGGAACACCTCGGCCAGCTCGTTCACGGTGATGGCGGAGTGCTGCGGCTCGACCCAGACCGCCACACGTGCCAGCGTCACGTCGCCGCCACCGGCGCGTGCCAGGCCGGGCAGAACGGAGATGACGCCGCTGGAAATCACGTCGCGTGCCGCCTGCAAAACCTCCTGGGCGGGCACGGGGGCCGGCCGTCCCAGGCCATAACCCTGAGCGAACGGAATCCCGAGATCGCGCACCGTGCGCAGCTCGGCCTCGGTTTCCACTCCCTCGGCGATCAGGTGCGCACCGACGATTTCCGAAAATCGCCTCAAGCCCCTGACGATCTGCACCTTTACAGGATTGGCATCGATGCCCGAGATGAAATACTTATCGATCTTCACGTAGTCGGGCCGCAACTCGGCCCACAGCCGCAGATTGGAGTGCCCCTCGCCAAAATCATCGAGCGCGAACCGCACGCCGCAGGTACGGATGCACGTAACCGCCTGCACCAGGCGGGTGGTGCCCCCCGCATCGCCATGCTCGGTGATCTCGATCACCATCAACGTCGGCGCCGCTCCAGCCGCCTCCAGGGCGCGCGACACGCCATCGACACCCAGGCGATCCATCATCTCGACGACGGCAAAAGCACTCAGATTCAGGAACAGCAGGCGCTCGTCCTGGCAGCGCCAGGTGCGGATGCCTTCATCCAGGCTGCCTGCTCCGTTCGCACCAACAGGCCCTGCTGCCGGGCGGCACGGAACAATTCATCCGGATCGCGCAGTGCATGCCCGGCGGGCAGGCGGATCAGGCTCTCGTGGGCCACCACCTCGGCCGTGTCCAGCCGGGCAATGGGCTGGTAATGGGCCCGCAGCGCCTTTTCGTCGAGCAGGCGGGCAACGGACAAGGGGTGGTGTTCGGGCGCCAACAAGGCCGACAGACCGGCAGGCGGCCAACCCATCTCCGGACCCGGCGCCTCGGCGCTGCCGACCGGCAAATTCGTCCGGATTGCAAGATCGTGAACCACGGGGAATACGAGACAACTATTCATGGCAACCATCACGATGGTGTGGGTCAAACGAGGCTGCGGGCATCGAGGTCAGACGGCTTGCACCAATTGCAGGCGAGCGTGCGCTAAAGCCGGCCGCTCCGGCGCCGGCTCGCCCTGCCGGGGCAGCATGAAACGACCGATCAGCGACGACAGATCGTGGGCCTGCCCCAACAGACTCTGGGCCGCTGCCGCCGACTGTTCCACCGGCGCGGCGTTTTGCTGGGTCATCTCGTCCAGAGGCGCCATGGCCGCATGGATGGCGGCAATATCCCGGTTCTGGGCCTGGTGCGTGGCCTTGATTTCAACCATGGCCTGAGACGCGTACCGTACCGACGCCACCATCTGCGCCATGATGCGGCCAGCATCCTCCGCCAGGCGGGTGCCGGCATCCGCCTGCTCCACGGACTGAGCGACCAGCGACTTGATCTGGCGCGCTGCCTGCGCCGACTGGTTGGCCAGGCTGCGCACCTCGGCCGCGACCACGGCGAAACCCCGCCCTTGTCCACCAGCCCGCGCTGCTTCCACGGCGGCGTTCAGCGCCAGCAGGTTGTCTGGAAAGCAATGCCATCGATCACCCCCGTGATGTTGGCAATTTCATGCGAGCTGCGCGCAATCTTCTGCATCGTCGAGACCAGGCGGCCTACCGCATCGCCGCCTTGCTGCGCGGCATCGGCCGCCTGCACGGCCAGCCTCTCGGTGTGCTGCACCCTGTCGGCAGATTCCTGAATCCTGTCTGCCACCTTCTCCAGCGAGGCTGCCGTCTCCTGCAGGCGCGCCGCCGTGGTCTCCGTCCGGTGGGACAGGTCGGCGTTGCCGCTGGCGATCTCCACCGAGGCCGTGTGCACGGCCTGCATGGACAGGCCCACCTGCTGCACCAGCGTGCGCAGCGCGGACTGCATCGAAGCGAGCGACGAGAGCATCTGACCGGTTTCATCGCGTGCGTGGCCGACGATGTCGTGTCGCAGGTCCAGCCCCGCCACCTGGTCGGCCACGGCGGCCGCCTGGGCAATGGGGCGCGTGATGCGGCGCACCAGCCACAGCGCGAGCAAGGTGCCCAACACCAGCGCCAGGCCACCAAAGGCCAGCAGCGACAGGCGGGCCATCCGGTGCAGCCGCGCCATCTGCAACGCTGCGTCATCGATGGCCTGGCGCTGTGACTGGGTGAGCGCATCCAACGCCTGCAGCATGGCCTTCGCCGAGGGCACAAAGCGCTCTGCATACACCTTGTCGATGCGCGACGTCAGGCCCGATTCGCGCGCGGCAATCAGCTCCGTGCGGGCCGCCTGAAAATCCTTCCCCACGACGCGCACCTGCTCCAGCTGCCAGGCATCTGCATCGGCCTGGAGCTGTTGGTCCAGCAAGGCAATGAAACCGTCGTACTGCGCCTGCGTCGCCGCAATGTCAGCGCTCAGGATTTCACCGACCTGCGGCTCGGAGCTGAGCACCACCGCCTTGTAGCGCTCGGCATTGATGGCCTGCAACCGGTAGGCGTCGGCCACCAAGCGTTCATTGGCCACGCTGCGTTGCACCATGGCCTCGGTGGACTGGTTGATGCGGTTCAGCGACCAGACACCGATGCCCGAGCCCACCAGGCTCAGTGACAGCACCGCCAAGAAGATGAAAACCAGGCGGCGGCCCAGCGGACCGGTGGTGGAGGGCACGAAGGAGGGACGGGTTTTCATGAAGACATTCACACAAGGGGAGACGACCGCACCGGCCACAGGCACGGCACGCAGACACCGCACGACGCGGCCACTGGTCTTCCACTCTACGGGTCGAATGTGTCAATTTGTTTTCAAATTCGAAATCTGGTTATGCAGGCGACCAACAACCGGATTCGGCTCCACCCGACCCTTGAAACCGGGACAAATGCCCTTATGATTAGCACTCGTTGGAGTTGAGTGCTAACAACACCCTCCATCTGCCAGGCGGCCCGCACCAGGGCCGCTTTTGCAAGCATCTTTCAACCAGTGAAATTTCAGGAGTTGCCATGAAACTTCGTCCCCTGCACGACCGCGTCGTCGTCAAGCGCCTCGAAAACGAAACCAAGACCGCCTCGGGCATCGTGATCCCCGACAACGCCGCTGAAAAGCCCGATCAGGGTGAAGTGCTGGCCGTGGGCCCGGGCCGCCTCGACGAGGACGGCGATCGCATCAAGATGGACGTCAAGGTCGGCGACCGCGTGCTGTTCGGCAAGTACAGCGGCCAGACGGTCAAGGTCGATGGCGAGGAACTGCTCGTCATGAAGGAAGAAGACCTGTTTGCGGTCGTCGAGAAGTAATTTACTCTTGTTTTCATAGCTGTTGACGCTTTATAAAAGCGCACTACAGCTCGTTTTGATTCAAATTTTCAGGAGCCAAACATGGCAGCAAAAGACGTAATTTTTGGCGGCGAGGCGCGCGCCCGCATGCTCGAAGGCGTGAACATCCTGGCCAACGCGGTCAAGGTGACTCTGGGCCCCAAGGGCCGCAACGTGGTGCTCGAGCGCAGCTTCGGTGCCCCCACCGTGACCAAGGACGGCGTGTCCGTGGCCAAGGAAATCGAGCTCAAGGACAAGCTGCAAAACATGGGCGCGCAGCTCGTGAAGGAAGTGGCCTCCAAGACCAACGACATCGCCGGTGACGGCACGACCACCGCCACCGTGCTGGCGCAGGCCATCGTGCGCGAAGGCACCAAGTACGTCGCCGCGGGCCTGAACCCGATGGACTTGAAGCGCGGCATCGACAAGGCCGTCGTGGCGCTGGTCGAAGAACTGAAGAAGGCCTCCAAGGCCACCACCACGAGCAAGGAAATCGCCCAGGTCGGCTCGATCTCGGCCAACTCCGACGAATCCGTGGGCAAGATCATTGCCGACGCGATGGACAAGGTGGGCAAGGAAGGCGTGATCACCGTCGAGGACGGCAAGAGCCTGGACAACGAGCTCGAAGTCGTCGAGGGCATGCAGTTCGACCGCGGCTACCTCTCTCCCTACTTCATCAACAACCCCGAAAAGCAAGTCGCGCTGCTCGAAAACCCCTTCGTGCTGCTCTACGACAAGAAGATCAGCAACATCCGCGACCTGCTGCCGACGCTGGAACAAGTGGCCAAGTCCAGCCGCCCGCTGCTGATCATCGCCGAGGACGTCGAAGGCGAAGCGCTGGCGACGCTGGTGGTCAACACCATCCGCGGCATCCTGAAGGTCGTCGCCGTCAAGGCCCCGGGCTTTGGCGACCGCCGCAAGGCCATGCTCGAAGACATCGCCATCCTGACAGGCGGCAAGGTCATCGCCGAGGAAGTGGGTTTGACGCTGGAGAAAGCCACGCTGGCCGATCTGGGCCAGGCCAAGCGCGTCGAAATCGCCAAGGAAAACACCACCATCATCGACGGCGCCGGCGCCGCGGCCGACATCGAGGCGCGCGTCAAGCAGGTGCGCGTGCAGATCGAGGAGGCCACCAGCGACTACGACCGCGAAAAGCTGCAGGAACGCGTGGCCAAGCTGGCCGGCGGCGTGGCCGTGATCAAGGTCGGCGCTGCCACCGAAGTCGAGATGAAGGAAAAGAAGGCGCGCGTGGAAGACGCGCTGCACGCCACCCGCGCTGCGGTGGAGGAAGGTATCGTCGCCGGTGGCGGCGTGGCCTATCTGCGCGCCAAGCAAGCGATCGGCGACAAGCTCAAGGGCGACAACCCCGAGCAGGACGCCGGCATCAAGCTGGTGATGAAGGCCATCGAAGCGCCGCTGCGCGAGATCGTCGCCAACGCCGGTGGCGAGCCCAGCGTGGTCGCCAACCAAGTGCTGGGCGGCAAGGGCAACTACGGCTTCAACGCCGCCAACGACACCTACGGCGACATGCTGGAGATGGGTATTCTGGACCCGACCAAGGTCACGCGCGCTGCGCTGCAGCACGCCGCCTCCGTCGCGTCGCTGCTACTCACGACCGAAGCCACCGTCACGGAAGCTCCGAAGGATGAAGCCGCGGCCCCGGCCATGCCCGGCGGCATGGGCGACATGGGTGGCATGGGCATGTAATCCCAGCGCGAAAGCACCCTGCTTTCACCCTCGAGGGCCGCCCAGTGCGGCCCTTTTTTGT
>JAIOIA010000020.1:0-33150 GCA_019912745.1 Comamonas sp. | reverse complement strand
GCATCAACGTCAACGCGGTGCTGCCCTCCATCATCGACACGCCGCCGAATCGCGCCGCCATGCCCGATGCCGATGTCTCGCGCTGGGTCGCGCCCGAAGCGCTGGCCGAGGTGATCGGCTTTCTCGCATCGGACGCCGCGCGGGCCGTGCATGGCGCTCTGGTGCCGGTGCTCGGGCGCGTGTGAACGACTGGGTCGACACCCACTGCCATCTGGACGCGGCCGAGTTCGCGCCCGATCGCGAGGCGATGCGCGCGGCGGCGCGCGCGGCCGGCGTGGCGCATTGCGTGGTTCCGGCCGTGGCGCGCTTCAACTGGGACGCGGTGCAGGCCCTTGCGCACGCCTGGGGCGACAGTTATGCGCTGGGCATCCACCCGCTGTGCACGCCCGAGGCGGGCGAGGGTGACATCGAGGCCCTGCAGGCGGCGCTGGCGCAGCGCGTGGGTGATGCCCGGCTCGTCGCCGTGGGCGAGATCGGGCTGGACTATTTCGTGGTGGGGCTCGACGGCCCGCACCAAGAGCGGCTGCTGCGTGAACAGTTGCGGCTGGCGCGGCGCTTCGACCTGCCGGTGCTGCTGCACGTGAGGAAGAGCTGCGACCGTGTGCTCAAGGCGCTGCGCGAGTGGCCGGTGGCGGGCGGCATCGCGCACGCGTTCAACGGCAGCCTGCAGCAGGCGCAGGCCTTCATCGCGATGGGCTTCAAGCTCGGTTTCGGCGGCGCGCTGACCTTCGAGCGCGCGCTGCACCTGCGCCGGCTAGCCGTCGAGCTGCCGCTCGATGCGCTGGTGCTGGAGACTGACGCGCCGGACATCCCGCCGCAGTGGCTGTACCGCGACCGCGCCGAGCGCGGGGACGGCAGGCCGCAGGGGCGCAACAGCCCGGCCGAACTGCCGCGCATCGCGCAGGCGCTGGCGCAGCTGCGCGGCATGCAGGCAGGGGAACTGGCCTTGGCCACCACGCGCAACGCCCGCGCCGCGCTGCCCAAGCTGGGCGCCTTGCTGCCGGAGTGATCAAATTTAAAGGATTTTTTTTTGGCCTTGAACCATTGGCCTGCAAGCGAGAATAGCTATCGATATTGGAGTGATTTGGGTGGGGCGCCTTTTGGCTGCGGCGGTGGCCCATGCGCCCCACGGCATGACCTGGCCGAGGATACCCATGCACTCAGGGATAACCCGATCCCGCTTGTGTTGACACTTATTGTGCAACGCAACAAAATTGGCTGGCTAGTATCGTCAGACCGTTCATACGAAGACAGGAGTACATCCGTGAACAAGATTTATCCCTCCGCGGCCGAGGCCCTCAAGGGGATCGTGCACGACGGCCAGTTGATCGGCGTCGGCGGCTTTGGCCTGTGCGGGATCCCGGAAGCGCTGATCGAGGCGCTGTGCGCCTCGGGCGTGCAAAACCTCACCGCTGTGTCCAACAACGCCGGCATCGATGGCGTGGGCCTGGGCAAGCTGCTGAACACGCGCCAGATCAAGAAGATGATCAGCTCCTACGTGGGCGAGAACAAGGAATTCGAACGCCAGTACCTGGGCGGCGAGCTGGAGCTGGAGTTCACCCCGCAGGGCACGCTGGCCGAGAAGCTGCGCGCGGGCGGCGCGGGCATTCCGGCCTTCTTCACCCGCACGGGCGTGGGCACCATCGTCGCCGAAGGCAAGGAAACGCGTGAATTCGACGGCCACACCTACCTGATGGAGCGATCGCTCGTGCCCGACGTCTCGCTCGTGCACGCCGCCGTGGCCGACACCACGGGCAACCTGCGCTTTCACCTGACGGCGCGCAACTTCAACCCGGCCGTGGCCATGGCCGGCAAGATCTGCGTCGTGGAAGTGGAAAAGATCGTGCAGCCGGGCGAGCTTGCGCCCGACGACATCCATCTGCCGGGTATTTACGTGCACCGCATCGTGCTCAACGCCCACCCGACCAAGCAGATCGAAAAACGCACCATCACCGAGAAAGCAGGAGCCTGACATGCCGTGGACGAAGGAACAGATGGCGGCGCGCGCCGCCCAGGAATTGCAGGACGGGTTCTACGTGAACCTGGGCATCGGCATCCCCACGCTGGTAGCCAATTACACCGGCGACAAGGAAGTCTGGCTGCAATCGGAAAACGGCCTGCTGGGCATCGGCCCCTTCCCCACCGACGACAAGGTCGATGCCGACCTGATCAACGCTGGAAAGCAGACCGTCACCACGCTGCCCGGCTCGGCCATCTTCGGTAGCCATGACAGCTTCGCGATGATCCGCGGCGGCAAGATCAACCTCGCCATCCTCGGCGCCATGCAGGTGAGCGAAAAGGGTGATCTGGCCAACTGGATGATCCCTGGCAAGATGGTCAAGGGCATGGGCGGCGCGATGGATCTCGTGGGCGGCGTGCCCAAGGTGATCGTGCTCATGGAGCACGTGGCCAAGAAGAAGGATGGCACGACGGATCTGAAAATCCTCCCCCAGTGCACGCTGCCGCTCACGGGCGTGGGCGTGGTGCACGAGATCATCACCGACCTGGGCGTGATGCATGTGACGCCGGCGGGGCTCAGGCTCGTGGAACTGGCGCCCGACGTGAGTTTTGACGAAATTCAGTCCAAGACGGGTGTGAAGCTGTTGCAGTAGGCGCTTCCTGCCTGATGAAGGAACCGGGCCCCGGCCCGGTTTTTTTATTCCGGATGAGGCGGATTTCTTACGCCACCGGGCAGCGGCAACGCCGAAAATACGCCTCATGTCTCAAATGCCCGACTTCATCGCGCCCACGCGCCACCGCGACGCCGCGCAGGCGCTGGCGCAGATTCAGCGCATCCATGCCGAGCAGACGGCCTACCTGCGCCAGGCCATGCAGGCTTTCGTCGCGGGGGACACGCCCGCGCAGCCGGTGCGTGCCTGCTACCCCTTCGTGCGCCTGCAGACCAGTACCCTGGCGCGCGCGCCCACGCATCTGGCCTTCGGCTTCGTGCAGGGGCGGGGGCGCTACGAAACCACGCTCACCCGCCCCGACCTGTTTGCGCACTACTACCTGGAGCAGTTCGAGCTGCTGCTGCACAACCACGGCGTGGAGCTGGAGGTGGGCACGAGCACGCAGCCGATCCCGGTGTATTTCGCGCTCGACGCGGACGATGCGCTCGAAGGCTCGCTCGACCGCGAGCGCCGCCTGCTGCTGCGCGACCTCTTCGACCTGCCGGATCTGACGGCCATGGACGATGGCATCGCCAACGGCACCTGGGAGCCGCGCGCAGGCGAGGCGCAGCCGCTGTCGCTGTTCACCGCGCCGCGCGTGGATTATTCCCTGCAGCGCCTGCGCCACTACACGGGGACGCGCCCCGAGTGGTTCCAGAACTTCGTGCTGTTCACCAATTACCAGTTCTACATCGACGAATTCGTGCGCCTGGGGCATGCGGAAATGCAGAACTCGGACAGCCGCTACCGCGCCTTCGTCGAGCCTGGCAACGTCGTCACGCTCCGCGTCGGCGTGAGCGCCGAGGCGGGTGACGAGCTGGGCAGTGCCCCGGCGCGGCTGCCGCAGATGCCCGCCTACCACCTCGTGAGCGAAGGACACGGGGGCATCACCATGATCAACATCGGCGTGGGCCCGGCCAACGCCAAGACCATCACCGATCACGTGGCCGTGCTGCGCCCGCATGCGTGGCTGATGCTGGGCCACTGCGCGGGCCTGAGAAACAGCCAGCAACTGGGCGACTACGTGCTGGCGCATGCCTATGTGCGTGAAGACCATGTGCTCGACGAAGAGCTGCCGCCCTGGGTGCCGATTCCGGCGCTGGCGGAAATCCAGGTCGCGCTGCAGCAGGCCGTGGCCGACGTGGCGCAGATGCCCGAGGACCAGCTCAAGCGCATCATGCGCACGGGCACGGTGGCCAGCACCGACAATCGCAACTGGGAGTTGCTGCCCGGCAACACGCCGCAGCGGCGCTTCAGCCAGAGCCGCGCGGTGGCGCTGGACATGGAGAGCGCCACCATCGCCGCCAACGGCTTTCGCTTTCGCGTGCCCTATGGCACGCTCTTGTGCGTGAGCGACAAACCGCTGCACGGCGAGATCAAACTGCCGGGCATGGCCAATCACTTCTACCGCGAACGCGTCGGCCAGCACCTGCGCATCGGCATTCGGGCGATCGAGCTGCTGCAGCAGGGGGGCGTGGCGCGACTGCACAGCCGCAAGCTGCGCAGCTTCGACGAAGTGGCTTTTCAGTGAATCAACCAGAGGAACCCAGCATGAGCATTTCCACCGTAGGCATCATCGGCGCCGGCACCATGGGCAACGGCATTGCGCAGGCCTGCGCCGTCTCGGGCATCGCCGTCGTGATGGTCGACGTCTCCGACGCGGCGGTGCAAAAAGGCATTGCCACCGTTACGGGCAGTCTTGATCGCCTCATCAAGAAGGACAAGATCACCGAGGCGGACAAGGCCGCGGCGCTCGCCCGCATCAAGGGCTCGACGAATTACGACGACCTGAAGGCCGCGCAGCTCGTGATCGAAGCGGCGACCGAGAACCACGAGCTCAAGAACAAGATCCTCAAACAGGTTGATGCGCTGATCGCGCCCGAGGTGATCCTGGCCACCAACACCTCGTCGATCTCGATCACGCAATTGGCGGCGGTCACGGGCCGGGCCGATCGCTTCGTCGGCATGCACTTCTTCAACCCGGTACCGATGATGGCACTGGTGGAGATCATCCGCGGCCTGCAGACGAGCGATGCGACGCACGCGGCGGTGAAGGTCCTGGCCGAGCGCCTGGGCAAGACGCCGATCACCGTGAAGAACGCGCCGGGCTTCGTGGTCAACCGCATTCTCGTGCCCATGATCAACGAGGCCTTCTTCGTGCTGGCCGAGGGCCTGGCCACGCCCGAGGACATCGACGCGGGCATGAAGCTCGGCTGCAACCAGCCGATCGGGCCGCTCGAGCTCGCGGACATGGTGGGGCTGGATGTGTGCCTCGCGGTGATGGAGGTTTATCTCAAGGAATTCGGCGACAGCAAGTACCGCGCCTGCCCGCTGCTCAAGGAATACGTGGCCGCCGGGCGGCTGGGGCGCAAGACAGGGCGGGGCGTTTACAGCTATTGAAGGGGCTCCGCACCCATACGGAGGGCGCCGCGGGGCGCCTTTTTCATGGGGTTTTCAGTGGTCGTTGATACGACGCATATGAATTGCGTGCAATTCAATTGCGTGCAATAATACGACCCATGACGACATCCCGTTTGCCGACAGACCCGAGCCTCGAGGCTCTGAGGCTCGATCGCCAGCTCTGCTTCGCGCTGTACTCGGCTTCGCTGGCCATGACGCGGATGTACAAACCGCTGCTCGATGCGATCGGGCTCACCTATCCGCAGTACCTGGCGATGCTGGTGCTGTGGGAGCGCGACGGCCTGACCGTCTCCGAACTGGGCGAGCGCCTGAGCCTCGACTCTGGCACGCTCACCCCGCTGCTCAAGCGCATGGAGGTCGCAGGGCTGCTGCAGCGCGAGCGCGATGCGCAGGACGAGCGCTGCGTGCGCGTGGTCCTCACGCGCACGGGCCGGGCCCTGCGCGCGCGGGCCGAGCCCATACCGGCGTGTGTCCTGGCGCGCAGCCGCCTGCGCCCGGCCGAGGTGCAGGCGCTGGCAGGGCAGATTCGTGCCTTGCGCGACCAGATCGGGCCATGAGCGTTTCCCCCTCGCTTTTTCACCGCCCCGCGGCAGGGGCCTTCACTTCCCGAAAGGAATCACCATGACCACCCTCGACAAAGTTCTCTACACCGCGCGCGCCCACACCACCGGTGGGCGCGATGGCGCCGCACGCAGCGACGACGGCCGGCTGGAGGTTGTCCTCTCGTCGCCGGGCGGCGCCGGCACCGGCACCAATCCGGAGCAGCTTTTCGCCGTTGGCTACTCGGCCTGTTTCATCGGTGCGCTCAAGGCCGTCGCGGCGCGGCAGAAGCTGGCGTTGCCGCAGGACGTGGCCATCGACGCCGAGGTGGATCTGGGCCCCATTGCCAACGCCTACGGCATTGCCGTGCGTCTGCATGTGTGCCTGCCCGGCATGGACAGTGCGCAGGCACGGTCGCTGGTCGATGCGGCCCACCAGGTCTGTCCCTACTCGAACGCCACGCGCGGCAACATCGACGTGACCTTGACCGTCGCGGTCTGAGGGCCGCCGTTTCCACTATCAGAATGGAAGAAGGAGGCGGTTGATCGACGGGCGCTGGAGTACCATTTGACTCATGCCATGCGCTGCCGATACCGCTCGTCATTTCCTTCGCCAGCACGAGGGTCTGGATGCGCAATTGCACGCCCACCTGCTCGACGTGGTGGGCGGCGATTTTGTCCAGGCCGATCTGCGCTTGCGCCAATGGCGCTCCGGTCTGGCGCGCCACATTGAGGTGGAAGAGCAGGAGCTGCTGCCGCATCTGCCCGAGAGCGCGCGCTGGACCGCGCGGGTCTATCGCCAGGAGCACGAGCGCATCGTTGTGCTGGCCGACGAATACGGCGGGCGCCTGGCGCAGGTGCTGGCAAGTCCGCCCGCGACTGAAGCCGAGCGCCGGCATGCCGCGCTCTGGCTGATCGACGCTGCCCATGCGCTGCGTCATGTGCTTGATCACCATCACCAGCGCGAGCACACGGCGCTGGCGCTGGAACTGCCTGAGGCGCTGCAGGAACGCGTCTGGCGCGAGCACGGGCTGGCGCAGGAGCTGGAACACAAGGGCGGGCGGTGACGCAAGACATCGACACGCAGCAGCACCCCTACGCCGCGCTCACGCCGGACGTGGTGCTCGACGCGCTCGCCGCCGTGGGCTTGCTGGGCGATGGCCGCCTGATGGCGCTGGGCTCGTACGAGAACCGGGTCTATCAGGTGGGGCTGGAGGACGGCTCGCGCGTCGTCGCCAAGTTCTACCGCCCCGGGCGCTGGAGCGAGGCGCAGATCCTGGAGGAGCACGCCTTCGCCGCCGAACTGGCGGCGGCCGAGGTGCCCGTGGTCGCGCCGCTGGTGCTGAAGGATCAAACCTTGCACCACCATGCCGGATTCGCGTTTTCGGTGAGCCCCTGGCGCGGCGGGCGCCAGCCCGAGCTCGATGACTTCGAGGTACTCGAATGGCTGGGCCGCTTTCTCGCGCGGCTGCACGTCGTGGGTAGCCAGGCGCCGTTCGTTCAGCGTCCGCGGCTGGACGCCGACACCTTCGGCAGTGCCTCGCGCGACTGGCTGCTGGCGCACGACGCAGTGGCCGCGGAGGTGCGTGGTGAATGGCGCGACCTGTGCAAGGACGCTCTTTCGTTGATAGCTGACAGCGCTTATCCACAAAGCGATGGAGGCCGATATTGCTTGAAGTCTGCAACCCTGATCCGTGTGCACGGCGACTGCCACCCCGGCAATGTGCTGTGGACGCCAGTGGACGAAGAGGACAGCGGCCCGCACGTCGTTGATCTGGACGACGCGCGCATGGGCCCGGCGGTGCAGGACCTGTGGATGCTGCTCTCGGGCGACCGGCGCCAGCGCACGCTGCAGCTCAGCGCCCTGCTCGATGGCTACGAGCAGGTGCGCGATTTCGACCGCCGTGAGCTCGCGCTGATCGAGCCGCTGCGCACGCTGCGCCTGATCCACTACAGCGCGTGGCTGGCGCGGCGCTGGAGCGATCCGACCTTTCCGATCCACTTCCCATGGTTCGGCAGCAGCGACTACTGGCGCGGCCAGGTGGCGATGTTGCGCGAGCAGATCGAAGCGATGCGGGAGGAGCCGCTCAGCGTGTAGCGGCTGGCGGCGTCCAGGGGCGCGGTGTGTCGTCTGCAGGCATCGCCGTGGCGGAGGCTACTTCCCCCACGAATCCTTCAGACCCGTGATGCGGTTGAACACGAGATGCCCCGCCGCGTGGTCCTTGCGGTCGGCCACGAAGTAGCCCAGGCGCTCGAACTGGAATTTGTCGCCAGCCCGGGCCTGCGCCAGGGTGGGTTCGACCCAGGCGGTCACGGTCCTGAGGCTGTCGGGGTTGAGCAGCGCCAGGTAGTCCTTGCCGCCTGCATCGGGCTGCGGGTCGGTGAAGAGGCGGTCGTACAGCCGCACCTCGGCGGCCACGCCGTCGTGCGCACCCACCCAGGTGATCGCGGATTTGGCCTTCACGCTGTCCGCGCCCGGCGTGCCGCTCTTGGTGTCGGCAATCACGAGGGCCTGCACTTCAGTGATGACGCCATTCGCGTCGCGGACAGCGCCGGTGCATTCGACGACATAGCCGCCCTTCAGGCGGACCTTGTTGCCGACGAACAGGCGCTTGTAGCCCTTGGGCGGCTGCTCGGCGAAGTCCTCGCGTTCGATCCACACCTCGCGTCCCATCAGGAACTGGCGCTGCGGCACGGTCTGTCCCGGCTCGGCGTGCGGCAGCGCGGGCAGCTGGCAGGGCTCCAGGTGGCCCGCGCCCATCACCTCGTCCCAGTTGGTGAGCACGAGCTTGACGGGGTCGAGCACGGCCATCGCGCGGTGCGCGAAGGGTTCCAGGTCCTCGCGCAGGCAGCCTTCGAGCGTGGCGTAGTCGATCCAGCTGTAATCCTTGGTCACGCCGATGCGCTCGCAGAACGCCCGGATCGCCGTGGGCGTGTAACCGCGCCGACGCAGACCGACGATGGTGGGCATGCGCGGGTCGTCCCAGCCGCTCACGATGCCGCTGTCCACCAAGTGCTTGAGCTTGCGCTTGCTGGTGATCACGTAGGTGAGGTTCAGCCGCGCGAACTCGTACTGGTGCGGGCGCGGCGTGGCGATCAGGCCGCCTTCGGCCAGGTGGTCGAGCAGCCAGTCGTAGAACGGGCGCTGGTCTTCGAATTCGAGCGTGCAGATGCTGTGCGTGATGCATTCCAGCGCATCCTCGATCGGGTGCGCGAAGGTGTACATCGGGTAGATGCACCAGCGGTTGCCGGTGGCGTGATGCTCGGCGCGCTTGATGCGGTAGATCGCCGGGTCGCGCAGGTTGATGTTGGGCGACTGCATGTCGATCTTCGCGCGCAGCACCATCGCGCCGTCGGCATGCCTGCCGTCCTTCATCTCGCGAAAGCGCGCGAGGTTCTCGGCCGGGGCACGGTCTCGAAACGGGCTGTTCACGCCCGGTTTTCCAAAGTCCCCGCGGTTCGCGCGCATGGCTTCGGCGCTCTGCTCGTCCACGTAGGCCAGGCCCTGCTCGATCAGGTATTCGGCCGCGCGGTACATGAAGTCGAAGTAGCTGCTCGCGTAGTACAGGTTTTCGTGCCCGTCCGGATCGCGCCAGTCAAAACCCAGCCAGTGTACCGCGTCCACGATGGCGTTGACGTACTCGATGTCTTCCTTTTCCGGGTTGGTGTCGTCAAAGCGCAGATGGCAGACGCCGCCATAGTCGCGCGCCAGGCCGAAATTCAGGCAGATGCTTTTGGCATGACCCACGTGCAGATAGCCGTTGGGCTCAGGGGGAAAGCGTGTGCGGATGCGTGCTGCATCCAAGGCCCCCGCAGCCTGGTGGTTCGCGTCACCGGGGCTACCGGCCCAGCGCTTGTGGGCATGCGCGCCCTGGGCCAAGTCGCCTTCGATGATCTGGCGCAGAAAATGGGTCGGTGGCGTGGTAGGGATTGCGGGCGTGCTCATGGCGCCGATTCTAGGTGGCGCCAGCGCATGGACGTTACGTTCTGAAGCCATCACCCCTACGTTCGGACACAAGATAAACACCTTTGCATGACATCCTGAACGTCATGTCGTGCGTTGTAGTGGCAGTTGATCGGCTCCGGCCGTGTTCATGAAGGAGAAAGCAATGACTGTTCATCGTTCCTGGAAGGCTCTGATGGCCTCGACAGGCGTGGCCATGGCTTTGATGCTCGGTTCGGGCGCCGCGCAGGCGCGCGGCGATGTGTCCTGGTCGGTCGGTATCGGTGTGCCAGGCGTGGTGGTGGGTGCCAGCAACTTCGGCCCCACGGTGTATTCGGCACCCCCCGTGGTTTACGCGCCCGCGCCGGTCTATCGGGTGGCGCCGCCCGTGTATTACGGGCCGCCGCCCGTGGTCTACGGGCCGCCGGTGTATTACGCGCCGCGGCCGTATTGGCGCGGTGGTCATCGGGGGTGGGGGCGCCACCATGGCCATCGCGGTGATCGCGACGACTGGCGTTGATGCCGCAGTGCAACGATGAACGGCCTCCTCGCGAGGCCGTTTGGCTGTGGGGCGCATCGCATAATCCGGCCGTCATCGTGCACGGGTGTGCCTCATGTCCAAAGTTCTTTACGTTCTGAACGGCCCCAATCTGAACCTTCTCGGCTCGCGCGAGCCGCAGGTGTATGGCGCGCAGACGCTCGCCGACGTGCAGCATCTGTGCCAGCAAGCCTGCGAGCGCCATGGCTTGCGTCTGGTGTTTCAACAGAGCAACCACGAAGGGGCGCTCGTGGACTGGGTCCACGAGGCCGGGCGTGAGCATGCGGCCGGGCAATTGGCGGGCGTGGTGCTCAACGCCGGCGCCTACACGCACACCAGCGTGGCGCTGCTCGATGCCATCAAGGGCACGGGCGTGCCGCTCATCGAACTGCACATCAGCAACGTCTTTGCCCGTGAAGCCTTTCGGCATCACTCCTGGATTTCTCCTGCCGCCCGTGCCGTGATCTGCGGTCTGGGCGTGGCGGGGTACGCGCTGGCCATCGACGCGATCGCCGCATGGTAGAGCGGCCGCTGCCCACGGCAGCGCACGGGTTGCTGGCACAGGCGCGGCGTGTGCGTACCGCCTTGGGCAGGGGCCCGGGCTCCATGCTCTGGACGCAGTGGGGCATGCCGCGGGCGGGCGTGCCCCCCGTGGTGCTGCTGCACGGAGGCAGTGGCAGCTGGATGCATTGGCTGCGCTGCATTGCGCCGCTGGTGGAATCCGGCCGCGAAGTCTGGGCGCCCGATCTGCCCGGCTGTGGCGATTCGGATCTGCCCGCGGGTGCGCGCGATGCCGACGATCTGGTCGAGCCTGTGCACGCGGGGCTGCAGGAGTTGCTCGCTGGCGCGCCGTGTGATCTGGTCGGCTTTTCGTTCGGAGCGCTCACGGGGGCACTGCTTCAGGCAGCGCATCCGGGCGCGGCGCGGCGCCTGGCGCTCGTGGGCGCGCCGGGGCTGGGGGTGCCTGCCGCGCATCTGCCCCTTCGCGCATGGCGCCACCTCCCGGACCCGCAGGTTCAGGACGCGGTTCATCGCCACAACCTGGCCGTCCTCATGCTGTCCGATGCCGGCGCCGTGGATGAAACGGCCTTGCAGCTGCATGCCTGGAACGTGGCGCACGACCGCCTGCAGCGGCGCAGGCTCTCCAGCACCGATGCGCTGGCGCGGGCGCTGGCGGCCGTGGCCTGCCCGGTCTCGGTGATTTATGGCGAGATGGATGCGCTGTATGCCGGGCGCGTGGCGTCGCTGGAGGCCGTGTTTCGTTCCACCGGGTGCGATCTGCGCCGGTTTGCCGTGATCCCCGGCGCGGGCCACTGGGTGGCGTATGAGCGGCCTCAGGCTTTTGTGCAGGCGCTGGAAACGGCCTGGGGTTCAGCCACGCCGCAGTAGCACGGCGCCGATGGCCACCACCACGCAGGCCATGGCCGCCAGATCCTGCCAGTGCGGCCATTCGCCGATGATGAAGGGCGCGCTCAGGATGCCGACGATGGGCACGGCCATCACACTCATGGCGCTGGTGGTGGCGGGCAGCACGCGCACCAGCGCGAACCAGATCACTTGCGCCAGGCCGTAGTTGATGAGCACGCCCCACACCAGGCTGGCCCACACGGGCGCGCTCAAGCGCAGGCTTTGGGGCGGTTCGAGCCAGAGCGCCAGGGGAACGAGCGCCGCGGTCGCCAGCACCATCATCCACACCAGCAGCGTCTCGGCCGGCAGGGTCAGGCGCGCGCGGCGCATCCAGATCGTGCCCAGCGCCCAGCTCAACGCCGCGCCCTGCATCCAGGCGATGCCGGCTGGGCGCCCGGCGATCTGCGCCAGTTCGTTCCACAGCAGCAGCGTGATGCCCGCCAGCACCGCGACGACGCCGATCATCAGTCGCGCGGTGAGTTTTTCGCCGTAGAACAGCACCGAGAGCAGCACCGTCCACACCGGCATCGTGAAGCCCAGCGTGGCCGCGCGGCCGGCCGGCAGCTGCGCCACGCCGATGATCGAGAGCGCATGCCAGCCGAGGATGTTGGGCAGGCCCAGCGTCACCACGGCGCGCCACTCGCCCCATCCGCGCGGCAGCAGCCGCAGCCGGCGCGTGTGAAAGTACAGGGCCAGGGCCAGCGCGCCCAGCCCCATGGTCAGCGCGCGAAAATACAGCGGCCCCATTTCGCGCAGCGCCACCTTCATCACCGGCCAGTTGATACCCCAGGCGAGCACGAGCAGGACCAGGCCGATCGTTTGTCGGCGCGAGAGCAGGGGCATGAAATCCTTGTGGTGGTATTCGGGAGGATGCATCGATGGTAACCACGGCGCAGGCGCTGGAACGCGAGGCGGAGTTCACGGCCGTGCGTGCGCAGGGCGCGGGCGGGCAGAACGTCAACAAGGTCTCCAGCGCCGTGCATCTGCGCTTCGACGTGGCCGCGTCCTCGCTGCCGCAGGAGGTCAAGCAGCGCCTGCTGCTGCTGCGCGATGCGCGCATCACCGAGGGCGGCGAGGTGATCATCAAGGCGCAGCGCTACCGCACGCAGCAGGCCAACCGGCTCGATGCGCTGGCGCGTCTGCTCGATCTCGTCGAGAAGGCCGCGCGGCCTGCCAGGCCTCGCAAGGCCACCCGCCCCACGGCCGCCTCGCGCGAGCGGCGGTTGAAGGCCAAGCGCGTCCGTGGCAGCGTCAAGGCGCAGCGCCGACCCGACGAGAATTCATGGTAAATCGGGCGCCATGCTTTATCCATCAAGCGCTGGCGGCTATTTTTTTGATAGTAAAATGATCATCGACCGTTGGCCGATGCCACGATCGCTTCCAGGCCCTTGCCATCGAGGATGCGCACATGGCGGTGCCGCACCTCGATGAGCCGCTCTTCGGCGAACCGTGAAAAGGTGCGGCTCACCGTCTCCAGCGTCAGGCCGAGGTAGCTGCCGATTTCCTCGCGCGTCATGCGCAGCACCAGCTCGGCCTCGGAAAACCCGCGCGCGTGCAGGCGCTGCAGCAGGTTGAGCAGGAAGGACGCGACGCGCTCCTCGGCGCGCATGCTGCCCAGCAGCAGCATCACGCCGTGCTCGCGCACGATCTCGCGGCTCATGATCTTGTGCACGTGGGTCTGCAGCGCGGGCACTTCGCGCGAGAGATCTTCGATGCGCTCGTACGGCATCTCGCAGACCTCGGCGTCTTCCAGCGCCAGCGCGTCGCAGGTGTGCAGGTCCGAGACGATGCCATCGAGCCCCATGATCTCGCCGGCCATCTGAAAGCCCGTCACCTGCTCGCGCCCGTCGTTGGTCGTCACGCGCGTCTTGAAGAAACCCGAGCGGATCGCGTACAGCGCGGTGAAGCGGTCGCCGCGCGAATACAACGGGGTGCCGCGGCGGATGCGCCGGCGCGTCGTCACCAGGGTGTCCAGGCGCTCCATGTCGGCCGCCGTCACGTCCACCGGCATGCACAGCTCGCGCAGGTTGCATCGGGAACAGGCGATCTGGAGGGCTCGATGGGGCATGGCTTGGTTCGTGACGACCGAGGATGGCCGATTCTAGGCGGCGGGGAAAATTTCTTGATCGTGATCAAGGACATGGCAGATCAATCCGGCGACAGTCCCGCGTTCCAATCGGAAGGCCGATTGGCTTCACACGACCGCCCATGCCCACGATCACTCCAGAGCTCATTTCGCGGTTCGATGTCCCCGGACCCCGCTACACGTCCTACCCCACGGCCGATCGCTTCGTCGAAGCCTTTGGCGAAGAAGATTACCTGTACGCCCTGGCCCAGCGCCAGATGGGCACGAGCCTGGCGGCACAACCGCTGTCGCTGTACGTGCATCTGCCGTTTTGCGAGTCGCTGTGCTACTACTGCGCCTGCAACAAGATCATCACCAAGCACCACGAACGCGCCGCGCCCTACCTGGGCTATGTCGAACGCGAACTCGATCTGCATGTCAAGCACCTGGGCGGCCCCGGCCAGGGCGTGAGCCAGCTGCACTTCGGCGGCGGCACGCCCACGTTCCTGAGCGATGAGGAGCTCAGTGGCCTGATGGACATGCTGCGCAAACGCTTTGCGTTCGCCCCCAAGGGCGAGTATTCGATCGAAATCGATCCGCGCACCATCAGCGCCGAGCGGCTGCAGGTCATCCGCGAGCTGGGCTTCAACCGCCTGAGCTTCGGCGTGCAGGACTTCGACCCCGAAGTGCAGAAGGCCGTGCACCGCGTGCAGCCGGCCGAGCAGGTGTTCGCGCTCGTGGCCGCCGCGCGCGAGATCGGCTTCGATTCGATCAACGTGGACCTGATCTACGGCCTGCCCAAACAGACGCCCGAATCGTTTGCCCGCACCATCGCCCAGGTGGTGCAGCTGCGTCCCGACCGCATCGCGCTTTACGCCTACGCCCACCTGCCCGCGCGCGTGAAGTCCCAGCGCCACATCAAGACAGACGACATCCCGGTGGCCAACAACAAGGTGAAGATGCTCTCGCACTCCATCGCCGCGTTCGAGGCCGTGGGCTATGTCTACATCGGCATGGATCACTTCGCGCTGCCCGATGACTCGCTGGCCGTGGCCAGGCGCCAGGGGCGGCTGCACCGCAACTTCCAGGGCTACAGCACGCAGCCCGACTGCGACCTGATTTCGCTCGGCATCTCCGCCATCGGCAAGGTGGGCGCGACCTACAGCCAGAACGCCAAGGATCTGCTGCAGTACCAGGACTTGATCGACCACGGCCACCTGCCCATCGTGCGCGGCGTGGCGCTTTCGCGCGACGATGTGCTGCGCCGCGCGGTGATCAACGCGCTGATGTGTCAGGGCAGCGTGCAGTTCGAGTCGGTCGAGGCGGCGCACCTGATCGACTTTCGCACCACCTTTGCCAGCGAATTGGCGCGCCTGCGCTCCATGCACGACGATGGCCTGGTGCATCTCACGGCCGATGCCATCGAGGTCACCCCCATGGGCTGGTTCTTCGTGCGCGGCATCGCCATGGTGTTCGACAAGTACCTGCAGGCGCAGGAAAGCCGCGCGCAGTACTCGAAGATCCTCTGATTTCCAGATGTTAATCGGGTTTCCTCTCATTTGATCATCGTTTACAGTGATGACTCTCGTCATGAATCTGTATCGAGCGTCATTTGTCCGCGACCCGTGAGCCCACGCGCGAACGCCACTCGTGGTGGCTGCTGGCATTGGTCTGGTTGCTGCTGGGCGTGGTGCTTGCGGCGGATGTGTGGCAGACCCACCGTGATCTGCAGGTACGCGAGCGTGAACGGCTGAGCCACCAGGCCAGCACGCTGGCCGACAATCTCGTGCCGCAGCTGGATGCGGCCAACCACGCCATGCAGAGCCTGCTGTCCGAGCTGCCGCGCCTGCAGGGCGAGGCCGACGGCCCGGCGCAGCTGACCGTGCGCCTGAAGGCCTATTCCGACGCAATGACGGCCGTGCAGTACATGAGCCTGCTGGATGCGCGAGGCACCATCGTCGCCAGCAGTGAACCTTCGCTTCTCGGCGTCAAGCCCGGTGACCGGTCCTATTTCAAGACTGCGGAACAGGCATCGCCATCCGACACGCTCGTGGTCTCGCCCCCGTTTCGCTGTGCGCTCGACGGTTGGGTCATGGTGCTGGCGCGCAAGGTCGTGGCGAGCGATGGCCGCTTCGTCGGCGTGTTGGCGGCGGCGCTGGATGCCAGGTACTTTCGCACACTGCTGCAGTCGCTGCGCTACGCGCCGGACGTGTTCATCAGCGTCTCGCATGGAGAGGGTCTGCGCTTTCTTGCCGTGGGCCATCCGGGTGCGCGCGAAGGGGTGAGTCTCGATTACCCCGGAAACCCCTGGCTGGCCCATCGCCAAAGTGGTGCGTCGGTCAGCCTGCTCACGGGCAGCATGCGCCCGTCGGATGCGAGCATCCAGCTCGTGGCGCTGCGTACCGTGCAACCGGCAGAGCTGCACATGGATCAGCCGCTCATCGTGGCCGTGGGGCGCGATGTGCCGGCCATCTTTGCGATGTGGCGCACGCACCTGTGGCGCGCCGTGCTCGGCTGGCTGCTCGTCGGCGCCGCGGCCGCCGCGGCGCTGGCGTGGCAGCAGCGCAAGAGCCGACAGCTGCAGCGGCGGCAAGAAGCCCTGGAGACCCGTGAAGAAGAAGACCAGGCGCGCTGGGATGCGGTGCTGAGCGCGGCCGAGCTCGGGCTGTGGGATCATGACGTCGCGAGTGGCGTCACGACCCACTCGCCGGGCTGGTATGCCATGCTGGGCCATACGCAGGAATCATTCACGCGCGTGCACCGGTCGTGGCGGGAACTCGTGCACCCGGATGACCGACAGATGCTGTCGCAGCAGTGGCAGCCGTTCGTCGAGGGCCGCGCGACGCAATTCGAGTGCGTGCTTCGCCTGTGCGCCGCCGATGGGGCCTGGAAGTGGTTCCTCTGCCGGGGCCGGGCCATCGCGCACGATGCGAACGGCCGGCCCACGCGGGTGCTCGGCACCTTTCTGGACATGTCCGAGCGCCATCAGCACGATGAGATGCTGCAGCACCTGATCGAGAACGTGCCGGGCATGCTCTACCAGTACCAGATCGATCCGGACGGGCACAGCCATTTCCCCTACACCAGTCCGCGGGTGACGGAGGTTTACGGTTTTTCGTCCGAGGAGCTGCGCCGTGATGCAGCGCCGGTGTTCCAGCGCATTCGCACAAGCGACCTGCGGCGTGGCCTGGACGACATCCGCGCGTCCGCGCGCGATCTGACCGAGTGGACGGCCGAATACCGCTTCCAGATTCCCGGCCGCGGCGAGCGCTGGCTCTCGGGCCATGCCCGGCCCCAGCGTCTGGCCAGCGGCGCCACACTTTGGTATGGCTACATCAATGACGTCACCGAGGCCAAGGAGCAGGCGTTGCGGCTGAAGGCCACCGAGCGCATGCTCAAGCAGCTCATCGGCGACATGCCGGTGGCCCTGTGCCTGGTCGATGCGCACCTGCGCATCTATTACCGCAATCACCGGTTCATGGAGCAGCTGGGCTATACCGAACAGGAGGTGCCCACGCTGCGCGAATGGGCGCTGCGGGCTTACCCCGACCCGACCTACCGGGCCGAGGTGTCCGAGCGCTGGAAGCTGGCCAAGGCCCAGGCGGTGGATGGCCGGATCGCCCCCGGCTCCTACCGCATCACCTCGCGCGATGGAACCCACCGCGTGATGGATGTGTCGGGGCTGATTGTGCGTGGCACGCTGCTCGTGACCTTCGAGGACCACACCGAGCATCAGGCGCAAGCCGAGCTTCTGCGCAAGCTCGCCTATGTCGATGGGCTGACCGGTATCGCCAACCGGCGCAGCCTGGACGAAAGGCTGGCAAACGAATGGAGCCGGTGCGCGCGCAGCCGCTCGCCGATGGCGCTCCTGATGATCGATATCGACCATTTCAAGGCCTACAACGATCGGTATGGGCACCAGAAGGGCGATGCCTGCCTGCAGGCGGTGGCCCGGGCGCTGACCGGTTGCATGGCCCGGCCCCATGATGTGGTGGCGCGTTATGGTGGCGAGGAATTCGCCTGCCTGCTACCCGAATGCGATGCTGCAGGCGCGTGTGTTGTCGCCGAGCGCATGTGCGGCGCGGTGTACGGGCAGGCCATCGCCCATCAAGACTCGCCGGTGGCCCACGTGGTCACCGTCAGCATCGGCGTGGCCTGCTGCATTCCCGAGGTCGGCGCGAATCCTGCCGTGCTTGTCGAGCAGGCCGACGCGCACCTGTACGGCGCCAAGAAGGCGGGACGCAATCGTGTTTTCGATGAAGCAGATTAAAAACATAGCTGCTCGCGCGCTTCGCATAAAGGTTTTACAGTAGTTTTGCCATAATTCATGGCGATGACCGCCGAGAGAATACGCACGCAGTTGCCGACCGCCGATCCGCTGGATTGGCCCGTGGCTGCGGGCTGGGCGCCGCTGGTGCGGGCCTTTTTTGCCGATGCCGCGGGGCAGGCCCTGCTGGCCTTTCTGCGTGAGCGGCTGGCGGCTGGTGCCAGCGTCTTTCCGCCCCGGCCCCTGCGCGCGCTGGAGTTGACGGCGCCTGGGGACGTGCGCGTGGTCATCCTCGGGCAGGACCCCTACCACGGTCGGGGCCAGGCCGAGGGGCTGGCGTTCTCCGTGGCACCGGGTGTGGCGCTGCCGCCGTCGCTGCGCAACATCTTCAAGGAGCTGCAGCGCGACCTGGGCACGCCGTGGCCGAACTTTCCCGAACCCGGCGGTTCGCTTGTGAAGTGGGCGCGCCACGGCGTGCTGCTGCTCAACACCTCGCTGACCGTCGAGGAAGGCCGGCCCGCGAGCCACGCCGGCAAGGGATGGGAGCAGCTCACCGACGCGGTGATCCGCCAGGTGGCCGAGGGCGATCGCCCGGTCGTCTTCATGCTCTGGGGCAGCCACGCGCAGGCCAAGCGTGCGCTGATTCCCGCCGATCGCGGCCATCTGGTGCTTTGCGCCAACCACCCTTCGCCGCTGTCGGCGCTGCGCCCGCCGCGGCCCTTCATCGGCTGCGGCCACTTCAGCCAGGCCAGGGCCTTCCGGCTCGCGCACGGAGGCTGATGGGTGGCGCCCGCGGTCGGTCTCGTCACGATCTGAAACGCTTGAATCGCCCACCGACGCGGTAAGCTTGTACCCGTTACAGGAGTTGCCATGCCATTGCGAGACCGCACCGAATTACGCCCGCCACGAGCCCGAAGCCGCTGGGGCCTCGCGCTGCTGGTGCTTCTGATCGTGGCGGCCGCCGGCTTCGGCTGGTATTGGTGGACGGCGCGCCACGCCCCGCAACCGGTGGCGGCGACCCCACCCGCGGCCACGGCGCAGACGGCGCTGGTGCAGCAACCCGCCGAGCCCGAGGCGCCACCACCCGCCGCGGCACCGGCGGACAGCGGTACGCCGCAAAATCCGATCGAAGAACCTGAGGCGCCCCAGCCTGCGCTGCCCGCGCTCGCCGATTCGGATGCGACGGTCGGCAAGGCGGTCAAGGAGCTGCTGGGTGCGCAGCGGGCCGAGGCCTTCCTGCAGCTCGATGGCTTTGTGCGCCGTGTCGTGGCCACGGTGGACAACCTCGCGCGCGAGCAGGCGCCGGCGCAGCGGTGGCCCGTGCACCCCATGCAGGGGCGCTTCACGGTTGATGAAGCGGGGGGTGCGCAGCAGATCTCGGCGGCCAACGCGATGCGCTACGACGCCTTCGTCTCGTTTGCCGAGGCCGTTCCCGTCGAGGGAGCGGCGCGCCTGTACACGCAGCTGTACCCGCTGTTTCAGGTGGCCTATGAGGAGCTGGGCTTTCCCGGCAAGTATTTCAACGACCGGCTCGTGGCCGTGATCGATCACCTACTCGCCGCGCCCGAGCCGCAAGGGCCCGTGGTCGTGCACTTGGTGCAGGTGGCGGGGCAGGTGCCCTCGTTGCGGCCTTGGGTGCGCTACGAATACGCGGACCCGCGGCTGCAGGCGCTCTCGGCGGGGCAGAAGATCATGATGCGTGTGGGCTTGAAGAACGAGCAGCGCCTGAAGGCCGTCCTCTCCAAGGTGCGCGCGCGCGTGGCCAAGGCTAGGCCGCAGGGCGGCCAGTAAGCGCATGCTCCGCTTCGCGGCCAACCTGTCCATGCTCTATGGCGAGCATGCGTTTCTTGAGCGCTTCGCCGCCGCCGCGGCCGATGGCTTCGAGGGCGTCGAGTATCTGTTCCCTTATGACTTCGAGCCCGCCGAAATCGCCGGTCGTCTGCGCGATGCAGGCCTGACGCAGGCGCTGTTCAATGCCCCGCCAGGCGATTGGGGCGCGGGTGAGCGCGGCATCGCCTGCCTGCCCGGACGCGAGGCGGAGTTTCGCTCCGGCCTTCTTCAGGCACTGGCGTATGCGCACGAGCTGCATTGCACGCGCGTGCACGTCATGGCCGGCGTGGCGCCCGTGGACGTGGAGAAGCCGAAGTTGCGTGCCCGCTACCTGGCGAACCTGCAATGGGCCGCCGAGCAGGCGCGGCCCGTGGGCGTGCAGGTGCTGATCGAGCCGATCAACCGGCGCGACTTTCCGGGCTATTTCCTCGCGCGCCAGGACGAGGCGCATGCCGTCGTGCAGGAACTCGGCAGCCCCAATCTCAAGGTGCAGATGGACCTCTACCACTGCCAGGTCGTCGAGGGCGATGTGGCGATGAAGATTCGCGACTACCTGCCCACGGGCCGGGTCGGCCATTTCCAGATCGCAGGCGTGCCTGAGCGCCATGAACCCGACGAGGGCGAGCTCAACATTCGCTACCTGTTGGCCGTGATCGACGAAGTGGCCGCTGCGAGCGGCTGGGACGGCTGGCTGGGCTGCGAGTACCGCCCACGTGCGGGAACGCGCGAGGGCCTGGCCTGGCTGCGCGAACTCAGGGCGCAGGGTGAAAGAACGCGTCCAGCAGCGGCGTGAGCGTGGGGAATTCCTGCTCGAAGCGCGTGGGGTCGACGAAGTACGCCTCGCAGGCCACGGCGAAGAATTCCCCGGGGGCGCTGGCGCCATAGGCATCGAGCCACGGCCACTCGCCGCCAAAGCGCTCGGCCATCGTCACCTGCTCGCGAAATCGCTTGTAGACCGCGCTCCATGCGCGCCGCCACAGGCGCCGACCCTCGCGCACCGTCCTCGTTGCCATGAAGCCGGGCGGCAGCGGCGGGCAGCCGTTGGCGTGCCCCGCCTTCATGTCGATCTTGTGCATGAATTCGTGAATCACGACGCTGGCGGCACGCTGACCGGCCTGCTGCACGGCGGGCCAGACGAGCATGACCGGGCCGTGCTCCATGGCTTCGCCCAGCAGCACTTCGTTGTAGTGGTGCACCACGCCGGCAGCGTCCATGGTTTCGCGGTGCGCGAGGGCCTCGGTCGGGTGCACGACGATGCCCACGAAATCGTCGTACCAGGAAAGCGCCTGGCGTGGAGTTCCCCAATGCAGCAGCGGCAGGCAGGCCTGCGCGGCGATCGCCACGGCCATCTCGTCCGTGATCGCGAGACCACGCGCGCCGGTGAACTCCTTGCGGCGCAGAAAGAGAGCGGCGAGCGCGCGCAGCTTGGCCTGGTCCTGCAGGGGCAGCGCCGCGAGAAACGGGTAGTGCGCCACCGTCGGCAGCCACAGCGCATCGCTGATGGGAGGCACGGGCGCCACCAGCGCCACCAGCCGGTGCAGCAGGCGCGTGATGGCGGGGTGCACTACGCTGCCTCTGGCGCCAGCCGCTGCGCGCCCTGGGCGGACAGGCGCAGCACCTCGGCGCGCGGCGCTGCGTCGTCGTCCACATCCCAATCGGTCAGCACATGGCGGATCAGGCCTGGTGCCAGCACGTGGTCTGCCGGGCGATGCGTGTGGCCATGCACGAGCGCCTGGGCGTGGGCGGCCCGCAGCCAGGCGAGGGCCGCGTCGTGATCCGCATCCGCCCAGGTGACCGCAGCCCGTTTGCGTGATTCGCTTTCGCTGCGGATGCCGCGCGCCTGCGTGCGCCGCGCCGCCAGCGGCTGGGCCAGCCATTGCGTCTGCCAGTCGCTGGCGCGGACCATGCGGCGAAACTGCTGGTAGGGCCGATCCTCCAGGCACAGCGCATCGCCATGGCTGAGCAGCCAGCGCAGGCCGCCGAGTGCCAGCACGCAAGGATCGGTCAGCAGCGTGATGCCGGTGGCCCGGGCAAAGCCGTCCGCCACCAGGAAGTCGCGATTGCCGTGCATGAAAAATGTCGGGCGGCGCGCGGCCGCATCGCGCAGCATGGCGCAGACCCGGCTCTCGAAGCTGCCGGGCTCGCGCAGCGCATCGTCGCCGACCCAGACTTCAAACAGGTCGCCGAGGATGACCACGGCATCGGCCCGTGTGGTCTCCAGATAGGTCTGCAGCGCCCGCAGCGTCACCGGGTGGGCGGCGTCCAGGTGCAGGTCCGAGATGCAATCGACCGCGCGCCATGCGTCCGGTGCCACCAGTTCGGCGGTCGGCAGCATGGCGGGCATCGTCAGAGCGCGACGGCCTTGTCGATCACCACGTCGTCGAACGGCACGTCGTCGTGGTAGCCCTTGCGCGTGGTGCGCACCTTGCGGATTTCATCGACCACGTCCTGGCCCTGCACCACCTTGCCGAAGACGGCGTAGCCCCAGCCCTGGCCCGTGGGTGCCGTGTGATTGAGGAAGTCGTTGTCCACCACGTTGATGAAGAACTGCGCCGTGGCGCTGTGCGGATCGCCCGTGCGGGCCATGGCAATCGTGTACTTGTCGTTCTTCAGCCCGTTGGCCGCTTCGTTCTGGATCGGGGCATCGGTGGGCTTTTGCTGCATGTCGGGCGTGAAGCCACCGCCTTGGATCATGAAGTTCTTGATCACGCGGTGAAAGACTGTGCCGTCGTAGTGGCCTTTGGTCACGTAGGCGAGAAAGTTGGCCGTCGATGCCGGCGCCTTTTCGTCGTCGAGCTCCAGCACGATCACGCCGGGCGTGGCCGTGTCGGCCACGTTGAGGGTCACATTCAATTGGACTTGGGGGTGGCTCATGGGGGTTTCCTTAGGGGAGGAGAGTGGCGGATTCGATGATGACGGGCGTGGTCGGGACGTTCTGATGGGGCCCGCGGTTGCCCGTGGCCACGGCTTTGATCTTGTCCACCACGTCCTGGCCTTCGACGACGTGGCCGAACACGGCGTAGCCATGGCCGTCGGGGCTGGGAGCGTTTAGGGCGTCGTTGTTCTTGACGTTGATGAAGAACTGCGCCGTGGCCGAATCCGGGTTGCCGGTGCGGGCCATGGCGATGGTGTATTCATCGTTTTTCAGACCGTTCTTCGCCTCCAGCGGAATCGGCGGCCGCGTGGGCTTTTGCGTCATGTCGGGCGTGAAGCCGCCGCCCTGAATCATGAAGCCATTGATCACGCGGTGAAAGATCGTGCCGTCGTAGTGCTTGTCCTTGACGTACTGCAGGAAGTTCTCCACCGTTTTGGGGGCCTTGGCCGGATCGAGTTGCACCACGATGGTGCCCAGGCTGGTCTTTAGTTGCACCTTGGGGGCGGCCTGTTCTGCCGCGTGCAGCGGCAGCGCCAGCGCGCCTGCCGCAGCCGTGAAAAGGGCCGTGAGGCCATGCGTCGGTTCATCATCCAATGATTCCTTCAATGAAAATGCGCCAGGGCATCCCGTGGCGCGTCCGGTAGGGGTGGTGTGCCGAACCCGTGCGCGGGCCGCTTTCGGATATTCGGCACGCCGCCTTACTTGGTGGCGGCATCTGGCGCGGACGGCGCCGCCGCGATCGGGGGGGCCACGGTCGTTGCCGCTGCGGCCGCGCCGGTGCGCGCGGAGAACAGCTCGCGGATCAGGGTCAGCTTGGGCTTGATCGCCTCGCCGTGAACGGGGTCGAGCTGCAGCGCCTTGTCGTAGGCCTGGGCGGCCAGCCTGGCGTAGATATCGCCCAGGTTTTCGTGCGCCGTGGCGTAGCCGGGATTGGTGCGGATGGCCATTTCGAGGGCCGTGCGCGCCTTGTCGAGCTGGTTTTCCTGCGCGTACAGCACGGCGAGGTTGTTGTAGGGTTCGGGCAGCTCGGGGTAGTCGCGCGTGAGCCCGGTGAAGGTCTCGATGGCCGCCTGGGTCTGCTTGCTTTTGCTCTGGGCCACACCGCGCAGAAAGCGCAGTTGCGGGTCCTTGGGCGTAGTGGCCATGCGCTGTTCCACCTGCACCAGGGCCTGCGAGGCCTTGCCGTCCCTGAGCAGCGCGGTGATGTCGTCGTAGCCATCCGCATGCACTGCCGATGCAGCGAGCAACGTGGTGGCCGCGGCCAGTTGCAGGAATCGGGTCAGCGAGAAGCGGGAGGCAGGCATGGGAGGACGGCGCGCAAGGCGGCAGTGCACCAGCGATTTATACTGTGGCGATTCTATCCGAGGGGGGTGTTCCCGAAGCAGCGAGCGTGCCGCAGGCGGCGGGCTGCACTGGCGGAGCCTCGTGAACGTTCCATGAGTTTGCGTATCTACAGCACGCTGGCGCGTGCGGTGCAGCCTTTTGCCCCGATCGAGAGCGGTCACGTGCGCATGTACGTGTGCGGCATGACGGTGTACGACCTGTGCCATCTTGGCCATGCGCGCTCGATGATCGCCTTCGACGTGGTCCAGCGCTGGCTGCGCGCTTCGGGCTACCGCGTCACCTACGTGCGCAACATCACCGACATCGACGACAAGATCATTCGCCGCGCAGTGGACAACGGTGAGAGCGTGCGCCATCTCACCGACCGCATGATCGCCGCCCTGCATGAGGATGCGGATGCGCTTGGCATTGAGCGCCCCACGCACGAGCCGCGCGCCACCGATTACGTGCCGCAGATGCTTGCCATGATCTCGACCCTGGCGGACAAGGGCCTGGCCTACCAGGCGGGCGACGGCGGCGACGTGAACTATGCCGTGCGCCGGTTTCCGGGCTACGGCAGGCTCTCGGGCAAGTCGCTCGATGAACTCAACGCGGGCGAGCGCGTCGCGGTGCAGGACGGCAAGCGCGATCCGCTGGACTTCGTCTTGTGGAAATCCGCCAAGCCCGAGGAACCGGCCGAGGTGAAATGGCAAAGCCCCTGGGGCGCCGGGCGCCCGGGCTGGCACATCGAATGCTCGGCCATGGGCTGCGCTCTGCTGGGCGAGAGCTTCGACATCCACGGCGGCGGGGCGGACCTGGCCTTTCCACACCACGAGAACGAGATCGCCCAGAGCGAGGGCGCGACCGGCCAGCTCTTCGCCCGGGTTTGGATGCACAACGGTTTCATCAACGTGGACAACGAGAAGATGTCCAAGAGCCTGGGCAATTTCTTCACCATCCGCGATGTGCTCAAGGTCTACGATGCCGAGACGGTGCGCTTCTTCGTGGTGCGCAGCCACTACCGCAGCCCGCTCAACTACAGCGACGTGCATTTGGACGATGCGCGCGCCGCGCTTAAGCGCCTGTATGGCGCGCTGGCCAAGGTGGCGCCCGCGTCCGTCGAGGTGGATTGGCATGAGCCGCATGCGGCGCGCTTCAAGGCGGCGATGGACGAGGACTTCGGTACGCCCGACGCCGTGGCGGTGCTGTTCGACCTGGCCGGCGAGGTCCACCGCGGCGGTTCGGCCGAGGCGGCGGGTTTGCTGAAGGCGCTGGGGGGGCATCTCGGGCTGCTGCAGGGCGACCCTGAGGCATTTCTGCGCGCGGGCAGTCAGCTCGATGAGGCGGCCATCGCCCGGCAGATCGCCGCGCGCGCGGCCGCCAAGGCGGCGAAGAACTGGGCCGAGGCCGATGGCATCCGTGCCCGCCTGCTGGAGCAGGGCATCGTGCTCAAGGATGGCCCTCAGGGCACGACCTGGGAATCCATATGATGATTCAATTCGATCGAAAAGCTTGCCGTTCAAGTGCCAGAAGCTATGAATAAGAGAGTGGTTGACTCTGCGGCAGATCAACCCGATTACTGGTCCGAGGCCTGCAGTTACCTGATGAAGAAGGACAGGGTGCTGCGCCGCCTGATTCCACGGCGCGCGGACGATGTCCTGCGGCCCAAGCCCGATCCATTTGCGACGCTGGCGCGCTCCATTCTCGGCCAGCAGGTGTCGGTGGCGGCGGCGCAGCGCATCTGGGAGCGCTTTGCCGCGCTGACGGGTGAGATCACGCCCCAGGGTGTGCTGCGCCTGAAGGTGGACGACATGCGCGGCGCGGGCCTGTCGGCGCGCAAGGTGGAATACCTCGTCGATCTGGCGCTGCACTTCGACGGCGGGCTGCTGCACGTGAGCGAGTGGCCGTCGATGCAGGATGAGGCCATCGCGCAGGAGTTGATGGCGATACGCGGCATAGGCCGCTGGACGGCCGAGATGCTGCTCATCTTCCACCTGGCCCGGCCCAATGTGCTGCCGCTGGACGATGTCGGGCTGGCGCGTGGCATCAGCCAGCATTATTTTTCGGGCGAGGCCGTGAGCCGCAGCGAAATCCGCGAGGTGGCGCAGGCCTGGGCGCCCTGGTGCAGTGTGGCGAGTTGGTATATTTGGCGGTCATTGGATCCGCTGCCGGCCTGAAAATCCGGCACGCGGCGGGCATGGCCTGCGCCGATCGCCCGAGGAGAGCACAACTTGGCAAAAAAAACCTTCCTGGATTTCGAGCAGCCGATCGCGGAGCTTGAATCCAAAATCGAGGAACTGCGCTACGTGGACAGCGAGAGCGCGGTCGACATTTCCGAAGAGATCGGGCAGCTCACCAAGAAGAGCCTGCAACTGACCAAAGACATCTACAGCAGCCTCACGCCCTGGCAGATCACCAAGATCGCGCGCCACCCCGATCGCCCCTACACGCTCGACTATGTCGCGGAAATCTTCACCGATTTCACCGAGATGCATGGCGACCGGCACTTTGCCGATGACCAGAGCATGATCGGGGGCCTGGCACGTTTCAATGGCAACGCCTGCATGGTGATTGGACACCAGAAGGGCCGAGGAACCAAGGAGCGCACGGCGCGCAACTTCGGCATGACACGCCCCGAGGGTTACCGCAAGGCGCTGCGCCTGATGAAGACGGCGGAAAAATTCAAGCTGCCGGTGTTCACCTTCGTCGATACGCCTGGCGCGTTCCCGGGCATCGACGCCGAAGAGCGCGGCCAGTCCGAGGCGATCGGGCGCAACATCTACGAGATGGCGCGTCTGGAGGTGCCCATCATCACGACCATCATCGGCGAAGGCGGCTCGGGTGGCGCGCTGGCCATTTCGGTGGCCGACCAGCTCATCATGCTGCAGTACTCGGTCTATTCGGTCATCAGCCCCGAGGGCTGCGCCTCCATTCTCTGGAAGACGAGCGACAGGGCCCAGGACGCGGCCGAAGCCATGGGCGTGACGGCGCATCGCCTGAAGGCGCTGGGCGTGATCGACAAGATCGTCAACGAGCCCGTGGGGGGCGCGCACCGCGACCCCAAGCAGATGGCCGCCTATCTCAAACGCGCGCTCGGCGATGCCTGGCGCCAGCTGGCGGACCTCAAGGTCAAGGAACTGCTCGAGCACCGCTACGAGCGCCTGCGTGGCTACGGGCGCTTCTCGGACACCAAGGCCGACAGCCGCTGAGCGGCTGCGTGTGAGCGTATGCCGCGATCGCGCCTCATGACCTCATGGCGTGTTTTGCTCCCCACGCCGATGCCGCGGTGCCAGGTGCCCGATGACACAGTCGTTTGAGGCGGCGATCGCCGACTTCACACCGGGTTTGCCATTCGCCATCGGCTTGAGCGGGGGTGCCGACTCCACCGCCTTGCTGCTGGCCTGTGCCCGCCGCTGGCCCGGACAGATCCATGCCTTCCATGTGCATCACGGCCTGCAGGCGGCGGCGGACGATTTCGCGCGCCAGTGCGAGTCGCTGTGCGCCGCGCTGGCGGTGCCGCTGACCATCCGGCATGTGGATGCACGCCCGGCACAGGGCGAGAGCCCGGAAGCCGCTGCCAGGCATGCGCGTTATGAGGCTTTTCATGACATGGCGCTTGCTGGTCAAACGCAATCAGCTATCAAAAGCATTGCGCTGGCGCACCATGCGGACGATCAGGTGGAAACGCTCCTGCTGGCGCTCTCGCGCGGCTCTGGCGTGGCGGGGCTGGCGGCCATGCCTGCGTGCTGGCAGCGTGGCGGCATCACCTGGCATCGTCCCCTCCTGAGAGTGGCGGGCGGCGAGGTGCGTGCGTGGCTGCGCGCGCAAGGGGTTCCGTGGGTGGAGGACCCGAGCAATCAGGATGAGCGCTACACGCGCAACCGCATACGCCAGCAGCTGCTTCCCGTGCTCCAGCGGGTCTTTCCCCGGTTTCGCGACACCTTTGCGCGTTCCAGCCGCCATGCGGCGCAAGCTGCCGAGCTGCTGCGCGACCTGGCCCAAGCGGATCTGCAGATCGTGGGCATCCCGCCGGCTCTCGCGGCGCTGCAGCGGCTGAGCCCGGCGCGGCAAGCCAATGTGCTGCGTCACTGGCTGCAACTGCATCACGGCACGACGCCCAGCAGCGCCCAGTTGCAGGCCTTGCTCTCCCAGATCGGTGCCTGCACCACGCGCGGCCACCATATCGACATCAAGGTGGGGCGGGGCTTCGTGTGCCGCAATGGTCCAAGCCTCGATTGGTACAATCAAAAGCTTCCCTGATTTCACTGCAGGCGCTGCCACATCGCGTGATCAGTGCCGACTTACGCACACTTTCATGGCCTTGTACGTTCATAAATACGGTGGAACCTCGATGGGCTCCACCGAGCGCATACGCAATGTGGCGCGGCGCGTCGCCAAATGGGTGCGCGCCGGCCACCAGGTGGTGGTGGTGCCCAGCGCCATGAGTGGCGAAACCAACCGTTTGCTGGGCCTGGCCAAGGAAATCTGGCCTGGCAAGGCGAGCGATGCCTACCATCGCGAGCTCGATCAGCTTGCTGCCACAGGCGAGCAGGCCTCGTCCGCCCTGCTGGCGATCGCGTTGCAGGGGGAAGGCCTGGCGGCGGTGAGCTTTGCGGGTTGGCAGGTGCCGGTGCGCACCGACAGCAGCTACACCAAGGCCCGTATCGAATCGATCGACGACAAGCACATCAAGGCCGAGCTCGATGCGGGCAAGGTCGTCATCGTCACGGGATTTCAGGGCATCGACGCGGGTCGCAACATCACCACGCTCGGACGTGGCGGCTCCGATACCTCGGCCGTGGCCATTGCGGCGGCCATCAACGCGCACGAGTGCCTGATCTATACCGATGTCGACGGTGTCTACACCACCGATCCGCGCGTCGTGCCCGAAGCCAGGCGCCTGAATACGCTGAGCTTCGAAGAGATGCTGGAAATGGCAAGCTTGGGCAGCAAGGTACTGCAGATTCGTTCCGTGGAATTCGCGGGCAAGTACAAGGTGCCGCTGCGCGTGCTCTCGAGTTTCACGCCATGGGACATCGATATCGACGTGGAAGCCAAGTCCGGCACCTTGATCACCCTTGAGGAAGATGAGCAAATGGAAAAAGCGATCGTCTCCGGCATCGCGTTCTCGCGCGACGAGGCCAAGATTTCTATTTTGGGCGTGCCCGATCATCCGGGCGTCGCCTACCGCATCCTTGGCGCCGTGGCCGATGCCAGGATCGACGTGGACGTGATCATCCAGAACCTGAGCAAGGACGGCAAGACCGACTTCAGCTTCACCGTGCCACGTGGGGACCTCGATCGCGCCGCGACACTGCTGCGCGAAAAGGTATTGCCCGAGTTGGGCACCGACGAACTGGTGACCGATGCCAAAATCGCCAAGGTCAGCATCGTCGGTATCGGCATGCGCAGCCAGGTTGGTGTGGCGAGCACGATGTTTCGCACGCTCAGCGAGGAAGGCATCAACATCAAGATGATTTCGACCAGCGAAATCAAGACTTCGGTGGTGATCGACGAGAAATATGTCGAGCTTGCGGTGCGTGCGCTGCACCGCGCGTTCGGCCTGGATCAGTGAGCAGCAGAGCGATATGTGACGGAAAAATGCCCGAGAACTCGGGCATAATGCGCAGTTCCTGGAGACGTGACCGAGTGGCCGAAGGTGCTCCCCTGCTAAGGGAGTATGGGGTGTTGAGCCTCATCAAGGGTTCGAATCCCTTCGTCTCCGCCAGAGAGTCAATAAAATCAACAACTTAGAGAGCTTTTGATTTTTCTTACCACATAAATTACCACTTAAAGCGCCCTCATTCGGGCGCTTTTTTTGTTGTGCGCCCGGCACGGGCGCACTCTTGCGGGTGCGAGTCCCGCCGTAAGTTGATCACAGCGAGCGAAGCGAAGCGCAACTGCATGAGGGCGACCGACTGTAGGGAGGAAGCGTGAAGCGAAGCTGCGAGCCGATGGACAAGAACCGGATAGAAGGCGGTGCCGAGCAGGGCGAGCGGGTAATGAACCGCAAAGCTCTCGTGATCAAGGCGAGGCGGCGTAGATCCGGCGGTTGTGCAGCGAAGGAGGGCGTTCTTACCCGGGGAGATCTCGCCTCGCGCCTGAAAGGGCGACGGCCCGTGCCGGAGCGAGAAGTCAGCAGAGGCCGTAGTAGTCCGAGTCGGGGGCTGCTGAGGCCGAGCCAAAAGGGCGAAGGGCCGAACGAGAGCGAGTGACCGAAGACATGGGGATGTCAAAGGCCATGCGTCAGACGCCGCAGCAATCCGGGCGGGCGGGGCTACAGCCCAAACCAGCCGAGCCCGCCACCGCCAAAAGCCTTTGATCGGCGGCTTCGACGATGCACGGATTTAGCCGGCTAAATTGAGCTCCCTAATGCACTCTAGTCCGTGAGCGCTGTATGGCACAGTACAACTGCAGCTTCGACGATGCACCGATTTAGCCGGCTAAATCGGTGATGGCATCGAACGGGATGTCAACCTCGCTTTCGTGAAGCTCGATCACATCGACGCCATCCGCGCTGCGTTGGCGGATCAGGTGCCGGAGCCGTTCGTATTGCACGGGCGAATGTCAAAAAAGCAGCGCGCCGTACTGATCGCCGCGCTCGATGGCTTGTCGCCGGACGCGCCGCGCCTGTTGTTGGCCACTGGCAAGCTGGTCGGCGAAGGCTTCGACCATCCGCCGCTGGACACCTTGGTGCTGGCGATGCCCGTCTCGTGGAAAGGCACGCTTGCGCAATACGCCGGTCGCCTGCACCGGGAACACGCCAGCAAGAACGACGTTCGCATCATCGACTTCGTGGACACCGGCCATCCGGCCTTGCTGCGGATGTGGGACAAGCGCCAACGTGGTTATCGGGCGATGGGGTATCGCGTCGATTCGGGGGCGCCGTTTGTCGGCAATCTTGTAGGGTGATGTCGGCTTGGCAGGTGGCCGGAATGGGTGGATAGACAATCTATGCCACTTAGTGGCACAATAAGCCCGATGACGCGAGTATTCAAAACGCGCCATTTCCAGCGATGGATGCGTAAGACTGAGCTTACCGATGCCGTCCTGTGCAAGGCCGTTCAGGAGATGGCAGCCGGCCTGATCGATGCTGACCTCGGCGGCAGCGTGGTGAAGAAGCGCGTCGGATTGGCTGGGCGCGGCAAGCGCGGCGGTGTGCGGACGCTGGTCGCTACCAACAAGGGCAACCGCTGGTTCTTCGTGTTCGGCTTCGAGAAGAACGAGCGGGCGAACATCAGCGACGAGGAACTCGAAGGCTTGCAGATCATCGCCGCCGACCTGCTGGCTCGAACAGGCCCGCAACTGGATGAAGCCGTTGCCGACGGCGCTTTGCAGGAGATTTGCCAATGACCACCAAGACCAAGAGCCGCATCCTCGAAGCCGTTCACGAAACGGCCGGCGATCTGCATCGCCTGGGATTCATCGACAAGCGCAAGATGCAGAAATACGACGCCCTGTGCCTGGAGCCGGTGCAGGACTACGACGCCTCGAAGGTCAAGGCGCTGCGCGAGCGACTGCACCTGAGTCAGGCCGTGCTGGCCAGCGTGCTGAACACCAGCACGTCCACCGTCCGTAAGTGGGAGGTGGGCGACAAGCGCCCCAGCGGACCGTCGCAGAAGTTGCTGGACATCCTCGAGCGCAAGGGGCTGGAAGCGGTTCTTTGATTCGAGACAGAACCTGCAAGCCGCGTGGAAGCGGGTCAAGGCCAACAAGGGTGCGGCAGGGGTGGACGGGCTCGACATCGAGCGCGCCGCCCGGGTAATACGCCAGACTTGGCCCGACATCCGCCAAGCACTGCTGGCAGGAAAGTACCGGCCCAGCCCGGTGCGCAAGGTGATGATTCCCAAACCCGACGGCAGCCAGCGCGAGCTGGGCATTCCGACGGTGACAGATCGACTGATCCAGCAGGCGCTGCTGCAAGTGCTGCAACCGCTGATCGACAGGCTCAAGAGACGTATCGACGACGCCGGCGTGATCTGGCTGGTGCGGGCGTACCTGAACGCAGGGATCATGGATGGCGGGGTGGTGCTGGAGCGTCATCTGGGCACGCCACAAGGCGGGTCACTCTCCCCGCTGCTGGCCAATGCAGCGCCTTCGGGCGCAAGTTCCTGGGCTATGCGCTGTGGGCGGGCAAGGGCCGGGAGGTCAAATGCAAGGTGGCCGACAAGCCGCTGGACAACTTCAAGGCTCAAGTACGTCAACTCACAGGCCGCATGGGCGGCCGCAGCATGGCGCAAGTCGTGGAGAAACTGCGGCTCTACCTGTTGGGTTGGAAGTCTTACTTTGGACTGGCGCAAACACCACGCATCTGGCGCGAGCTCGATGAGTGGCTGCGCCACCGCCTGCGGGCGATCCAACTCAAGCACTGGAGAAGGCCCCGCACGATCTACCGGGAACTCAAGGCACTGGGAGCGAAGGAAAACGTGGCGCGACAGGTGGCGGTGAACAGCCGCCGCTGGTGGCGCAACAGCGACCGACTGCTCAAGACGGTGCTCACCATTGCATACTTCGATCGGCTGGGCGTGCCAAGGCTGTCATGACCTCAAACTCTTGAACCGCCCGGTGCGGACCCGCATGCCGGGTGGTGTGGCAGGGGTGGCTGCGATGATCGCGGCCCCCCTATGCCGATTCAAAAGTTATTGGAACTCAACAGCTAAACCAGAGGCTGGGTGCTGCCTCAGTTTAGCGGCTAAACCAGCAGCGCCCTCAAGATCAGTTTGGGCGCCTAAATCGGCGACCCGGAGCACGCAGCAGCCACGGCAGCCTGTCAATTCAGGCGCCTGAATCGGCGCACCAGCACCCGCCAGCCCTCAGAAGCACAGCAATTCAGGCGCCTGAATCGGCGTCACGATGCCGTCAAGGCTATGGGCAACCTCTTCAATTCAGGCGCCTGAATCGGCGCACCAGCACCCGCCAGCCCTCAGAAGCACAGCAAATCAGGCGCCTGAATCGGCGCCTGAATCGGCGCCGGTGAGGTGGGCAACGCCACAGCACTACCTGCAATTCAGGCGCCTGAATCGGCATCGTCCCCAAGCTCAATTTAGGCGCCTAAATCAGGGTTCCAACAACACTGACCTGCCAGGTTTTTCCGGTCCAATGATTTCTAGGAAGATGGCTCTCATCCGCAGAGGTGAATCGCCCCAGGTTTCGAGGAGGCTACGTGGTTAAAGTGGCCGCCTCTTCCGAAGCGTGTTTGATTGCCAAGTTACTGAAGTATTTTGCTTCAGCTTCTACTGGTGGAATGTTACCGATGGGTTCAAGCAGTCGTTC
>JAIOIA010000189.1:0-12045 GCA_019912745.1 Comamonas sp. | reverse complement strand
CACCAGCACCGCGCAGCCGCGCGCCTGGGCGTCGAGCAGGCGCTCCAGACCCTGGCGCAGGGTCACCTCGCTCGCGCGTCGCCAGGCATCGAACGCCGCGCGCACCGCCGCGCGCTCCAAGACCAGCAGACTCCGCAGCGGTGCCGCCAGCGCCGCATCGCGGCCCTGCTGCACCTCGGCCGCGTAGCACACCGGGGACGCCAGCGGCTCGGGCGCCTCGCCCACGAGCCGCAACTGGGCGGCCGCGCCATCTGCGATGCGCTGCAGGCGCTCGGCGGCGGGCACGATATCGTCGAGGCGCTCCACACCCAGGCCGGCGTACAGGGCCATGGTCTCCAGATCGCCCGTCATCGAGCGCAGCGGCGAATCGGTGCTGAAGCAATAGATGGGCCGCCCCTCTTCCTCGCCGATCACCTGGCGCTCACTCGTGAAGGGATCGCCACGTTCGCCGCGCGTGACGGCGTTGGGCAGCACATGCACCGCCGCCAGCGGCGGCCAGTTGATGTGAAAGTCTTCCGTGAGCAGCACATCGCGCGACCGGGCCTGCACGAGGCGCTGCTTGTGCACCTCGTGCGCGAAGGATTCGGTGGTCATCATCAGCGCCGTGCCCAGCACCGCCGCCTGCGCGCCTGCGGCCAGCACGCGGCCCACGTCGCGGCCATCGGCCAGCCCCCCCGCACCCGCCACCGGCACGTCGACGCAGCCCAGCACTTCGGCCAGCAGCCGCATCAAAGGCTGGCGCCCGCGCACATGGCCGCCCGCCTCCACGCCCTGGGCGATGAGGGCGTGCGCCCCGGCCGCCTGCGCATGCAAAGCCTCGTGCACCGTGCCCACCTGGTGCACCACGGTGATGCCCGCCGCGCGCAACCGGTCGATCACCTCCTCGTCGATGTCCCAGAAGAGTTCGACCGCCGGCACGCGCAGGGCAATGCACAGATCCACCTGCGAGCGCAGCAGCGCGCGCGCCGTGCCCGAGGGAATCAGGTTCACGCCAAAGGGCTGCTCGGTCAGCGCGCGCACACGGGCAACCTCGCGCTCGATCAGCGCCAGGGGTTCGCGCACCATGCCCAGGATGCCGAAACCGCCGAAGGCGCTGACGGCGGCCACCAGTTCGGCGCGCGCCACGCCGCCCATGCCGGCCAGAATCAGCGGATGGCGGCAACCGAGAAGTTCACACAGCGGCGTGGCCGCGAGCGCATGCATGCGCGCCATGGCAATGTCCTTTCGACGTGTCTGTTTCGCAGACCCGATCATGCCGCGCGCGGGCGCGGCACGACCCAGGAGCGCAGCACGTGCAGCAGCGAGCGATTGACCTGCTCCCGGTCGAGCTCGTGCTGCTCGCACAGATCGCGCACCAGCAGCGCATCGTCGCTCTCGAGCGCGCTCGCCATGTCCAGGCTGGGCGCATAAGGGCCATTGCGCAGCACGGCGGCATCGTAGACGCGGTCCGACAGCGGCAGGCGCCGCAGGATGGCGCCCAGGGGTTCGCCCAGCAGCAGGTCGAGCTGGGAAAACAGCGCGCACAGATACATCTCGGCGCGCAGCTCCTTGCCGACACCCGCCTCGATGAGTTGCTCGGCCAGGCGCGCGCGCAGCACCATGGATTCGCGCACGGGCCGCAGGTCGGGCTCGGTGCTGGCACCGGGCAGCTGATCGCCGAGCCAGCGCTGAATCGATCCGTAGCCCATCATCACGAGCCCCCGGCGCAGGGAATCGACGCCGGTGCGCAAGCCCAGCGCCGCCGAGTTGGTGTACGTCATGAAACGGTAGGCGAGCAACGGGTCTTCACCAAGGATCTGCTCCTGCCCATCCAGCGACTGCTCATCGTCGATGGCCTTCATCAGCTTGAGCACCACCTCATGCGCGGCCGCCGCGGGCTGATGGCGCAGGCTGTGCAGCACGTCTTCCACCGGCCAGCCCGCCAGGGCCAGCGCATTGCCACCGTCCAGGCACTGCTGCATCAGCGCGCGGCTGGCGACGTCTTCATACATCTGCCCGGCGATGATGGGGCTGGCCTGGGACGCGGCAGGTCCCGCTGCCTTGCCCGCTCGCAAGGCAGCAACCGCGGTGTCGGCATCCATCGTGAGCATGCTGGTGTAGAACAACGCGGCCACATCGGGCTCGGGCAGACGCGCCAGCGACCCGCGCCAGACGAGCTTGAGCCCCCGGCGCTGGGCGGCGCGCGCCCGCTCGAACAAGGCCGGATCGGCAAGCCAGGCGTCGGGCACCTCGATCGACGGCGAGCCGGGGGGCGCGTGCTCCAGCCATTCGGCCAGGATCTGCGGCGTGCGCGGCGCCAGCAGCAGCGGCGGCGAACTCGCATCCCACAGCTCTTCGATGGTGCGCAGCAGGTGCAGCGCGTCGACGCGCACGTCGGTGTCGCCGGCGACGAAAAGCTGCACACCCGCCATCCGCCGCGCGGCATTCCACAGCGGGCGATAGCCGAGAACCAGACTGCCGAGAACCGATTGAACCATGGGCTTTGCAAACGGATGCCGGACCTATTGTCGGCGATGGCGCCCACCCGGCGCCGCCGCGACCTCAGTTGATGTAGTTGAAGAGCGACAGGCGTTGCACCTGGGCATAGGACTTGAGCGCCGCGTCGTAGCCGACATTGGCGTTCTGAAAGTCGGAAATGCCCTTGACCATGTCCAGGTCCTCGGCGCGCGAGCGATCCGCCTCCAGCTGCAGGGAGCGGTTGTCCTGGTCTCCGGAAATGCGATCGGCCCGGTTCAGCAGCTCCCCGGCGTAGCTGCGCACGTTCTGCAGGCGCTGCAGGCCCGCATCGATCTGCGTGAGCGCCTGGCCGACGTACTGGTTGGCATTGCTGCTGTTGCTCGCGCTGCCGATGCCTGCAATGGCATCGTCGATGCCGCTCATCAGGCTGGCCGTCGCCGAGATGTCCACGGTGTCGCCCGGCGCGGGCGAGAGCACCACCGTGCCGCTGGAATCGCGCGTGGGCGTGGCCTTGACGCTGAAACTGAAATTGGCGCCTCCCGGATCAGTGAAGCCGATCGGGATGTCGGCCGTTCTGTCCGGCGTGAGCGTCGCCGTGCTGCCGTTGACGGCCGTAAACGCCGGGTTGGTGCTCGTGACCTGGTAGGCGATGCTGTAGCTGCCGTCGGCGTTGACCGTGGTGGCGCCAAATACCACCTGGTAGGTGTAGGGCTGCCCGCCCGGCGCGGTATTGGGCGCGATTTTCTCGGGGTGATCGATGCTGACCGCGCTGGTGTTGAACTGGCGGCCGTTCAGGGGATACAGCGGATTGGCATTGGAGAGCGTGGCGCCGTAAATGCCGTCGCGCTGCGGATCGAACATCAGCGCGGCATGGCCATCCATTTGCGACGTGATCGCCGTACCCTGGCTGGCGTCCTGTCCGGGCAGGCCGCTGAACAGATAGTCCGGCGCCCCGGGCAGAGGCCCGACGAAGGGCGCGAGCGCGCTGCCCAGGGACCCCAGCAGCGGCATGCCGTTGACGTCCTTGCGGTTGATGACGTCCTTGAGCTGGTCCTGCAGACTCTGGATCTGCATGGCGTAGGTCCTGCGGTCCGCGGGCGTCAGCGTCCCGCCCCCCGCCGCCACCACGGCCTGCCGGATTTCCTGCACCAGGCCCACCGCATCCCCGAGCGTCGATTCCGCCTGCGTGACGTTGCCCTTCTGAATCTCGAGCTGGCGCTGCTCGGCCTGGATGCGCGCGATGCGCGTCATCGCCCTTTCGGCCTGCGCGGCCGCGACCGGGTCGTCGCTGGGGCGCACCACGCGCTTGCCGCTGGTGAGGTTCTCCTGCAGATCGACGAGGCTCTTCTGGCGGGCGCTCAGGTTCTGCATGGCGCTGTCGTACATGTTGGCTGTGCCGACGCGGAAAAAATTGTCTGCCATGACCCTCTCCCTTATCGACCCACCACGGAAATCAGGTTGTCGAAGATGTTCTGCGCGACCTGCAGCACCTTGGCCGAGGCCTGGTACGCCTGCTGGTACTGGATCAGCCTGGCGGCTTCCTCGTCCAGATTGACCCCCGACACCGCCGTGCGGCTCGCCTCCAGGTTGTCTGCGATCGAGCCCGAGACCTGCGCCGCGTACTGAGCGCTTTGCGTGCGCGTGCCCACCTGCGCCATGAGGCTGGCATAACCATCGGCCATGCTCGAATCGTCGAACAGCCTGGTGTCGCGCAGGTTCATGAGCGCCTTGGCGTTGCCGGCATCGCGCGTGTACCAGCCGCCGTACTGCGGATCGAGCGCGTTGCCGACGTTGACCGCGTCGCCCGCATGAGGCGTGCCCTGCAGCGTGATCGACCAGCCATCGATGGTGATGGGCTGGCCCGGCACGTAGCTCTGGCCGGTGAGCACCGTGGTGGGCGGCGCGCTGCCCCGGTCGATCACGTCGAAGGTGCCCGCCGCCGTGAAGCCCAGCTGGATGCCACCGGGATAGGCGGGTGGGCTGGCGCTGTCGCCCATGGGCGGCGCGACGAACCCCGGTCCGCTCGCCTTGAGCTCGGCCAGCTGCAGCGTCCCCGTGTTGGACGTGCCCATCTGCGCGTTGATCGGATTGGCCGCCGCCAGGTCGCGCGGCGATTTCACGAGCGCCTGGATGCTGCCGGCCGCGCTCGAAAACGGCTTGAACAGCACGCGCTCGCCCGCCACGCCGACGCCGGTGAACTGGAAATTGAGCCCATCGACCACCTGACCGGTCGTGAAATCGGCCACGTTGGTCGTCTGCCCGTCCGACAGGCGCACCACCACGCCACCGGGCGGCGTGGTGAAGCGCACTTCATAGTCGGACGCGGCAAACGCCGCCGCGTTGGTGAACGTGACGCTGCCCGCCGTCGCCGGATTGCTGCTGTAACCGGGCATGCTCGTCGGCAGGGAGAACAGCGGAGTGCCCGCGGTGCCATCGAGCGTCAGACCCCGCGCCTGCTGCGCATTGAGCGTGGTGCCGATACCGAGCGCCATGCGGCCCAGCAGATTGCCGGCATCGGTCAGGTCGGTGTTGGCAAAGCGCATCAGGCCCGTCACTTCGCCGCCGCCGAGCAGATCGGTCGTCAGCTCGATGGGACTGCCATTGGGTGGCGTGAAATAAAGCGCGCGCTGCGCGCTGCCCGGAAACAGCTGCGACTCCCGCACCGACAGGCTGGCGGCCGTGTTGCCCAGCACCAGCGCCTGGCTGCCGCCGACGAACACGCCCATGGTGCCATCGTCCGCCGGGATCTGCGTGGTCTGGACGTACTGATTGAGGTCGCGGATCAGCTGGTCGCGCTTGTCCAGCAGGTCGTTGGGGGTCTGGCCGTTGCCCTTGGCGCTGGCGATCTGCTCATTGACCTGGGCGATGTTTTTCGCCAGCGTGTTCACGCGGTCCATGTCGCTGGAGAGCTGCTGATCGACGGCGTAACCCAGCTCCTGCAGCTGCGCCGCGGCCGAGCGCATGCGCGCCGCCATCTCGTCCATGCGCGTGAGCGTGACGGTGCGCGCCGTCATGTCCGTGGGCGAGGACACCACGTCGCCGAGCGAATTGAGCATGTCGTTGATCGAGGCGCCCAGTCCCTGCGTGCCGCCGGTGAAGATGTTCTGCAGCTGCATCAGGCGTTGCGCGCGCACGCTGTCGCCGGCTTGCACGGACTGCGCCGCCGCGGCCTGGCGCGTGAGCAGCTCATCGTGCTCGCGCAGCACCGTGGCCACGTTCACGCCCTTGCCGATGTAGCCTCCGCCGGTGAACTGGCCCTGCACGGGCTCCAGCACCACCTGCTGGCGCGAATACCCTTGCGTATTGACGTTGGAGATGTTGTGGCCGGCCGTCTGCAAGGCCACCTGGTTGGCCATCAGGGCGCGCGCGCCGACGTCAAGCAGGCCGCTCATGATTCACCCTCCGTCATGCCTGCGTGCCTGTTGACGTGCCAGCCACCGCCATGGTGCTCTGGATCGCGCGGCTGAGTTTGCTCGCGTAGTCGGGGTCGGTGGCGTAACCCGCGCGCTGCAACTCGGCGGCCCAGCCCTGCACCGAGTTGACCTTGGCCAGCGCCTTTTCGTAGCGCGGGTTTTCGGTGATGAGACGCGCGTAGTCGCGGAACGACTCCTCATAGGAATCGTAGGCACGGAACTTCGCCACGACCTTGCGCGGCGTGCCGTCCACGTATTCGGTCGTCGTGACGGCGGCCACCTTGCCATCCCACCCGCCGGTGGCCTTGATGCCGAACAGGTTGTAGGAATTGCCGCCGTCGGCGGTGCGTATCCCGCTCTTGCCCCAGCCGGTCTCGTGCCCGGCCTGGCCGAGCATGAAGGCGGCCGGAATGCCGCTGTCCCGCGCCACGCGCTCGGCCGCGGCGCGATGCTGCCGCACGAAGTCGTCACGTCCCATGGAGGGCGAGATGGGCGCGGTGCCGGCAAAGCTGAAGGTGCTCTTGGCGAGGCCCGCGATCGCGCTCGCCGGCACGCTGGCCGCGCGGCTCGCGCCCACCTGGCGCGAAAGCTCGCGCTCGATCATCGAGGCAAGACCTCCGGGCTGGCCGGCCATCTGCACCGACATCTGCTGATCGAACAGATCGGTCGCCAGGCCGCCTTCGCCGCCGCTGTCCGCGTTGAGCTGCTTGCTCGATTCGCGCATGCTCTTGAGCAGCTCGCGCATGAACAAGGATTCGAGCTGGCGCGAGGCCTGCGCCAGCGCAGCCCGCCGGGCCGAGGGGTCGGCTTTGCCCGCCTGCAGCTTGAGCGCGTTCAGCCCCCGGCCATCGGCGGCGAGGCCCGTCGTGCTGGCGGCGGAGATCGGCGCGGCCATGTCAGATCACCTCCAACTCCGCATTGAGCGCGCCCGCGGCCTTGATGGCCTGCAGGATGGCCAGCAGGTCCTGCGGCGTCGCGCCCAGCGCGTTCAGCGAGCGCACCACGTCGGCGAGCTGCGGCGACGCGGGCATCTGTTGCACCTGCCCGCCCTGCTGCTGGATGGTGATCGCGCTTTGCTGCGCCACCACGGTCTGTCCCTGCGAGAACGCGTTGGGCTGGCTGATCACGGGCGTGCTGCTGATCGTGACCGAGAGATTGCCGTGCGCGATGGCGCACGGCCCGAGCGTCACCGCCTGGTTGAGCACCACCGAGCCGGTGCGGGCGTTGATGACGACCTTGGCCGCGGGCGTGGAATCGGGCAGCTGCAGCTCTTCTAGCTCCGCGATGAAGGACACGCGAGAGCCCGGATCACGCGGCGCGCGCACCTGCACGGTGCGCCCATCGAGCGCCGTCGCCGTGCCCGGGCCGGAGCGGGCATTGATGGCCAGCGCCACCTTGCGCGCGAGCTGGAAATCCGAGGCATCGAGCCCCAAGGTGATGGTGTCGCCCTCATCGAGCGGCGTGGGCACGCTGCGCTCGACCTGCGCGCCGTCGGGAATGCGGCCCGCGCTCAGGTGATTGATCTGTACCTTGGAGCCGCCGGCCGATGCGCCCGCCCCGCCCACCACGAGGTTGCCCTGCGCCAGCGCATAGATCTGCCCGTCGGCCCCGCGCAGTGGCGTGGCGATCAGCGTGCCGCCCCTGAGCGACTTTGCATTTCCGATGGAAGACACCACGACGTCTATGGCCTGCCCCGGCTTGGCAAACGCCGGCAGTTCGGCCGTGACCACCACCGTCGCCACATTCTTGAGCTGCGGCGCGGTCGTGCCCGGCGGCAGCGAAATGCCCATCTGCTGCAGGTAATTGGCCATGGCCTGCGCCGTGAACGGCATTTGCGTGGATTGATCGCCCGTCCCGTCGAGCCCGACCACCAGGCCGTAACCCGAGAGCTGGTTGCTGCGCACGCCCTGCACGGCCGCGATTTCCTTGATCCGCGCGGCCTGCGCGGGCAGCGCCCATGCCAGAGTCAGCAGCAACGGCAGCAGCCAACGCAGGCCTTGGTGCAAAAACGCGGGTTTCATGCGTCCATTGTGGCGAGCCGCGACGATTTCTAAAGGGCGATAAGTCGGGTATTCGGGCGATTGTTGGCGACTTGCACCGGCGGCGCGAAGTTTTTCTTGATTTGATCAAAAAGCCATTCAAACGCTTATCTGGTAAGCGCCTTAAGCTATGTTTTTGATTCAGCGCCGGGTCTTGGCGCGTGCCGCCCTGGCCGCCTGCGCGGACGCGGCATGGCGCACGCAGTAGTACAGGCCGTTGGGCACGCTGGCGATGAAATTGGGCCGCATGCGCGAGTCGCCATCCTGCGCCAGCGCGGTGTCGTACAGACCGCCTTGCACGTGATAGATGCCGCCGCTGCGCAGCGCCACGCCGCCGCCGTAAAAACCCGCCGCCTCGCCCGCTTCGAGCTCTTGCGCCGTCGGCAGTTCGGCACCCTGCGAGGCGCAGTAGCGCAGGGCGACGTCGCGCGAAACCAGACGGTCCGCATGCCCAGGCGCGGGCGCGATCCACTCGCCCGCCAGCGCCGGCCTGCGGTGCGGTGCGAATCGCGCACCTTCGAAGTAGTCGAACACCTCGCGCGCCAGCGCCGGCGCCAGCGCATTGACGGGCACGGTGGCCGAAAAGCTCTGCGAGGCCCCGCTCCCGAGCTTGACCAGGGTGACGGTGGCCTGCACCAGCGTGCCGTCCAGCCGCGTGTAGGTGATGTAGGCCGCGAGCTGCACGTGATCGGCCTGCTTCTTGAGCTCGTCGAGCACGATGGGGCGCTGCAATTGCGCCGGCGTGATGTCGGCGAAGTCAAAGCGCAGCCTGGGATGGGCCACGCCCCGCTGGCGCGCCAGCGCATCGAGCTCGGCGATGAACTGCACGTTCAGGCTGCGCCCCAGGTCACCGAGCGCCGCCTGCTGGTGGTGCGCCTGCAGGGCGTCCACCGCCTGCAGCGCCGCCTGAACCTTGGCCGGGTCGCCCTTGCCCGAATGCAGGTCGGCAAAGGCCTGGCGGTCCTGCGCATAGTCGGCCAGATCGGCCGCGCGGATCACCGGAATATTGGGCCAGACGACGAAGCGCTGCGTCGCCGGGTCGCGGAAATCCTGCGCCACCGCCGTCCGGACAAACCCTGCCAGGGCCGCCGGCAGCAGCAGCAGGATCAGCCCGACGCGCAGCAGGACGTCCGCCAGCCTCATATGTGGCTCAGAACGGTGTGACGGAATTGAAGGCGCGTGCCAGCCAGCCCATGGCCTGCGCCTCGGCCTGCTCGCCCAGCCCACGCGAGATCACGCGCACATTGGCCACGTACTGCGAACTGATCACGCTGCCTGTGTGCCCGCCCGTGCCCGGTCGCAGCTGGCGTGGATCGACGATGCCGGAAAAGCGCAGCACATCCACGCTGCGGTTCACGCCCACCTGCTTCTCGCCGGTGATCACGAGGTTGCCGTTGGGCAGCACGTCCGAGACGATGGCCGTCACGCTGCTCTTGAACTGGTTGGTGCTGCTGGTGTCGCCCTTGCCCGCGAAGCTGCTGTCATAGCCCGCCTGGATCCCGGCCCGGCCCAGGATGCTCGTGGGCAGCAGCGGCAGGGCGGTGATGCCGCCACCGTTCTTGGAGGTCTTGCCGACGTTGGACTGGCTGTTCTGCTTGGCGTCTATCGTCTCCAGGATCTCGATCGTCACCAGATCGCCCACGAAGCGCGCACGCTGGTCTTCCATCGGCGGGCGATAGCTGGCCACGTTGAACAGGCTTCCGGTGGCCGGGCCACGTGCCTGCGGCGGCGGCGCCAGGTGCGGCGGCTCGGTGGGCAGCACGTCGATGGGCGGCGGCGGATTGATATTGGCGCAGCCCGCGGCCAGGAGGGCCAGCGCCGCGACGGACAGGCAAGCAAGTGCACGCATGATGAAGCCCCCACCCACGTTCACAACTGCGACAGGCGCGCCAGCATCTGATCACTGGTCTGCACCGCCTTGGAATTGAGGTCGTAGGCACGCTGCGTCTGGATCATGTTGATGAGCTCCTCGACCACGTTGACGTTGGAGTTCTCCAGAAAGCCCTGCTTGAGGATGCCCAGGCCGTTGGTGCCCGGCTGCCCCTCCTGGGGCGGGCCCGACGCGGCGGACTCCTTGAACAGGTTCTGCCCCACGGGCTCCAGGCCGGCCGGGTTGATGAAGCTGGCCATCATGAGCTGCCCGAGCTGCTGCGGCGCGGTGTTGCCCGAGACGATGGCCGAGACCGTGCCGTCCTGCGCGACGCTGATACTGGTGGTGCCCGGCGGCACGGAGATGCCCGGCGCCACCGGCAGGCCGTTGGCGGTGACCATGCGCCCCTGCGAATCCACCTGGAACGAGCCATCGCGCGTGTAGGCCGTGGTGCCGTCGGGCTGGGTGATTTCGAGAAAACCCTTGCCATCGATCGCCACGTCCAGGTTGTTGTCGGTCTGCTGCAGGCTGCCCTGCGTGAACTTGCGGCTGGTGGCCACCACGTTCACGCCCAGGCCCAGATGCAGGCCCGTGGGCAGCTGATTCTGCTCATCGGCCTGCGCGCCCACCTGGCGCAGGTTCTGGTAGACCAGATCCTCGAACACCGCGTTGTTGCGCTTGAAGCCGGTGGTCGAGGTGTTGGCCAGGTTGTGCGAAATGACGTCCAGCTGCGTCTGCTGCGCCGTCATGCCGGTCTTGGCGATCCACAGGGAATTCATCATGGCGTGGTTTCCTTATCCGTTCATGCTGAGCAGGCGCCCGGCACTCTTGTCGTCGCTCTCGGCCGTCTGCAGGAGCTTCATCTGCTGCTCGAACTGACGCGCCACCGCGATCATCCCGACCATGCACTCGACCGCGTTCACGTTCGAGCCCTCGAGCATGCCCGCGCGCATCTGCGCGTTCGGGTCCTGCGCCAGCGGATCGCCGCTGGCGGTGCGAAACAGACCGTCGTCGCCGCGCCTGAGCGGCATATCGGCGGTTTCCATGGCCAGCTTCAGCCGCGCGATGGCCTGCGCCGGCTGGCCCTGCACCTGCGCGGTGACCGTGCCGTCACCGCCCAGCGTGACGTCCGCGCCCTGGGGAATGTCGATCGGCGCGCCGCCGTCCGAGAGCACAGCCAGGCCGTTGCCGGTCACCAGTTGCCCCTGCGCCGTCACCTGAAAACTGCCCGCGCGCGTGTAGGCCTCGGTGCCGTCGAGCCCCTGCACGGCAAACCAGGCATGGCCCACGGCCATGGCGTCGAGCGGGCGATTGGTGGTCTGCGCCGGCCCGGCCGCCGCGCTGTGGCCCGACGTGGCCTCGAGCGCGAACACCCGGGTCTTGGCGCCGTCGCCCTGCACGGGCACCGAGCGGAAGTTGGCCATCTCGGCGCGAAAGCCCGTGGTCGAGGCATTGGCCAGGTTGTTCGCCAGCACCGCCTGGCGCTGCATCGCGGCGTTCGCGCCGGTCATCGAGGTGTAGATGATGCGATCCATGGCGTGCTCCGTGCCTCAGGCCCACTCAGCGCATGTTGACCAGCGTCGAGAGCACCTGGTCCTGCGTCTTGATGGTCTGCGCATTGGCCTGGTAGGCGCGCTGCGCGGTCATCATGGCCACGAGCTCGCCCGTCAGATCCACGTTGGAATCTTCCAGCGCGCCCGCGCGCAGGGCGCCGAAGTTTCCTTCCGTGGGCGTGCCCATCACCGGCTGGCCCGAGCCGAAGGTCTCCACCCACAGGTTGTTGCCCACGTCCGCCAGGCCCTGCGTGTTGCGAAACGTCGCCAGCGCGATCTGTCCTTCGGGTCGGCTGATGCCGTTGGAATAGCGCGTGAGGATGGAGCCGTCGGGGCCGATGTTGATGCCCGTCAGCTGCCCGGCGGCATAGCCGTCCTGCGTCAGGTTGGAGACGGAGAACTTGGCGCCGAACTGCGTGGCCTTGCTCAGGTCGATCGTGACCGGGAACGGTGCGGGCGGGTTGTTGGGGTTGGTCGCCGCCGGGTCCACCGTGACCGTCAGCGGCGAGCCGCTCGTGAGCACCCCCGTGCCGCTGAAGGCGATCTGCCCGATCGGCGTGGCCACGACGGGCGGCGTCGCGGTCGGGTCGTCCAGCTGGTCGTACACGTCCCAGGTATTGGCCGTTGCCGTCTTCTGAAAGTACAGGCTCACGGGAATAGCCACGCCCTGGCTGTCGTACACATTGATCGAGGTGCCGTAGGCGGAACGGGGC
>JAIOIA010000188.1:0-3920 GCA_019912745.1 Comamonas sp. | reverse complement strand
CCTGCCCCCGGCCGTCACGCGTACGCCCACCGTCCGGCCCGGGCCCGCCGGCCAGCCGCTGTCGGGCAACCTGCCCCCGGCGCAATAAGCGATGCGCCACCCGCTGCCCTACGCCTTCGCCCGCGCCAGCCAGCTGCTGCTGGAAGACGACGGGCAGCAGCTGACCCTCTGGCACGGCCCCGAGCCGCGGCCCGGGCCGCTCTCGGAAGTGATGCGCAAGCACGCGGTGACGCAGGCGCTGCAGCTCCCCGCGGCCGAGCTCGCGCAGCGCATCAGCGCCGCCTACGCCCAGAACGAATCGAGCGCCGCCACCGTCGTGAGCGAGGTCGAGGAAGAGGCCGACCTCTCGCGCATGATGCAGGAGCTGCCCGCGGTCGAGGACCTGCTGGAAAGCGCGGGCGACGCGCCCATCATCCGCATGCTCAACGCCCTGCTCACGCAGGCGGTGCGCGACGGCGCGAGCGACATCCACATCGAACCCTACGAGCGCCACTCCAGCGTGCGCTTTCGCGTCGACGGCCAGTTGCGCGAGGTGGTGCAGCCCAACCGCGCGCTGCACGCGGCGCTGATCAGCCGCCTGAAGATCATGGCGGACCTGGACATCGCGGAAAAGCGCCTGCCGCAGGACGGCCGCATCAGCCTGCGCCTGGGCACGCGCGCCGTGGACGTGCGCGTCTCCACCCTGCCCAACGCTCACGGCGAGCGCGCGGTGCTGCGCCTGCTGGACAAGAGCGAAAGCAAACTGAGCCTGGAAGCCGTGGGCATGCAGGGCGCGGTGCTGGCACGCTTCGAGCACCTCATCGCCCAGCCGCACGGCATCCTGCTCGTGACCGGGCCCACGGGCAGCGGCAAGACCACCACGCTGTACGCCGCGCTCTCGCGCCTGGACGCCACGCGCAGCAACATCATGACGGTGGAAGACCCGATTGAATACGAACTGCCGGGCGTGGGCCAGACCCAGGTCAACAGCAAGATCGACCTGACTTTCGCCCGCGCGCTGCGCGCCATCCTGCGCCAGGACCCGGACGTGATCATGATCGGCGAAATCCGCGACTTCGAGACCGCGCAGATCGCGATTCAGGCATCGCTCACCGGCCACCTCGTGCTCGCCACGCTGCACACCAACGACGCCGCGAGCGCCGTCACGCGGCTCACGGACATGGGTGTCGAGCCCTTCCTGCTCTCCTCGTCACTGCTGGGCGCGCTGGCCCAGCGCCTCGTGCGCAAGCTGTGCGCCGCCTGCCACGGCGCGGGTTGCGAGGCCTGCGGGCACACCGGCTACGCGGGGCGCACCGGCGTGTTCGAGCTGCTCACGGTGGACGAGACCATCCGCAGTCTCATCCACCGCGAATCGGGTGAAGCCGAGATCCGCGCGGCCGCGCAGGCCACGGGCATGCAGCTCATGCGCGAAGACGCCGAACGGCTCATCGCCGCCGGCATCACCAGCCGCGAGGAAGTGCTGCGCGTCACGCGCGATGAATGAGCAAGAGCACCGCGCAGAAACTATTGAAAAAATAGCCTGTGACGGTTATTTGACAAGCGTCAGAGCTACTTTTGCGTGAATCTTTCCGACCCCTCCGGTTACACCGTGAAGCCCGCGTCAGCCGTGTGAACCACGGGCAAGCAGAGGCAACCTCGGGTAACAGGCCGCCTTGAAGAGACCATTCTCGCGAGATCAATGGCACCATGCTCGTGTTCACTGTTTTTGCGAGGAGCGAGACCATGTCTCTCCAAGACCATCCGCCAGCATCCCGCCACTCGTGCGCTGCAAGGGATGGCGCCCCGGCCGCGCGCCCCGGTGCCAGCCGACGCGCCTGGCTGACTGCCGGTGCCATCGCCGTGCTGGGGTTGGCTGCCACGGGGGTCCAGGCCCAGCCGCACGAGGACCGGCACGGCCGGGGCGATCACCGAGACCGGGATGACCGTCGAGGTGGAGATGACCGTCGAAGCCGGGGTGACCGTCAACGCCGGGACGATCGCCGAGGCCCTCCCGGCCACCGCTCCCCCGCGGGACACGGCAGGCCGATATACGGCACCGGGCCACAACGCGGCTGGCACCGTGGCGACCGCGTGCCGCCGCAATACCGCGGCCGCCAGTACGTGGTCCACGACTGGCGCGCCCACCGTCTGGGCGCGCCGCCCAGGGGCTACCACTGGGTGCAGTACGGGGCCGACTACATGCTGGTCGCCATCGCCACCGGCGTGATCGTGCAATTGATCCTGGCGCATTGAGACGAGGGGACTGCACCGCCCCCTCGCCCTCAGCGCTGGTATGTCGCGGTCAGCTTCGCCTCGCCCAGCTTTGCAAAGTGGATCATGAAGCCGACATAGGCCGCCGAGGCATCAGCCGGCACGTCGAGCCTGTCCACGTTCAGCGCGTGCAGCGTGAAAACGTAGCGGTGCGGGCCGTGTCCCGGTGGCGGCGCGGCGCCGCCGTATTCCTTGCTGCCGAAGTCGCTGCGACCCTGCAAGGCACCCGTGGGCAAGGCCCCGCCGGGGTTGCCCGCGCCGCGCGGCAGGCCCGTGCAGGCGGCGGGCAGGTCGTACACCACCCAGTGCCACCAGCCCGAGCCCGTGGGCGCGTCGGGGTCGTACATCGTGAGCGCGAAGCTCTTGGTGCCCTCGGGCGCGCCGCTCCAGCTCAGGGCGGGCGAGATGTTCTCGCCGCCCGCGCCCATGGCGCTGTGCACGAAGGTCCTGGCCAGCATCTGCTGCTCGGCCACATCCGGACTCGTCAGAACGAAAGCCATCGTCGGTCTCCTTTCACGTCTGAACGGGCATTATGGGCACGTCCGCCACGCGATGGCATCCCACCGCACAATCGCGATCATGACGACCCCCAAGCTTTCCATGCTGGACCTCGTTGCCGTGCGCGAAGGCGCCACGGTGGCTCAGGCCCTGGACATCGCGGTGCGCACGGCGCGCCGGGCCGAGGCGCTGGGCTTCACGCGCTACTGGCTCGCCGAGCACCACAACATGCCGGGCATCGCGAGCTCGGCCACCGCCGTGCTCGTGGGCCATATCGCGGGCGCGACGAACCGCATCCGCGTGGGCTCGGGCGGCGTGATGCTGCCCAACCACGCACCGCTCATCGTGGCCGAGGCCTTCGGCACGCTGGCCACGCTCTACCCCGGGCGCATCGACCTCGGGCTGGGGCGCGCGCCGGGCACGGACCGCGTGACCATGCGCGCGCTCAGGCGCGACCGGATCGAAAGCGAGGAGGACTTCCCGCGCGACGTGAGCGAGCTGCAGCGCCTGCTCGGCCCCGCGCAGCCGGGGCAGGCGATCACCGCCGTGCCGGGCGCGGGCACCGAGGTGCCGATCTGGCTGCTGGGCTCCAGCCTCTTTTCCGCACGCCTGGCCGCGCACAAGGGGCTGCCCTACGCGTTCGCCTCGCACTTTGCCCCGCGCCTGCTGCAAGCGGCCCTCGCGGTGTACCGGCAGGAATTTCGCCCCTCCAGCGTGCTCGCCCAGCCCTGGGTGATGGTCGGCGTGCCGGTGATCGCCGCCCCCACGGACGCCGAAGCCGAGTATCTGGCCAGCAGCACCTACCAGCGGGTGCTGGGCATCATCACCGGGCGGCGCGGTCTGCTGGCGCCGCCCATGCACGACTTCATGGCGCAACTGGGCGAAGCCGAACGCATGGCCATCGCCGATTTTCTGGCGCTGGCCGTGATCGGCGGGCCCGACACGGTGCGCGCCGGCCTGGCCGCGATTCACGAAGCCACGCAGGCCGATGAATTCATGATGGTCTGCGACATCTTTGACGCCGACCTGCGGCTGCGCTCGCTCGACATCACCGCGCGCGCGATGGCGGTCTGACGCTACCATTGCGCCACCATGCCCGCGTTCTCGTTCGAAGCCCTGGACAACGAAGGCCACGTGCGCCGCGGCACGGTGGAAGCGGACACCGCGCGCGC
>JAIOIA010000187.1:0-2934 GCA_019912745.1 Comamonas sp. | reverse complement strand
CGACTTCTTCCAGGGCCTGTTCACCACGGCGCTGGACGAGGGCGAGATCATCACCGCGGTGAGCTTTCCGATCCCTTCGAGGGCCGCGTACATGAAGTTCCCGCAGCCGGCCTCGCTCTTCGCGCTGATCGGCGTCTTTGTCGCGCAGACCGGCGCGGGCGTGCGCGTGGCCGTGACGGGCGGGGGCAGCGGCGTGTTTCGCCACGGCGCGATGGAGCAGGCGCTCACGGCCAGCTTCACGCCCGAAGCGGCCGCGGGCGTCGGCACCGACGCGGACGAGCTCTCCAGCGACCTGCACGGCTCGGCCAAGTACCGCGCCCACTTGGTCGGCGTCATGGCGCAGCGCGCCGTCGCCCAGGCACTGGCCTGAGCGGCGCCACGGGCGCGCGATCCCCGGCGGATTGCGCGCCAAAAATTTTGAGTTTTTTCGGTCTCCAGCGCTTACCTCATAAGCGCTGACAGCTCTCTTTTCAGAAGTATTGCATGCCCACCACCTCCCCCTGCGAATGCAACACCATCGATGAGCTCACCGCAGGGCTGCGCCAGCACGGCTACTTTGCCGACCGGCGCCTGGCGACCGCCGTGTTCCTGGCGCTCAAGCTGCAGCGCCCGTTGCTGCTGGAGGGCGAGCCGGGCGTGGGCAAGACAGAGCTGGCCAAGGCGCTGGCGCAGGTGCTCGGGCGTCCGCTCATCCGGCTGCAGTGCTTCGACGGCCTGGAGCAGCGCGAGGCGCTCTACGAGTGGAACTACGCTGCGCAACTGCTGCACCTGCGCGCGGCCGAGGGCCAGGCGCCGAGCAGCGAGCTGGAGCAGGAGGTCTACCAGCCGCGCTACCTCGTGCGCCGCCCGCTGCTGCAGGCGCTGGAGACCCCGGCGCCCGGCGCACTGCTCTTGATCGACGAGGTGGACCGCGCCGACGAGCCGTTCGAGGCCTTCCTGCTCGAATACCTGGGCGAATACCAGGTGAGCATTCCCGAACTCGGCACGGTGCGCGCGAGCGTGCCGCCCGTGACGCTGCTCACGAGCAACCGCACGCGCGAGCTCAATGGCGCGGTCAAGCGCCGCTGCCTGTACCACTGGCTCGACTACCCCGACCGCGAGCGCGAGCTGGCCATCGTGCGCGCGCTCGTGCCCGAGGCCCCCGCCCGGCTCACCGAGCAGGTGGCGGCCTTCGTGCAGCAACTGCGCAGCCCGCCTTTCGACGGCAATTTTCAGCGCGCGCCCGGCATTGCCGAGACGGTGGAGTGGGCGCGCGCGCTGGTCGCGCTCGACACCCTGGCGCTGGACCCCGAGGTGGTGCAGGACACCGCCGGCATTCTCTTCAAGCAGCGCGACGACGTGGCGGCCCTGAACCAGGCACTGGCCGCCGAGGTGCTGCAGGTGGCCGCGCAGGGCGGCGGCGCCAACTGAGGCGGGCCACGGCCATGGATGCGCCACTGAGTCCCGCGCCCGAACGCGTCGTCCAGCTCGGCGATGCGCGCCACGGCAAGCTCGCGGGCAACCTCAGCGCCTTCTGCCGCATGCTGCGCCGCGCGGGCGTGCCCATCGACGCTTCCCGCATCGCGCTGGCGCAGCAGGCACTGAACTGGGTGGGCGTGTCGCAAAAGGACGATGCCAGTGCCGCGCTCGAAGCCGTGCTGATCGCGCGCGAGCAGGATCGCGCCGTGTTTCGCGAACTGTTCGACGCCTTCTTTCGCGACCCCAAGCTCGCCAACAAGCTGCTCGCGCAGATGCTGCCGCGCGCCGATGGACACGCCAAGACGCCCAAACGCCGCCCGCGCGTGGCCGAGGCGCTGTCGCCGCCAAAGTCGCAAAGCGCGCCCGCCAAGGAAGACGCGATCGACCTGGACGCGGCGATGACCGCGAGCCACATCGCGCGCATCAAGACGGCCGATTTCAACCAGCTCACGGCCAGCGAATACCGGCTCGTCGAGCGCCTGGTGCGCGACATCCCGCTGCCGCTGCCCACGGTGGCCGCGCGGCGCACGCACGGCGGCACGCGCGGGCCGCGCATCCACTGGCGCCGCACCTTCGGCGCGGCGGCCCAGTGCGGCGGCGACGTGATGGCGCTGCACCGCCTCACGCGCCGCCGCGCGCCGCTGCCACTGCTGGTGCTCGTCGATGTCTCGGGCTCGATGGAGCGCTATGCGCGCCTGCTGCTGGCTTTTTTGCACTGCGCCACGGCGCGCACGCAAGCGGGCGGGCGCGGCCTCGCGGTGCGCCGCGACGTCTTCGCGTTCGGCTCGCACCTGACCGATCTGAACGCGGCGTTTCGGCTTGCCGACACCGACGCCATGCTGCTCGCCGCGGGGCAGGCGATCGACGACTTTGCCGGAGGCACGCGCCTGGGCGCGTCGCTCGCGCAGCTGCGCGAGCGCCATGCCCGGCGCCTCGTCGGACGGCGCACGCTGGTGCTGCTGGTGAGCGACGGGCTGGACACGGATGAGCCCGAGCCGCTCAAAAGGGAACTCGCCTGGCTCAAGCACCACACGCGCACGCTGCTATGGCTCAATCCCTTGCTGCGCTTTGGCGGTTACGAACCGATCGCGCGCGGCGCGGCCGAGCTCCACAAGGCAGCCGATGGCATGGTGGCGGTGCACAACGTCACCAAACTGCACGAACTCGCGGGTGCGATCGCACGTCTGCTCAAAACCTGAATCCAAACGCCCAGGAGAAACATCCATGGAAATGCAAGGCTCACGGCCCCTGGCCATCACCCAGCAACAGGCCTGGGACGCGCTCAACGACCCCGAGGTGCTCAAGGCCTGCATCCCCGGCTGCGACAGCATCGAGGCCACGGGCGAAAACGCCTGGGCGATCACGATGGCGCTGAAGATCGGCCCCGTCAGCGCCAGGTTCAAGGGCGCGATCACGCTCTCGGACATCCACCCGCCCAGCAGCTATACGCTGGGCTTCGAGGGCACGGGTGGGCCC
>JAIOIA010000019.1:0-16460 GCA_019912745.1 Comamonas sp. | reverse complement strand
GCTCGCGCGGCAGCAGCTGGTGGCGCCTGGCGAAGCGCGGTCCGGCCTGGGCCGAGGCGTCGGCCGCGCGCTGCTCCAGCGCGCGCAGCGCACCGATGCGCGCGAGCATGTGCGCGCGCCGCTCCTGCGCCTGGGCGCCGGCGGTGTTCCAGCGCGATGCAAAAGGCATGTTCATGCCGGTTTCCCCGTCTCTTGATCCGCGAACACCCGGGGCGTGACCGCCCGGTGAAAACCGTCGTAAGGCCGCACCGCGTCGCGCTGGCGCGCCTCATCGCTCGGCAGCTGCATCTTCCAGCCCATGCGCGCCTGCGGCCGCGCGCCATCGACGCGCAACACGCTGCCGCTGATGAAGCTCGCCGCCGGGCTCAGCAGAAAGGCGATCGCCGCGGACACCTCGGCCTCGGTGCCGAAGCGCCCCTCGGGCACGGTCTGGCGCATGGCGCGCAGCATCTCGCCGGCCTCGGGCGGGTAGTGGTCCATGCCGCTGGAGGCGATGTAGCCTGGCGCCACCGCGTTCACGCGCACGCCGTTCCTGGCCCACTCGAGCGCGGCGGTCTCGGTGAAGCTCACCATGCCCGCGCGTGCCGCGCCGCTGTGGCCCATGCCCGGCATCGAGCCCCACATGTCGGCGACGATGTTCACCACCGCGCCGCCGTGCGCCTGCATGCTCTGCAGATAACACTCGCGCGCCATGAGAAAGCCGCCCGTGAGGTTGCTCGCCACTACGGCCTCCCAGCCCTTGGCGCTGATGGCCTCCAGCGGCGTCATGTACTGCCCGCCCGCATTGTTCACGAGCGCGTCGATGCGCCCGCGCGCGGCCACGATGGCCGCCACCACCTCGCGCACGCGCGCCTCGTCGCGGATGTCGCAGACCTGCCAGCTCGCCTGTCCGCCGTCGGCTTCGATCTCGCGCCGCACGGCGTCGAGCTTGTCCTGCTTGCGCCCGACGAGCACCACGTGCGCGCCCAGCGCCGCCAGTTCATGCGCCGTGCAGCGCCCTATGCCCGAGCCGCCGCCGGTCACGATGGCGGTGCGGCCGGCAAACAGCCCGGCCGCAAAGATGGATCGATAGTTCATGCCTGCCCCGCAAACAAGCGCAGCGCCTCGTCGGTCAGTTCATCGAGCGAATGGCTGCCGCGCGCGTGAAACCACTGCACCGACCAGTTCAGTGCACCAAAAATGAAGAGCCGCGCCACCGAGGGCTCGGCGCGCAGCCACCCGGCGTCCGCCAGGTGCTCCAGCGTGGGCATCCACGCCGCCTCGTACGCATCCTTGATCTGCGAGACACCCTTCTTCTGCACCGCCGTGAGCGAGCGCCACTCATAGAGCATCACCGGAATGAAGCCGCTCGCCGGCCCCAGCAGGATGTCGAAGTGGTGGCGGATCAGCACCCGCAGGCGCGCGTGCGCGTCGGCATCGGGCGCCAGCGCGGCGAGCGCCTGCTGCTGGCTCGCCGCCGCCCGCTCCATGCCCTCGCGCATCACGGCGTACAGCAGCGCGCTCTTGCTCTTGAAGTAATAGAAGGGCGAGCCGCTGTGCATGCCCATCGCCGCCGCGATGTCGCGCGTCGTCGTCGCCGCGTAGCCCTTGACGAGGAACAGCCGCGCCGCATGCTCCATCAGCTCGCGCCGGCGGTTGCCTTCGTCGGGATGCTCGGCGCTCTTGCGCGGACGCCCGCGCGGACGCCGGGGAACTGGTTCAACGAGGGAAACATGTGCGCGGGATTCGGCCATGCACGCAGCGTAGCAAAGCTTTTTAATTTAATCAAGCGCTTGCTTTGTAAAAATATCGGCAGCGAAGATCACGCGGCCCGGGCACGCGACAAAAAAAGCGGCCCGTGAGCCGCTTTTCTCTCCACAGGCGTGCCCCCCGGCGATCACATCCCGCTGAAATCCGGCTTCCTCTTCTGCATGAACGCCGCGAACGCCTCCTTCGCCGCCGGCGAGCGCATCAGCCGCGAGAACGACTGTCCCTCCTCCTGCATGCGGTCGAGCACCTCTTGAGTCTGCGCGCCCTTCATCAGCCGCTTGGTCTCCATCAGCGCCGACAGCGGCTTGGCCGCGAGCTTGCGCGCCTGCGCCTGGGCCACCGCGTTGCACTCGGTCGGCGGCACCACGCGGTTGACCAGCCCCACCTCCAGCGCCGCCTCGGCCATGAAGGGCTCGCCCAGCATCAGCGCCTCGGCCGCGCGGTGCATGCCGAGCATCTTCGGCAGCAGCAGGCTGGACGCCGCCTCGGGGCACAGCCCCAGGTTCACGAAGGGCAGCGCAAACGCCGCGTTGTCGCCCGCGTAGACCAGGTCGCAGTGCAGCAGCAGCGTCGTGCCCACGCCCACGGCCGGGCCGCAGACGGCCGCGACGAGCGGCTTGGGGAAGGTGGCGATGGCGTTCAAGAAACGCCACACCGCGCGCTGCGTCAGGTCGGCGGTCTGCGCCTGCGCGCCCTGGCGCAGGAAGTCGCCGATGTCGTTGCCGGCGGAAAACACCGTTACGTCGCCCTGGAAAACGACGCAGCGCACACCCGCATCCTCGGCGGCGGCGTTCAGCACGTCGGCCATCGCGCCGTACATGGCCTCGGTGAACGAATTCTTCTTGTCCACGCGGTTGAAGGTGATCGTGGTCACGCCCGCTTCGGCATGTACCAGGATGTCCGGCTCGCTCATGTGTTCACTCCTTGTAGTAGACGATCTGATGGGACGTGGCCAGCATCTGCCCCGCCTCGTTCCACAGCTGCGCCGTCTGGTCGAAAAAGCCGTTGCGAAACTCCTGCCCGCGCGCCTGCGCCAGCAGCCAGCCGGCACCGGTCTGCGCCAGCAGTTCGCTGCCCGCATGGAAGTACGCCGTCATCGACACCGTGCCCGCCGGCACCCGCAGCGCGCGGCGGCGCCACACGCGCGGGTAGAACACGTCGCACAGCGCCGCCAGCGCGACGAAGTCCAGCGCCCGCTCGGGCGCATCGCGCACCCAGAGCTGGCTCAGGCTGTCGCCCTCGGCGCCATCCCAGCGCTCGGGCGGCATGCCGCTCACGGGCCGCATGGCATAACGCCTGACCCACTCCACGGGAATGGGCGCGTCCGCCAGCGCGCAGGCCTCGGGCGCGGGCACCCGCGGCATGCGCAGGTCGGTGGTGCTCCAGGTGTCGCGGCGCACGGCCGTGATGGCGGTGGCCGTGCTCATCACCTGCGCCGCGCCGTCCTTGCCGGGCTGCGTGAGCGTGATGGACCAGTGCTGCGTCGAGCGGTTGGTGCGCACGGGCACGGCGCGCAGCTCGAACGGCCCCTCGGCCACGGCGCTGGCGTAGTTCACGGTCAGGGACAGCGGCTCGCCCAGGCGCGCCGGGTGCCGCATCACCGCCTGCAGCAGGGCGGCGGCGGTGATGCCGCCGAACGGCCCCACCATGTTCCAGTAGGGCGCCGTCGTGCGGCCGGTGAAGATGTCGGGCGCACCCGGCACAAGCGCGAGTGCATCGTCGAGCGGATGAAGAGAGGTTGTCGCAGTCATGAAGCCGTAGTGTGCCCACAATCGGCCGCCGCCCCGGTCGTCTGCGCGACGGCGCACCAGCGGCCGAGCACCGCCTCGGCGCGCGGCCACAGCAGCGGCTCGAAGCGCGCCTTGAACAAACCCAGGTGGCCGATGCGCTGGCCCTGCGCGTCTTCGGGCCCAACGCATTCCATGGTCTGCGCCGCACCCGGATACATGGCCAGCAGATCGCGGTTGGCCTGCTCGCTCATCATGTCGTCATCGCCCACGCGCAGCAGGTGGATGGGAAAGCGCACCCGTGCATAGCGCTCCCGCGCCCGTTCCGCGCCCATGCCGTACAAGGGATTCAGGCACCAGCGGCGCCACTGCCAGGCAATGCCGGCGGGCAGGTCGCCGATCATGCCCAGGCGCGCGCCGGGAAAGTAGCCGCACACCGTGGTGGTGAGCGGCATCACCACGTACCAGAACGGCAGGATGGTGCGCCTGAGCTCCGGCGCATTCACGCGCCAGTAGCCGCTGCCCGCGGCCACCGCCAGCAGGCCGTCCACCCGCTCGGGATGGGCGAACAGGCCCGGCAGCTGCGCGCCCAGGCTGTGACCGACGAGCAGCAGCGGGCGCTGCGGCAGCGCCTCGCGCGAGTGGGCGATCACCGCCTCGTAATCCGCCACCCAGTCCTGCAGCGAGGCGCGCACCGCGCGCATCGGCCCCCGCAGCGACTGCCCTTGCCCGCGCCAGTCGAAGGTGAGGACGTGAAAGCCCTGGCGCGCGAGCCAGGCCGCGAAGTCCTGGTAATAGCGCTGCGGCACGCCGATGGCGCCGCCGATGACCACGCTGGCGCGCGCGGGTCCGCTGCTTTCATGCCGCGTGACGGCCAGCGGCGCGCCGCCGTGCGTGAGCGTGAACGCCTGCATGCCGCGCCAGTCCCGCGGATCAGACGCGCTCAAAGATGCCGGCCGCGCCCTGCCCCATGCCCACGCACATCGTGACCATGCCGTATTTGAGGTTCTCGCGCTGCAGCGCATGCACCACCGTGGCCGAGCGGATCGCGCCGGTGGCGCCCAGCGGGTGGCCGAGCGCAATCGCGCCGCCCATGGGGTTGACCACGGCTGTGTTCAGGCCCAGCGTGTTGATCACGGCGAGCGACTGCGCGGCGAAGGCCTCGTTGAGTTCTATCCAGCCCATGTCCTCGTGTTTCAGGCCCGCCAGTCTCAAAGCCGCCGGAATCGCCTCGATCGGGCCCACGCCCATGATCTCGGGTCGCACGCCGCGGCTGGCGAAACTGACAAAACGCGCCAGGGGCTTCAAGTTGAAGCGCTTCACGGCGGATTCGCTCGCGAGGATGAGCGCGCCCGCGCCGTCGCTCGTCTGGCTGCTGTTGCCCGCCGTCACCGTGCCGCGCGCGGCGAACACCGTGCGCAGCTTGGCCAGGCCCTCCATGGTCGTATCGGGGCGAGGGCCTTCGTCCAGGTTCACTGTCCGTGTGGCCGTCGTGGGCTCGCCCGTGGCCAGATCCAGCCCGCGTGCAACCACCTCGATCGGCGTGATCTCGTTGGCAAAGCGCCCGGCCTGCTGCGCCGCCACCGCGCGGCGGTTGGATTCGACCGCGAACGCATCCTGGGCCTCGCGCGTCACCTTCCACTGCTGCGCCACCTTCTCGGCCGTGAGGCCCATGCCGTAGGCAATGCCCACGTCCTCATCGCCGCCCGCGAAGATGGCGGGCGACAGGCTGGGGCTGTTGCCCATCATGGGCACCATGCTCATGCTCTCCACGCCCGCGGCGATCATCACCTCGGCCTCGCCCACGCGGATGCGGTCGGCCGCCATCTGCACGGCCGACAGGCCCGAGGCGCAGAAGCGGTTCACCGTGATGCCGCCCACGCTCTTGGGCAGGCCCGCGAGCACGGCGGCGATGCGCGCCACGTTCAGGCCCTGCTGCGCCTCGGGGATGGCGCAGCCGGAAATGACATCTTCCACCGCCGCGGGGTCGAGACTGGGCACCTGCGCCAGCGCCGCACGGAGGATGGTGGCCAGCAGGTCGTCGGGCCGCGTGTTGCGGAAAAAGCCCTTGTGCGATTTGCCGATCGGCGTGCGCGTGGCGGCGACGATGTAGGCGTCTTGGATTTGCTTGCTCATGGTGTATTTCCTTTGCCGCGATCAGTTGCGCACGGGCTTGCCGGTGCTCAGCATCCCCAGAATCCGCTCCTGCGTCTTCGGGTGCTGGATCAGCGCGCAAAACGCCTGGCGCTCCAGGCGCATCAAATATTCCTCGTTCACCAGCGTGCCCGCGTCCACGTCGCCGCCGCAGACGACCTCGGCGATCAGGGTGGCGATGTGCTGGTCGTGGTCGCTGATGAAGCCGCCGCCGCGCATGTTCACGAGCGAACCCTTGATCGTCGCGATGCCGCTCCTGCCCGCCACCGGGAAGGTGCGCTTGAGCGGTGCGCGCCAGCCGCCGCGGGCCATGGAGCGCGCCTCGTTGACGGCGACGAACAGCAGCTCATCCTTGTGCGGCACGATGAGATCGGAATCGAGCAGGTAGCCAAGCTGGCGCGACTCGATCGCGCTCGTGCCCACCTTGGCCATGGCCGCCGCGGTGAAGCCTTCGGTGAGGAAGGGCAGCAAGTCCTTGCCCGTGCTCGACTGCGCGTTCTCCGCCGCGCGGCGCGCGATGTAGGTCAGGCCGCCCGCGCCCGGCACCAGGCCCACGCCCACCTCGACGAGGCCGATGTAGCTCTCCATGTGCGCCACGCGCCGCGCGCTGTGCACCGCCAGCTCGCAGCCGCCGCCCAGCGCCATGCCGTGAATCGCCGAGACCACCGGCACCTGCGCGTAGCGGATGCGCAGCATCAGGCCCTGCAATTCCTGCTGCAGGCCGTCGATGGCATCGATGCCCGCGGCGATGAAGGCCGGCATCGCCGCCTGCAGGTCGGCGCCCACGCTGAAGGGCGCATCACCCGACCAGATGACGAGGCCCGCGTAGTCGCGCTCGGCCAGAGCCAGCGCCTCGGAGAGTTCCTCGATCACCGCCGGGCTGATCGCGTGCATCTTGCTCTTGAGCGAGGCGATCAGCACCCGGTCTTCGTCGGCGCAGTTCTGGTCCAGCGTCCAGACGCGCACGCCGTCGCCTTCGGAGATGGTGGTGCCCGCCACGCGCCAGTCGGGCAGGTTGTCCTCGCCCCGCAATTTTTCAGGAAAATGCTGTCTTGCGTAGACGGGGAGCGCGCGGCGCGCTACGAATTTTCCAGAAGACGGGCTCCACGAACCCTGCGCGGTGTGCACGCCACCGGCGTCCGCCACCGGCCCCTTGAAGACCCACTCGGGCAGCGGCGCCTGGCACAGCGCCTTGCCTGCGTCTATGTCCTCCTGGATCATCCTCGCGACTTCGAGCCAGCCGGCTTCCTGCCACAGCTCGAACGGGCCCTGCTTCATGCCGAAGCCCCAGCGCATCGCCTGATCGACGTCGCGCGCGGTCTCGGCGATGTCGGCCAGGTGCACGGCCGCATAGTGAAAGCCGTTGCGCAGGATGGCCCAGAGAAACTGACCCTGCGCGCCCGTCGCATCGCGCAGCAGTTGCAGGCGCTCGCTTGCCGGGCGCTTGAGCATGCGCGCATACACGTCGTCGGCCTTGGCACCGGCAGGCACGTAGTCTTCGCTCTCCAGCTCGAAGCGCAGGATGTCGCGCCCCACCTTCTTGTAGAAACCCGCCTTGGTCTTCTGGCCCATGTTGCCCAATGCCAAGAGCTTCTCCAGCACCGCCGGGGTCTTGAAGCTGTCGTAGAACGGGTCGGTGGCCAGGCTCAGGTTGTCCTGCATGGTCTTGATGACGTGCGCCAGCGTGTCCAGCCCCACCACGTCGGCGGTGCGGAAGGTGCCGCTCGATGCGCGCCCGAGCTTCTTGCCCGTGAGGTCGTCCACCACGTCGAACGTCAGGCCGTACTTCTGCACCTCCTGCATGGTCGAGAGGATGCCCGCGATGCCGATGCGGTTGGCGATGAAGTTGGGCGTGTCCTTGGCGCGCACCACGCCCTTGCCCAGGCCGCTGGTGACGAAGGCCTCCAGGTGGTCGAGCACCTGCGCCTCGGTCGTCGGCGTCTTGATCAGCTCCACCAGCGGCATGTAGCGCGGCGGGTTGAAGAAATGGATGCCGCAAAAGCGCGGGCGCAGTGGCTCGGGCAAGGCTTCCGAGAGCTTGGTGATCGACAGGCCCGAGGTGTTGGAGGCGAGCAGCGCGTGCTCCGCCACATGCGGCGCGATCTTGTGGTACAGGTCCTGCTTCCAGTCCATGCGCTCGGCGATCGCCTCGATCACCAGGTCGCATTCGCCGAGCAGCGCCATGTGCTCTTCGTAGTTGGCGGGCTGGATCAGGTCCACGTCACCCGCCACGCCGATCGGCGAGGGCTTGAGCTTCTTGAGGTTGGCAATCGCCTTGAGCGCGATCGCGCTCTTGGGGCCTTCCTTGGCGGGCAGGTCGAACAGCACGACCGGCACCTTCACATTGACGAGATGCGCCGCAATCTGCGCGCCCATCACGCCCGCGCCGAGCACGGCGACTTTTTTCACGTTGAAACGGGTCATGGTTATCTCTGAAAAGCTGAATCACTGCACGCGCTTCCACACCTGCGTGCGAAAGAACGGCCCGATGAAACCACGCACCTGCAGCTGCTTGCCGCCGTCGATCGGGGTGAAGGTCGCGCGGTAGTCCTTGCCGTTCTCGGGGTCGAGAATCCGGCCGCCCTCCCAGACGTCACCGCCCTCGGCCTGCTTGCCGCCACGGATGATCTCCATGCCGATCTTGGGCTGGTCCTTGCGGTCGTCCGTGCACTCGGTGCACAGCGGCTCGCTGCTGGGCTGCAGACTCTTGATGACGCGCCCGCTGAGCGCCCCATCCTTGTCCACGATCTGGATTTCGGCCTTGGGCTGGCCAGTCTTGTCGTCGATGCTGTTCCAGGTGCCCAAGGGGGTCATCTGGGCCCACACCGGGGCCGCGATCACTACTGCAAGAATAGCTGTCAGCGCTTTGTACATAAGGGCTCCATCGGTAAAACGTTCTGATTTCTGCCTTACTCCTTCCCCCTCTGGGGGAAGGTGAGGATGGGGCTTGTCGGCACCATGCCAAGCCATTCGCGCTAGCCAGCGCCGCTGGCCCCCACCCCTGCCCTCCCCCAGAGGGGGAGGGAGCAAACCCAACTCAAGCCAGCACCGCGTCGGTGTCCATCAGGCTCTTGCTGCCCGCGCGCGCGGTGCGCATCAGCGTGGCGGTCTCGGGAAAGAGCTTGGCGAAGTAAAAGCGCGCCGTTTGCAGCTTGGCGGTGTAGAACGGGTCCTGGCTGCCTGCGGCAATCTCGCGCAGCGCCACCTGCGCCATGCGCGCGAACAGGTAGCCGAACACCAGATGCCCGGCCACGCGCAGGTAGTCCACGGCGGCCGCGCCCACCTCGTCGGGGTTCTGGAAGCCCTTGAAACCGATCTCGGTGGTGAACTTGGTCATCTGATCGCCCAGAATCGCGATCGGGTTGATGAACTCGGCCATGGCCTCGTTCACGCCCTCTTCCTGCACCAGTTGCCCCACGAGCTTGCCGAACTTCTTCAGCACCGCGCCCTGGTCGCCCAGCACCTTGCGCCCCAGCAGGTCGAGCGACTGCACCGTGTTCGTGCCCTCGTAGATCATGTTGATGCGGGCATCGCGCACGAACTGCTCCATGCCCCATTCCTTGATGTAGCCGTGGCCGCCGAACACCTGCATGCAGGCGTTGGTCGCGGCAAAGCCGTTGTCGGTCACGAAAGCCTTCACGATGGGCGTGAGCAGCGCGACCAGCGCGTCGCTGTCCTTGCGCACCTTCTCGTCAGGGTGGTGGTGCGCCTTGTCCACCAGCACCGAGCAAAACACCTGCAGCGCGCGCGCGCCGTCGGCCCAGGCGCGCGCCGTGAGCAGCATCTTGCGCACGTCGGGATGAAAGATGATGGGATCGGCCTCCTTGTCCTTGGCCTTCTTGCCCGAGAGGCTGCGCATCTGGATGCGGTCCTTGGCGTAGGCGAGCGCGTTCTGGAACGCCACCTCCGTGAGGCCCAGCGACTGGTTGCCCACGCCCAGGCGCGCCGTGTTCATCATCACGAACATCGCCGCCAACCCCTTGTTCGGCTCGCCCACCAGCGTGCCCACGGCACCATCGAGCGCCAGCGCGCAGGTGGCGTTGCCGTGGATGCCCATCTTGTGTTCCAGCGCGGTGCAGAAAATGGGGTTGCGCTCGCCCAGGCTGCCGTCGGCATTGACCTTGAACTTGGGCACCACGAACAGGCTGATGCCCTTGGAACCCTTGGGCGCATCGGGCAGGCGCGCGAGCACCAGATGCACGATGTTGCTGGTGAAGCCGTGCTCGCCCGCGCTGATGAAAATCTTGTTGCCGGTGATCCTGTACGTGCCGTCGCCCACGGGCTCGGCCTTGGTGCGCAGCAGGCCCAGGTCGGTGCCGCAGTGCGGCTCCGTCAGGCACATGGTGCCGGTCCACTCGCCGCTGGTGAGCCTGGGCAGGTAGGTCTTCTTCTGCTCGTCCGTGCCGTGCGCGTGCAGCGCCTCGTAGGCGCCATGCGAGAGGCCCGGGTACATCGTCCAGGCCTGGTTGGCGCTGTTGAGCATCTCGTACAGACACTGGTTCACCGCATACGGCAAGCCCTGCCCGCCGTACTCGGGCTCGCACGAGAGCGCGGGCCAGCCACCTTCCACATACTGCCGGTAGGCCTCCTTGAAGCCCTTGGGGGTGGTCACCTCGTGCGTCGCCGGGTCGAGCCGGCAGCCCTCGGTGTCGCCGCTGATGTTCAGCGCAAACGCCACCTCGGCGGCGAACTTTCCGGCCTCTTCCAGCACCGCGTTCACCGTGTCCACGTCCACCTCGGCATAGCGCGGCATGGCCTTGAATTCTTCGGTGACCTTGAACACCTCGTGCATCACGAACTGCATGTCGCGCAGCGGCGGGGTATAGGTGGGCATGTGAACTCTCCTGAGAGGTGTGGGTGAGGGTGAAGAATCACTCGGCGGCGTAGCGCTCGAGCAGGTTGTCGAAACCGCGATGCGCGCGCTCGATCGCGCCCGGCATCTTGAGAAAACGTGCCTCGTAGTGCAGCGCCAGGATCAGGCCGTGGATGCCGAACAGCATCTGCGCCTCGTCGGTATCCGCGCGCAAATGGCCGCACTCCTTGCACTGCACGATGGCGCGGCGCATCGCCGCCAGCCAGATGCGCACTGAATCGGCCAGCGCGTCGCGCACCGGGCCGGGGCGATCGTCGAACTCGGCGCCACCGCTGATGTAGAGGCAGCCCGAATCGATCTCGACCGAGGTGCGCTGCATCCAGTGATCGAACAGCGCCTTCAGGCGCGGCAGCCCGCGCGCCTCTTGCATCGAGGGGTGAAACACCTCCAGCTCGAAGCGCTGGTGGTATTCGTGGATGACGGAAATCTGCAATTCCTCGCGCGAGCCGAAATGCGCGAACACGCCCGACTTGCTCATGCCCGCCGCCTCGGCGACGGCGCCGATCGACAAGCCCTCCAGCCCCACCTGGGTGGCAAGCTGCAAGGCCGCATCAAGGATGGTCGCCTTGGTCAGTTGACCCTTGTGCGCGACGCGGCCCGCGCCACGGCGGGCGCTGGAATCGGGGGTGACAAGTGAGACAGGCATGGAAATAAAACGAACGGTCGTGCTATTTTCTGCGCAATCGACCTCTTTCGTCAAGCACCCGCCGACACCCGATCAAGAAGGTTGCGTCTGCACCCACTCCACGACGGACGTGGCAAAACGCGAGAAATCGACCAAGTGATCTGGTGCCAACGCATGCACCATGCGCCAGTTGATCGCATCGTAGTTGTGCACCGCGATGTTGCGAAAGCCCACGGCCTTCTTGAGTTGCAAGGCCAAGGCGCCATCGAGCACGCCTTGATCGGCCAGCACGTCGAAAGTCTCACCCATCGTGCCTGGCGCGGCGACTTCCAGCCCCGCGATGATGTGCGCGCCCATGTCCATCGCCAACTGAACCGCCCGCATCAGGTTCAGCGACAGGATGTCTTGCAGATCAGGGGCGCCCTCCAGCATCTGCGGCTGCGGCGGGCACCTCTGCTCGATGCGCCGCAAGCAGCGGCGCAGCGACTCAAGCTTCTGTCCATCACCTGCCTATCCATGCCAGCCGCCTCTCGCCCAGGATGCGCTCCCTGAGCGGCATGAAGTCCGCCTGCTCGATCAGGCTGCGGCTCATCAAGCGCCCGAAGTCGGATGAACCGCCGACCACCCGCACGCCATGCCGCACAATCTGCCCCAACAGCGGCATGCCGACATCGGTCAAATCGATCAGATCCACCGCTCGCCCGGTCTTTTGCGCCAGCGCCCGGGTCAACTGCAAGCGCTGCTTGGCGGTCAGCGTCTGTCCGGCATCTACCGCCAGATCCAGATCGCTGTCAGCACGCGCGCTCCCCTGCGCCATCGAACCAAACAACACCGCCAGGCGCACGCTTGGGAAAAGGCGCAACACATCGCGCAGCAAATCGAGCAGACCCGCTGGCAGCAAAGAGGTGCACGCTTGTGCCATGGCGCTACCCCCGGATCATCGTCCCATACGCCTGATCGGTCAAAATCTCCAGCAACATCGCATGCGGCACGCGCCCATCGACGATGTGCACCGCATTCACCCCCGCCTTGGCGGCTTCGATCGCACCCGCGAGCTTGGGCAGCATGCCGCCCGAGATCGTGCCGTCATCGATGAGCGCATCGATCTGCGCCGCGGTCAGCTCCGGCAGCAGTTGACCCTGCTTGTCGAGCACGCCCGGGATGTTGGTCAGCAGCAGCAGCTTTTCGGCTTGCAGCTCGGTGGCCAGGCGGCTCGCCACCACGTCGGCGTTGATGTTGTAGCTCTCGTTGTCCGCACCGAAGCCGATGGGGCTGACCACCGGAATGAAGGCATCGTCCTGCAGCGCCTTGACCACGCTCGAATCCACCGCCACGATCTCGCCCACCTGGCCCACGTCGTGCTCCACGCTCGGGTCCTTGGGGTCCAGCAGCTTGAGCTTTTTCGCTCGGATCAGCCCGCCGTCGCGCCCGGTCAGGCCCACGGCCTTGCCGCCCGCCTGGTTGATCAGGCCGACGATGTCCTGCTGCACCTCGCCCGCCAGCACCCACTCGACCACCTCCATGGTCTCGGCGTCCGTCACGCGCATGCCCTGGATGAAGCGGCCCTGCTTGCCCAGGCGCTTCAAGGCCGCCTCGATCTGCGGCCCGCCGCCGTGCACCACCACCGGGTTCATTCCCACGAGCTTGAGCAGCACCACGTCCTCGGCGAAGTCCTGCTGCAGCGCCGGGTCGGTCATGGCGTTGCCGCCGTACTTGATCACCAGCGTCTTGCCGTGAAATGCGCGGATGTAGGGCAGCGCCTGGGCCAGGATCTCGGCCTTGTCACGGGCGGCGATGGAAGCGAAGTCGGTCATGTCGGGTCTCCGGACAAATTCAAAACTCTCAGCCACGGTGGGAGCGCCTTCGGCCGCGAACGGCAAAAAAGAAAGGCATTCCAAAAATTGTGCCGCACTGCTGCCTCAGAACCTGAGCCAGTCCGGCACCCGGAACCGGATGATGGCCACGTAAGCCGCCACATAGGTCACGCAAAACAGCAGGCACACCGCCAGCAGCACCGGCGTGTTGCTCCAGAACAGCACGGCCGGCGCGACCGACAGCATGGTGAAGGCCCACAGATAGGGCGCCGTGCGGTTGTTGCGCTTGAGCATGCGCCGCGCCTCGTCCTCGAACAGCACGCTGCGCACGATGCGCCGGTAAATGAGCTGATGAAAATGCAGCGCATCGGCCATACCCGGCGACTCGCCGCGCGCGAGCTTGCGGTAGATGGAAAACACCGTCTCCCACACCGGGTAGATCAGCAGCAGTGCCGGAAACCAGGGCGACACCTGGGGGTGGCGCTGCACCAGCGCAATACTTGCCAACGCCACCACGCCGCCCCAGAGATAGGCCCCGCCATCGCCCGCGAACAGCAGGCCGCGCGGATAGTTCCACACCAGGAAACCCGCCGTCGCCCCCGCCAGGCACACGACGATGGCCGCCAGCTGGCGGTCGCCCACCTGCAGGCACACATGCGCCAGCGCCAGGCTGATGATGAAGGCCACCATGCCCGCCAGACCGTTGTAGCCGTCGATGATGTTGAACGCATGCGGCAGGCCCGCCACCGCCAGCAGCACGATGCCCATGCCCAGCCAGGGCGCCATCCGCAGCACGGCATCGAGCCAGTGCAAATCCAGCCGCACCACGTTCAGACCGAGCAGCCACAGCGCCAGCAGGCCCGAAATCAGCGTCATCGTCAGGCGCCAGCCCACCTTCATGCGCTGCGTCATGTCCTCGAGCACGCCGCACAGCACGGCCGGCAGCAGCACCACCAGCCACAGCAGCACGTCCGGACCGAGCCGCAGCGAGCCCGGGTCTCCGCCCAGCGTCTGCCAGGCGCCGACGAGCCAGCCCGCGCCCAGCCCCGCCAGCAGCGCCACCCCGCCCAGGCGCGGAATCTCCCCCGCATGAAAGCGCTGCGGCTTGCCCGCACCGTAGCGCACCGCGCGCCGCCCCAGCCAGCGGATCACCAGGGCAGACGAGCACAGGGTCACAAGAAACGCCACGACAGCCAGCACGATCATGACCGCCCTTCACGCGCCAGCGCCGTCCGGCCGACCGGCGCCAGGCGGCAAGCCGCCCGAAAACTGCGCGAGCACCACAGCCGCAGCAGGCTGCGCACATGCCAGGCCAGATGCACCACGCTGCGCCGGCTCGCGCGCCGCCCCGCGTGCACCACGCTCACCGGCGCGCGCACCAGGCGCAGGCCCGCCAGGCGCAGGCGCAGGCACAGGTCCACATCCTCGCAATACATGAAATAACGCTCGTCGAAGCCGCCCATCCGGCGCCACACCGGCAAGGGCAGCACCAGGCAGGCCGCGTTCACCCAATCCACGCGCGCCTCGCCGCGGCCGAGCACGCGCCTGCGCCACAGCGCCAGCGGCGTGGGCAGCGCACGCTCGCTGTCCTGCACCCGCCCATCGCCATCGAGCTGCAGCGGGTAGGCCGCGCCCACGCCCGGCGCGCCCGCCAGCCGGGTCAAATCGGCAAACGGCTCCACGGGCAGCCGCACGTCCGGATTGAGCACGCAGACGAAGGCCTCATCCGCACCCTGCAGCGCCCGGTTGTGGTTGGCGCCAAAGCCGCGCGAGCGCGCATTGCGCCGCACCTGCAGCGCAAACGGCCACGGCGCGTCGGCCTCGACCGGGTCGGGCTCGCCCGGCGCATTGAGCGTCAGCACCACGCGCGTGACCACGCCCGCCGAGCCGCGCGCCAGATCGGCCAGCAAGGCCCGCACGGCCGCGCCGTGCCCGTGGCTCACCACCGACACGACCAGCCCTCTTCCAGCGGTCGAAACTGACGCTCCCATAGGGCGGCTATTGTCGCTGCAAGCCGATACAGCCCATGGCGGGACCCAGGGATAATCGCGCTCCATGACACAAACCATCACGGATCTGCACGTCTACCTGCGCAGCATCCGCGAGGGCGAGCGCACCTCGCTCTCCGTCCTCGCCGGTCTCACCCCGGCGGGCGCCACCGTGCTCGACCTGGGCTGCGGCAGCGGCGCGCTCGGCCAGCATCTGCGCGAAACCCGGCAGTGCACCGTCGACGGCCTGACCTGGAGCGAGCTTGAAGCCGCGCACGCGCGTCCGCACTACCGGCGCGTGGTCGTCGCCAACCTCGAAACCTGCAATCTGCCGGAAACATTCGAGCACAACACTTACGACATCATCGTCTGCGCCGACGTGCTCGAACACCTGAGCGCGCCCGAGCGCGTGCTCGATGCCTGCCGCCTGCTGCTCAAGGGCGGCGGCCAGTTGCTCACCTCGGTGCCCAACGCCGGTTACGCCGGCCTCATCGCCGAGCTGCTGCAGGGCGAGTTCCGCTACCGCGAGGAAGGGCTGCTCGACCGCACCCACCTGCGCTTTTTCACGCGCCGCTCGCTCGGGCGCTTCCTGGGCGAGCACCGCTGGGCATTGCGCGAGCTCGACACCATCCGCCGCGAGCTGCCCGATTCGGAGTTCAAGGCACGCTTCGACGACCTGCCGCCCCCCGTCGCGCGCTACCTGCTGGCCGCGCCCGATGCGCTCACCTACCAGTTCATCGGCGTGGCCCAGCCCGTGGATGAGCCCGTGGCCAACGACTTCGCGGCCGACGACGCGCCGGCCGCGGCCCTGTTCACCGCGCAGCTGTACGTGGGCTACGGTCAGGGCTTCGCCGAGCAGGACAAGCGCAGCGCCACCGGCGTCATGGGTCAGGCGCGGCAGACGCTGCGCTTCACCCTGCCCGAGCGCGCCACGGCGCCCACCACCATCCGCCTGGACCCGGCCGACCGGCCCGGCTTCCTGCACCTGCACCGCCTGCGCCTGCTGGACGCCCAGGGTGGCACGCTATGGCAATGGGCCAGCGAGGACGGCGCCGGTGCCCTGCTGGCGAACACCCGGCTGCAATCCATCGTCTGGCAGGGGCCGCTGCCCGCCAGCAGCCCGGCGCTGCTGCTGCTCACGGGCGAGGATCCCTGGCTGGAGCTGCCCATCCCCGCCGCGCAACTGGTGGGCGCCGCGCGGCTCGAGGTCGAGCTCGGCTGGCCCATGTCGGCGGACTACCTGGCACTGTCGGCCACGGTCCAGCCGCTGCTGGCGCGCCTCGGGCTGCTGGAGCCGCAACTGCAGCACAGCCTGGCCCAGGCCGCGCTGCTGCAGGACCAGAGCGCGAGCTTTCGGCAGCAGGCCGACCAGTGGCAACGCGAAGCCACCCGGCTGCGCCACGAACTGCGCGGCCTGTCGGAACACCTCACGGCCATCGAAAATTCCACCATTTTTCGCGCCACGCGCCCGCTGGTCACCGCCAAGATGCAATTCGATCGCCTGCTGGGCCGCACGCCCAAGCATCTGCG
>JAIOIA010000186.1:0-12342 GCA_019912745.1 Comamonas sp. | reverse complement strand
CCGCGGTCCTCGAACTCGCCGTCCTTCTTCGGGATCGGGTTGTCGAAATAGACGTTCAGGCGCAGCAGCCGGCGCGGCTCGTCGTTGCCGTTGGGGAATTCGTGGTAGTCCGGCGCAGAACCGATGTTGCCCTCGCCGACGAAGTGCGTGCTCATGGTGACTCCTTGGGGGTGGTGGATGGAACGGACGCGGCATGCCCATGGACACGCCGCAGGTAAGCCGCTTCGGCCTGCGCGGCCTTGCTGGCGCACTCCTGGGCCTGGCGGCCCAGCGTGTGAAGGAGGCTGATCTGCATGTTCAGCGCGATGCGCTGCAACTCCATCGCGTACAGGTCGTCGATCAGCGAGGCCGGCGTCGCCGGGCGGTCGAGCAGTGATTCCCATAGCGCCACGCCCATCGAGGAACGGTCGTGGTTGCGCCAGCGCAGAAAGGTCGTGCCTGCGCCCGTGGTCTGCTGGGCCAGTTGCACGTCGAGCAACGAGAAGGGATAGGCCCGTGTCTGCTGAAGCACGCGCCGCTGCGCCAGGCCGATCAAGTCGTCGCGCAGCGCCGTGCACTGGCTGGCCCAGGCCTCCAGACTCCCCTTACCCTTAAAAGGTTGTAAAAGGCCTTTTAGGTAGCCCGCGTGTTCCAGGCGCTGGAAGTCCGCCTGTTCCAGCTGCAGGAAGCGCGCCTGTTCCAGCTGCAGGAAGCGCGCCGGTTGGCCGGTCGATGATGCCGTCATGCTTTGGCGCCTTCGCCGTCCTGGTCGTCGTCCGCCATGTCGGCTGCGCCAGCGACGGGCGCGGCATCTGCGGCGGCGCCGGGCTTGCCCGCCCGCCGCGCGATCGGTGGCGCAAAGCGCGAGCGGCGCGTGCCTTCGAGCATGTCCTGCGGCAGCTCGCCGAACTTCTCCAGCGCCGCCCGCGCCACCGCGTTCTTCGAGGCGAAGTCGTCGCGCGTCGCGCCGGAGTAGCGGTACTGCTGTGCCAGTGAGAACAGGCTGCGCAGCGCGTGCGCGCCGTCGTTGAGCCAGCGTTCCAGCGTGCTGCGGTCGATCAGCGCGGTGTGGTGGGCGAGGATCAGCTTGCGCGCCAAGTCGTCGTAGTCGGCCAGCAGGTACACCGCCATGAAGCCGAGCTGCGCATTGACGAACAGCGGCAGCTTCACCGGCTGCACGTTCATGTTCTCGCCCAGGGACAGTGCGGGCGGCACGTCGGCCAGCGCCTGATCCACCTGTTCGCGCAGCGCCTGCAGGCTGGCCTTGGTCTGCGTCAGCTTGTCCTCGATGCGCAGCATCCACCAGTCCGAGTAGGGATCGTCCTGCTCGGCGCCGCGCTTCATCTTGTTCATCACACTGATGTAACCGTTGAGGCCGATGATGCCGGGCCGCCCCTCGGCGGGCGCTCGGCCATGCCAGATACGTGAAGCGTGGTGGGTGTGCAGCGTCAGCGACATCGCGCTGCGCAGCGATCCGAGATTCAACTGCAGGGGCTGCTGGGATTCGTTGGCCATGGTGACGACTCGCGGTGAAGGAACGAGCCGCCAGCATCGGCATCGCCCGGAAGGGCGTCAGTCAACAAACCGCAGCGGGCGTGTCCCCGGTTGTGGTTTCGGGAAGGCTGTCTGTGCCGGCTATCCCCAGGGGATAGCTGCTCAGGGATCGCCCAGCGCCGAACGCAGCCGCGCGAGGTAGGCCCGCGCCGCCTCGCGACCGGGGCCATTGGGGGCAGGTGGCGGCGAGGGCGTGGGCACGGCTGGACGAGAGAGTGGCGCCGGCGTTGCTGCCGAGCCGCCATCGCCTGCCCAGGCCTTGAACTCCCCGCGGATCGCCTTCTGGATGATGCCGAACAGGTAGCCGGCGGTGTTGCGCACTGCGCTGTTGCGGCAGCGCGCATCCCATTCGTCGAGCACCGCCTGCCGCAGGGATTCGTCCACCTGCTGCAAGGCCACCAGCGCGCCGCTTTGCTGCTCGTCCTTCAGGCGCAGCAGGCGTTCGGGCAGGCGCAGGTGCTGCAGCGACTTCGCGCGCGGTACTGTACGTACTTGATTTATACGATCCATACGTACAGTACGGTCCTCCTTCGGATTCCGAAGTGAGCCGTCAGGCGCGGGTTTCGACCCTGCTTCGGATTCCGAAGACGGGCGATCGACATTCCGAAGCAAGCCGTCCTGACCTTCTTCGGAATCGTGATCCACAGCCTCTTGTGGATAACTCCCTTCGGCCCAGCCATGCCGGGCCATGCGCTGTGCCAGCACCTGCAGGCGCGTGGGCAGCGTGCGGCCGTTGAGCATCGGGTCTTCGGCGATCTCCCGCAGCGTGTTCATGCCGACGATCTGCACCGCCTTTGCGGCATGGGTCAGCGCCTGGCTGACCAGGTCCAGGTAGTCGGGGTCGAGCTGCATCGCCTCGAACGGTGTCAGCGGCTCGTCGTGCAGGACATAAAGGTTGCCGAGGATGCGGCCGGTCTTCGGATCGCGGCGCCGCCGCACCAGGCTCAGCCAGCGCGTCAGCCGCAGCAGCGTCAAGGCGCGCGCCACGGTCTCGTGCGAGGCTTGCGCCGCGCAGGGCATCGAAGCGAGGTAGGGGCGAAGCTGGTCGTAGGTCGGGAAAGCCGTCACGCCGTCGTCGTTGAGCTGCAGGCGGAACACCTGCCAGGCATTGCGCTCCAGCGGCGTCAGGCGCCGATCGAGGAACAGCGCACGCGGGACACTCTCATAGCGGTTGCCGCTGTAGAGAAAGCCGTCGCTGGCCGGCGCAGCAGCTTGCGCCGTGGCCGTGCCGTGCGCGGCCGGTTGCGCAGGGAGCAACAGTTGCTGCAGCGCGTCGTCGAACAACGTGGACAGCGCAACGGGGCCATCGCGCCGTGGTGCGCTGTCCGTCGCCATGACCTACACCAGCCCCTGGTCGATCCAGTTGCGTATCGCCGCCCAGATCACCGACATCGGCAGGCTCAAGGTCTCGGCCAGGTCCATGGTCAGCGACAGCATCGCCACTTCGTCGTCCAGCGCGATGCCGCGTTCGGCGATGCCGGCCTGCCAGTGCTTCCACAGCGCCGTGTCCTGCGCTTCGTCCAGCACCGGATGCCGTCCCTTGCGCTTGGGCAGTCCGAGGATGTCGCGGCGCAGGGCGACCTCCTGGTGCGTCAGACCGTAGAACCGGCTCACCATCTCCGTGCTGGCGCCCAGGCGCAGCATGCGGTCCACCGTGGCGATCTCGCGCTCGACGTCATGCACCTGGCTCAACAGCCGCTTCAGCACATCGCGGTTCACCGACACCGAACACCACGACACCACGGCGTTGACCAGCATGCTCACGAGTTCGGGGTGCTTGAGCGCGTCCAGTTCTTCCTCGCCGAAGCCCATCGCCTTGCAGCGCCGCAGTTGCCCATTGCGCAGGTCGTGCAGCGCCTGTGCGATGACGGCCTGGTTGAGCGGATGCGGTGCCGACATGATGGCCTCCGCTCAGGCGCCGTGGCCTGGGTTGCTGGAGGCCGCGCCGGTCTCCAGATCCAGCAACCGGCGCGCCAGGCGCAGCAGCCGGAACAGCTTTACCAGCCCGGCATCGCTCAGGCGTGGATATGCGCCGCCGCCATGCAGCAAGGCTGTCAGGTCGTCGGCAAGCCGGGCACTATCGAGGCCGGCTGCGGTTCGGGGCGCGGCGCATAGCACATGCAGCAAGGTCAGCACCGCACGCGCGAACGGTGGTAATGCGCGCACGGCCGGGGGCGCCACGCAGACGAAGCCGATGCCGCCTTCGCTGGGTTCGACCTGCCCGGCTACGTCGGCCTCCTCGGCGATCTCGCGCGCGAACTGCGCGATGTGCACCCGCAGGCGATCCGGCACGTCCAGGCTGGGCTCGATGTACCAGACGTCCGAGATGGGGTAGAGCCCGCCCGCCTGCACAGGGATCGCGCGCAGCGCGTCGGCCTCGAAGTCGGGCAACTTGTCACCCATCTGATCGGCCACCATGCGCTGGATGGATTGCAGGCGTTCGGTGGTCGGGGCCGGGGACACGATGTGACCCTGCAGGCGCTCGTCGCGCCGCCCATCATCCTGCTGCGAGCCCTTGTCGCTGGCGGCCGGCATGGAACCGGCCTGCGCAGCCTGGCCAGCGCCCGCTGGCGCGCAAGCGCCAGGCTCCGACGACTGCACCGAGAGTCCGGCCGACGGCGAAGGCGGTGACGGTGGTCGCGGTGGCTCGGGCGAAGGCCCGGCCGGCGCCGCAGGTCTTGTCGCCTGGAGCGGCGCGGGGTAGCTGGTCAATGCGCGCTGCCGGCTCTCGCTGTCGTCGATCTCCAGGCTGAGCGTGTCGTAGTCGACCCCCAGCAGCTCGGCCATCTGGCCGACCAGCTCGTCCTGCACCCGCTGCGGCGAGAAATTGTCGGGCTGCGTGTCGAACTGCGCAAGCACGTCATGGAACAGTGTGGCGAAATCCATCGACAGGTTGCGGCCGAGGGCACGCCGCTCCCAGGTACGTTCGCAGGCCTTGCGCAGCACCGCGAGCCGTTCCACCTGATGCCGGCCGAGCCCGCCGTACAGCAGCGCCGGGATCGCTGGCAGCAGGTAGTGCACGGCGTCCTGCATGCGGCTGATGTGCGACTGTGGCAGCGGGAAGCCATCGGCCGTGAGCCGCCGCGCCAGCTCGCTCTGCGACAGCGCCTGGCCGCCTTCCTGCTCGTAGAACTCGCGCGCTTTCTCCACACCCAAGGCCCGCTCGATGAAGCTCAGCCCGCCGCGCAGCTCGTTCTCGGCGAGATGCCCAGTCAGCATCACCACTTCGCCGCGCTGCGGCCACGGACGGAACAGGCAATGGATGCGGAAGAACCGTTCTTCCCTGGTCTCGCTCCACAGCTCGCGCAGGATCGCCAGGCGCGTATTGCCGCCGTTGCGGATGATGTAGTGCGGCTCGCCGGGCCGGCGCGTGATCGCGGGTGGCGCATCCAGACCGCGCTCGCGGATCGAGGCCTTGATGTCCTCGTAGGCGGGGTTGCGCGTCACGCGCGGGTCGTGGTCGTAGCGGCGCAACTGGTCCAGCGTCACCACCATCGGCGTGTCGGCGATGGGGTCGCTCAAGGCTGCAGCCGAAGGGCCGTTGCGCTCGAAGCCGGAGGCCAGCAGCTTGGCGGCCATGTCCTGCGGGGCCAGATCAGCCACGGCCGTTCTCCTGGGATGCCGCAACACCCTGGGCCGCCTGCCGGTCGGCGCGGCGAAGCTGCGCACGGGCGTTGCGCTCCGCGCGGTGGTCGTTGGCCGTCGAGCTGGTGTAGATCGACGCGTAGCCTTGCTTCGTGAACAGCAGGTGCCCGCCGCGAGTGCGCACCACCTTCCAACCCTCACCCAAGGCGAACTCGATCAGCGCTCGCAGCCGCTTGTGGCCGCGGGCCAGGTCATGTGCGCTGGCCATGGCCGGCCTCTCCCGCATCGCCTCGGCCAGTGACGAGAGCAAAGCGCTCCTGCCACGCCGGGAAAAGCTCGCACGCCAGCGCGCGCATCGTCGCCAGTGCAGCGGGTGCTGTGCGGCCCGACGGCTGGCGGTACTCCACCCGATGCACCGGCATGCCTCGCGTCGCCGCGCGCGGATAGGCTTCAATCGCCGGCACGTCGGTGTCCAGCACATGCACGCCGGGCTGCTCCTGGAATACCTGCCGCAGTGCCTGCTGGATCAGTCGCGCATTGGACGATATCGGATGCACGCGGTTGATGAGCAGGTGCAGCGGCGGCGGCTCGATGCCGAGGTGGCGGTATGGCGCGATGTCCTCGATGAGTTGCAGCGTGCCGCGCCGCAGCTCGCGCGCCGCCAGGATTTCCGGCGTCACCGGCGACAGCGCCAGGTTCGAGGCCAGCACCGCCATCTCCAGCAGCACGCTGCGCGCGCCCTGGGTGTCGATCAGCAGCAGGTCGTAGCGCGGCGCCAGGGTAGGCAGCAGGTGGCGCAGCCGCAATCTGCCATCGGGCGCGTGCAGCAGCAGCGTGTTCAGCTCGCCCCGGTCATCGTTCGAGAGCACCAGGTCAAGCCGCTCGATCACGGTGTGCGACACCAGTTGCTCGGCGCGCTGCTCGTTGTAGGCCAGCATCTCGTAGATGCCGGCCGGCGCGCGCTCGGTCAGCGTGAAATAGCTCGACAGCGTGGGCTGCACGTCCAGGTCCAGCAGCAGCACGCGCAGCCCGGCGTCGGCCGCGAAGCCGCCCAGGTTTGCCGCCGTCGTGGTCTTGCCCACGCCGCCCTTGGTCGAAATGATGGACACCACCTGCATGGACTTCTCCCGGTTGAATGACATGGGAAAAGCGTCAGGCGCGCTCGTTGAGGCGATCCGCGATCCATTGCTCGATCTCCACCGAGTCCCAGCCCACGGCGCGCACACCGAGGCGCAGCGCCTTGGGGAACTTGCCTTCCTTCATCAGGCTGTAGATGTGCGCGCGTTTGAAGCCGGTTTTGACCTCGACTTCGGTGCGGCGCAGGATGCGGTGCTCGGGCGGCAAGGCCGGCGCGGTGATCTGCGAAGACATGAGAAACACTCCTAGACGCTCGACGGCGCTGATAAGAAAGTGCCTCGTATTCCATACGCTGCCGCTGCGGAATTCACTGCAACTGCAGAACGCACAACTGCAATTGCAGTGCGCCGCCGCAGGTTCAGCGCGATGCTTCCAGGTGGCGGCGCGCTTGGGCGAGCTTGCTCCACAGCGTCCGCTCACTGATGCCGGGCCGTCCTTCATGGTGGGCCAGCAGCGCGCTGACCACGGCGCCCACGTTGTCGAAGGATGAATAGGATGTGCCGGCGGGTGACTTGCCTAACAGCAAATTCAGCAAGCCGCCAATGATGTTCAGATAGGTCGACTCGCTGCGCAGTCCCGGCTCACGTGCGCCGTCACCTTCGGCTGTACGGATGGCATATTCCTTCGCCAACGCTTCGTGCTGCGCATGCGACGCCGCATGCAGTTGTGTGAGTTCTGCGAGTTGCACCTTGGTCGCTTCGCGGTCTGCCAACAGCACGTTCAGCGTTGCCAGGTTCACAGCGGGATGCAACTCGCGTTCGATTTCATCGAACAGGAACGGCGGCCGCTCGCCAGGGTAGTAATACGACATCCACGCCTTCAGATCGACATGGCGCACGATCAAGTCAGGGTCATCGAGTGCGGGGCGCTGCGATTCTTGTGCGATGCCGGCTTTGCCAAAGCGCAGTTCATCGTGTGCCAGCGCGTCAAAGATTCGCTCCGCGAAAAGCCGCAACACCGGCCAGCGCGGGAAATCGCTCGTCTCGGGGATAGCACGCGGCTCGAGCGTTTCCAGAATACGCAACTCGAAGCGCAACAGGCCCGCCCAACGGATCGCCGCCTCGATCGGTCGGTAGTACGTCCTGGCGCCAAAGGAAAGGCAGCTTGATTTCTGCATATCGCGCTTCTCATCGTCGGATCAAACTCCGGCAGTCGCGCCCGACCCACGTGGGCGCGGCGATGACCCAGGAACCCGGATGAACCGCGCGGCCGGCATCGTGGTGAAGATGCTGCCCGTCGGTTATGCCCTCAATCAAAATTGGACGGTTGCGCCTTTAAGACGCCGCGCAGTCCTCCACCATAATGCCCAGGACAAATACCCTATTACCTGGGCAACAGCCCGAAAGGTCGCGCGCCCTAACTCATCAAAAGGACATGAGTGGCACCGTGCTCCACCCGGAAACTTTCGACAAGGTTTTCGCCCGAAACCGTCTGAGGGTAAAGAACTAATGCGTCACCTCTCCGAGCCGGTTTGCACTCAGCAACGGCGCATGCGTTCCGCGTCACTTCACTGACTTTCCCGGCAGAGATGGGTGCGTCACGCACCGGCATCAGATCGACATGTGCAGCGGCTCGCAAAGGAGCGATAGGTAGCTGCCTGGCCGTGATGCAATTTGGGTCAGGCGTAAGACCGAAAAGGAATCACGCCGTCCGATAGACGGTCTTTACAAAGACCGTTCGTCAAGCGCCTGAAGGCAACCCGACACGCTTCGCATGTTCGATGAACTGCCTCAACGCTTTTCCCATGCCTCTTTCTGGTCGCAGCAGATAGGTGGTCAGCGATGCCGTCCGATCAACCAGCGGCCGGGCCACCACGTCTGCCTGTTGGCAGCCCGCAAAATGTGCAGCGCTCGAAAAGCCGACCCCGTACCCCGCCGCCACCAACGTCAGCATCAGACCATGGGTGGTGATGTACTCGTCCACCATCGGCCGCACCTCGAATGACCGGAATAGGCGTTCACGCTGCTGCCTGCAGCCTTTACAGCTCTGTGGATCGCACAGCACCAGCGGGTATCTCACCACTTCTTCCAGCGGTACCTCCTTGAAGACCAGCAGCGGATGTCGTGCGGACAGTGCGACCATCAATGGGTCTACCCACACCGGCGTAGCAATGATCCCCGCGCCCACGTCGTCGATCATTGCAAAGCCGGCATCGAACAAGTCCGAGTTCAATCCATGCACCAGTTGGGCTATTGGCATCTCTGATAGACGGATGTTCACCTGCGGAGCTTCCTGCCGGCACAGTGCGAGCAACGTCGACAACCGAGACCGTCCGATGTCGCCTGCAAGTGCAATGCGCAGCGTATCCTGACACCCCTCGGCCGCGGCGCGCGCTCTGGCTTCAGTCTGCTCGACGGCCAGCATGATGCGGCGGGCATCCTGCAGGAAGATCTGTCCGGCCCAAGTCAGGCTGGCACCGCGCGCCGTGCGCCGGAGCAGCACCACTCCCAAGTCTGTCTCCAGCGCGCGAATAGTGCGGGACAAAGGCGACTGCTCAATGTGCAGGCGCTTGGCAGCACGGCCGAAGTGCAGTTCCTCGGCCACCGCGACAAAGGCCCGGATATGGCGTAAATCCATGTTTCCTCGTCTCCATAGAGCCACTGCTTGTGACTCGAAGAACCAACATGAATGCGCGCCTGAGCTGCCCTGCGGTTCTACCTTGCATCCCACGCTTCCTGCTTCAAGGCCGGGAACGGCTTTCCGGCAACTTCAAGCCAAAGAGCAACTTGATCGTTCGAAATGGCACGCAGCGCAGCGATGTGGCCTCACCCATAGACCGACTCCAAAATCAGATGGCCGTCAATCAGTTGCCGATCACACGCGCTTTCAACGTCTCCATGCGGGATGAAAGCGATGCGCCGACAGGGCCAACGGATTGCCGACGCAGTGGCAGCAGTAATTCCAGATTTCCCTTGCCAAAACCATAGGCCCGCTGGCCGGGCCTGGCGTTCTCGGGGGCCATCTGCGCGCACTGCTCGGCTATCTGGTGATGACTGCTCATTAATCAGGTCATTCTTTGAAGAAGCGCAGGGGTTCATAACAAACCGCTGCCAATCCTTCAAATTAGCGTGGCTTGCGCATCAATACATAAGCAGCGGGGATCACGAACAGCGACAGCAACGGCGCCGTCACCATGCCTCCGAGCATCGGCGCCGCAATGCGGCTCATGACCTCCGAACCCGTGCCACTGCCCCAGACGATCGGCACCAGGCCTGCCAGGATGACCGCTACAGTCATCGCCTTGGGCCGCACGCGCAGCACGGCGCCTTCCCGGATCGCCTCCAGCAGTTCTTCCTGCGTTGGCCGTCGGCCGTCGGGGCAACGTTCATCCAAAGCGTGCTTCAAATAGATGAGCATGACCACGCCGAACTCTGCCGCAACGCCCGCCAGGGCGATGAAGCCGACGCCCGTGGCGATGGAGAGGTTGTAGCCCATCAGGTACAAGAACCAGATGCCTCCCGTGAGGGCAAATGGCAAGGTAGCCATGATCAGGCCGGCTTCGTCAAGACGACTGAACGTCAGGTACAGCAAGACGAAGATGGTCAACAGAGTCGCCGGCACCACGACCTTCAGACGCGCATTGGCCCGCTCCATGTACTCGAACTGTCCCGAGTAGGCGATGCTCACGCCCGGCTCCAGCTTGACCTGTTTCCCGACCGCATCGCGCAACTCGTTGGCTACCGAAGCAAGATCGCGCCCACGCACATCGACATACACCCATCCGGACGGCCGGGCGTTCTCGCTCTTGAGCATGGGAGGCCCATCAGTGATAGCGATGCGTGCCACCGTGCCCAGCGTGATCTGTTGCCCCATGGGGGTGGAGATGGGCAGTTGCTTCAGCCTTTCCGGTGAATCCCTCCATTCACGCGCGTATCGCAGATTGATCGGGAAGCGCGCCAGCCCTTCGACCGTTTCCGACACGTTTTCACCGCCGATGGCGCCAGCAACGACCGCCTGGACATCGGCCATGTTCAGCCCATAGCGCCCCGCCGCCACGCGGTCGATCTGCACGTCCACATAGCGGCCGCCGGTCAGCCTCTCCGCCAACGATGACGAAACGCCTGGAATGCCCTTGGCGACCTGCTCCACCTCTGCCGCGATGCGGTCGATCACATGCAGGTCGCTGCCTGTCACCTTGACGCCGATCGGACTCTTGATGCCGGTGGCCAACATGTCGATGCGGTTGCGGATCGGCGGAATCCAGATGTTGGACAGGCCGGGGATTTTCACCGCCTGATCCAGCTCCTCGATAAGCTTCTCGGGCGTCATGCCGGCACGCCATTGCTCCCTGGGCTTGAGCTTCACCGTGGTCTCGAACATCTCCAGCGGCGCGGGATCGGTCGCGGTTTCCGCGCGGCCGGCCTTGCCGAACACGCGCTCCACCTCGGGCACGGTCTTGATCATGCGGTTGCTGAGCTGCAGCAGCTCGGTGGCACGCTGCGCCGACAGTCCAGGCAGGGCCGAGGGCATGTAGAGCAGATCTCCTTCGTCCAGGCGAGGCAGGAATTCGCCACCGAGCCGGGCCAGGGGCCAGGCCGTGGTCGCCAGCGCCAGCACGGCGATCACCAATGTCGCCTTGGGCCGGCGCAGCACCCATTCCAGACTGGGCCGGTACACAGCAATGAGCATGCGGGTGATGGGGTTCTTCTGTTCGTCAGGAATGCGTCCGCGGATCCAGTAGCCCATGAGCACCGGGATCAGCGTCACCGACAGGCCCGCCGCCGCCGCCATGGCGTAGGTCTTGGTGAATGCCAGCGGACCGAACATGCGCCCTTCCTGGGCTTCTAGGGTAAAGACAGGAATGAAGGACAGCGTGATGATGAGCAGCGAAAAAAACAGCGCCGGACCGACCTCTTCCGCGGCCCGCGTGATGACCTCCCAGCGTTCCTTTCCTTCAAGCCGCCGATCCGGATGCGCGTGCTGCCAGGCCTCCAGCTTCTTGTGCGCGTTCTCTATCATCACCACGGCCGCATCCACCATCGCACCCACGGCGATCGCGATGCCGCCCAGCGACATGATGTTGGCGTTGATCCCCTGGTAGCGCATGATGAGAAACGCCGTCATCACCCCCAACGGTAGCGAAATGATGGCCACCAGTGCCGAGCGCAGGTGCCACAGGAACAGCGCGCAGACCAGGGCCACCACTAGGAACTCCTCGCCCAGCTTGGTCGTGAGGTTGTGAATGGCGCGCTCGATCAGCGCGCTGCGGTCGTAGGTGGTGACGATCTCCACCCCTTTGGGCAAGCTGTCCTGCAATTGCACCAGCTTGGCCTTGACGGCGGCAATCGTCTCCTGGGCATTCTTGCCCGAACGCAGGATGACCACGCCGCCGGCGACCTCGCCCTCGCCATCGAGCTCGGCGATGCCGCGGCGCATCTCCGGACCGACCTGCAGCGTGGCCACGTCGCCCAGGCGCACCGGCACGCCGCCGCGCGCCACCAGCGGCACGGCGCGGAAGTCCTCCAGGCTCTTGAGGTAGCCGCTGGCGCGCACCATGTATTCGGCCCCCGCCAGCTCCAGCACCGAGCCGCCGGTTTCCTGATTGGCGGCCACCAGCGCCGCGCGCACCTGCTCCTGGCTCAGTCCGTAGGAGGCGAGCTTGACCGGGTCGAGCACCACCTGGTACTGCTTGACCATGCCGCCCACCGAGGCCACCTCTGCCACATTGGGCAGGCTCTTGAGCTCGAACTTCAGGAACCAGTCCTGCAGCGCGCGCAACTGCGCCAGATCATTCTTGCCCGTGCGATCCACCAACGCGTACTGGAAGATCCAGCCCACCCCCGTGGCATCCGGTCCCAGGGCCGGCTTGGCCGTGGCCGGCAGGCGGCCCTGGACCTGGTTCAGGTACTCCAGCACGCGCGAACGCGCCCAGTACAGGTCGGTGCCGTCCTCGAACAAGACATAGACGAACGAGTCACCGAAGAACGAAAAGCCGCGCACCGTCTTGGCCCCCGGCACCGACAGCATGGTGGTGGCCAATGGATAGGTCACCTGGTTTTCCACGATCTGCGGCGCCTGGCCGGGATAGCTGGTACGGATGATGACCTGCACGTCGGACAGGTCCGGCAAGGCATCCACGGGCGTGCT
>JAIOIA010000185.1:0-1776 GCA_019912745.1 Comamonas sp. | reverse complement strand
CCCTTGAAGTTCGTCCAACTTCTGGGGGTCAGTTCATTCCCGGGGCGGTTCACACAGCCCGACGAGTTGGCGCCATTGGTGGCCCATGTCAACGAGCTTCTGAAGCGCCTGCAAAAGGCATACTGAATCGCACCGATTTTCGAGGAGGCTCAATTCCCTGAGAGGATAGAGCCCATGGCAAACCAAACCAAGTTCTCACCCGAGGTGCGCGAGCGCGCCGTGCGCATGGTGCACGAGTGCCGAGAGCACCACTCATCGCTGTGGAAGGCCGTCGAGTCGATCGCCCCCAAGATCGGCTGCAATCCCGTGACACTGCTCGAATGGGTCAAGCGCGCCGAGATCGACAGCGGCCAGCGCCCAGGCATCACCACTGATGAGCGTGAGCGCATCAAGACCTTGGAGCGAGAGAACCGCGAGCTGCGCCGCGCCAATGAGATCCTGAAGCTGGCCAGCGCTTTTTTCGCCCAGGCGGAGCTCGACCGCAATTTGAAGAGATGAAGCACTTCATCGATGAACACCGCGGCACCTACGGGGTCGAGCCCATCTGCAAGGTCCTGCAGCTGGCCCCGTCGTGCTACTGGCGTCACGCAGCGCGCCAGCGCGATTGTCAGTTGCACAGTGACAGGGCCAGACGCGATGCAGCGCTGCTGCCCCAGATCGAACGTGTGTTCCAGGAGAACTGGCGGGTCTACGGTGTGCGCAAGGTCTGGCGCCAGCTTCAGCGTGAAGGCATTGCAGTGGCCCGCTGCACGGTGGCGCGGCTGATGAAGCACCTGGGCATTGAAGGCGCACACCGCGGCAAACGGGTGCGTACGACGGTGCCCGATACAAACACACCGTGCCCGTTCGATCGGGTGCAGCGCAACTTTCATGCTGAGCGCCCCAACCAGCTGTGGGTGGTGGACTTCACCTATGTGTCCACCTGGCAGGGCTGGCTGTACGTGGCCTTCGTCACCGATGCCTTTGCACGGCGCATCGTCGGCTGGCAGACCAGCGCCAGTATGACGACGGACTTCGTGCTCGACGCGCTGGAGCAGGCACTGCACGCGCGCCAACCCGAGCCGGGCATGCTCACGCATCACGGTGATAGGGGGTCGCAATACCTGTCGCTACGCTACAGCCAGCGCCTGCATGAAGCGGGCGTGGCTGCCTCGGTGGGCTCCACGGGCGATGCCTATGACAACGCTCTGGCCGAGACCGTCAACGGCCTGTACAAGACCGAGGTCATCAGGCGCTTGGGGCCATGGCGCTCACGCCAGCAACTGGAGCTGGCCACCCTCGAGTGGGTGCACTGGTTCAACACCCGGAGATTGCTCGGCTCCATCGGCCATGTGACGCCAGTAGAAGCTGAAGCAAAATACCTCGGCGATCAAGCGATCGCACAAGCCTGTATAGAGGCGAATACTTTAACCACGTAGCCTCCTCAGAAGCTGGAGCGCTTCACCCGTTCATGCTGCCACCTCCGCAAGTTGCCGCGCGCCCGTGATGGCTTGGCGCCGGCTTGCCACCAACTCGGCCGCATCGCGCACCGGCTTGTCCTCGGTATGGACGTAGTGCATGAACATCGCCACGGTCTTGTGGCCCGTCAGTTTCATGCCCACCTTGGTCGGCACGCCCGAATTGGCAATGTCGGTCGTCGCCCGATGGCGGATGCCGTGCGTGCCGACGTGCGGCACGCCGGCGGCCTTGAGCACGCGCTTCCAGCCGCCATAGTGTTCGCCATGCGTCAGATGCCGGGCCGGGTCGTTGGGCGACGGCAGGACGTAGGGGCAGCCC
>JAIOIA010000184.1:0-6275 GCA_019912745.1 Comamonas sp. | reverse complement strand
GTGCTGGCGCTGCTGGGCGTGGCGGCCGCGCCCGCGGGGGCGCAGGTGCAAGTGGGCAGTGCCTCGGGCATGCGCCGGCTCGTACCTGCCGGGCAGCTGGAGCAGGCGGCGGGCGAGCAGTATGCGCAGTTGCTCGCGCAGGCCAAGGCGCGGCGCGCGCTGGCGGGTGCGGGCGACCCGCAGCTCATGCAGCTGCGCGCCACGGCCCAGCGGCTGATTCCTCTGGCGCAGACGTGGAACGAGCGCTCGCGCCAGTGGCGCTGGGAGGTGAACCTGATCCGCAGCCCCGAGGTGAATGCGTTCTGCATGCCGGGCGGCAAGATTGCTTTTTTCACCGGCATCCTCGACCGCCTGAAGCTCGGCGACGATGAAATCGCCATGGTGATGGGCCACGAGATGGCGCACGCGCTGCGCGAGCATGCGCGCGAGCGCGTGGCCAAGACGCAGGCGACGAACATCGGCCTGAGCCTGGGGGCGCAGCTGCTGGGCCTGGGCGATCTGGGCCGTGCGGCGGCGAGCCTGGGCGGGCAGCTGCTCACGCTCAAGTTCAGCCGTTCCGACGAGAGCGAGGCCGATCTCGTCGGCCTGGAGCTGGCCGCGCGCGCGGGCTACGACCCACGGGCCGCCGTCAGCCTGTGGCGCAAGATGGGCGAGGTGACGGGCGGCAAGGGCATCGGTTTTCTCTCGACCCATCCCACGGGGCCGGACCGCATCAGGAACTTGGAGCAGAACCTGCCCAGGGTGCAGGGGCTGTACGAGGCGGCGCGCGAGCGTCGATGACGCGCGCCGGGCGGCAGACGCCGTGCGCGTCCGCGGCAGGGAGGCTCAGGCCAGCAGCGCCTCGCCGATCAGGGCGTGGTCGGCACTGGGCAGCCTGATGCGGCCCTCGCGCAGCGCCTGGATCAGCAGATCGGGCGTGGCGCGGATGTGCGCCTCCAGCGCCAGCGCCGCGCGCGCGGCCTGCCCGGCCACGGCGTATTCGTAGATTTCGGTGTGCTCGGCATGCACCTCGCGCAGGCTGCCGGGCAGTTGCATGCTGACGCAGCGGTAACGCTCGCCATGGCGCGAGAGCAGGCGCAGCACGCGCTGCGTCCAGGGCGAGTCGTGGCCCGAGAGCAGGGCCTCGTGAAAGCGCAGGTTCAGGCGCTCCCACTCGCGCCGTCGCTCGGGCACGATGGGCTCGGCGTCGGAAAGCGCGACGTAGGCCGCCCGCACGGCCTCGCGCCACACCGCGCCGCCTTCCTGAATCGATTGACGCAGCGCCTCGGTTTCGATCTGCACCCGCAGCCGCGTGATGTCTTCGAGTTCTTCGAGCGCGATGGGCGCCACGCGAAAACCGCGCTGGCCTTCGGCGACGGCCAGCGCGTCGCTCACCAGCCGCGTGATCGCCTCGCGCAGCGTGCCGGCACTCACTTCGTAGCGGTCCTTGAGGTGCTCGACGCGCAGTTTTTCGTTGGGGGCCAGGCGCCCCTCGATGATGTCGGCGCGCAGTTGTTCGTAGGCCCGCTCGATGAGCGTGCGCGCCGTGGTGGGGGCGCCGCCGTCGGCGGCTGTCTTGATGGGAACCATGCTGCGTTTGGCCATGATGGGTTCAGCTTTCTCGGATTTTGGCGAGGCGGTAGCTCAGTTGCGGGCGCGTCAGGCCCAGCAGCCGCGCGGCAGCGGCGAGATTGCCCTTGTTGCGGGCGACGGCTTCTTCGATCAGCTCGCGTTCGAGCCGCTGCAGCCCGATGCGCCGATTCAGCAGCTGGTCCAGCAGCTTGCTCTCCACCACCTGGGTGTCGTTGCTGCGCAGATGTCCGGAATCTTCCAGCGTGTGGCTGGCGTCGTCGGCCGGCTGCGCGAAGAGGTGGCGCGCCTCGATGAGTTGACCCACGTCCGCGAGGATCACGCCACGCTCGATGAGGTTTTCCATCTCGCGCACGTTGCCGGGCCAGGCGTGTTCGCGCAGCGCCAGCAGCGCCTCGTCGGTGAAGCCGCTCACGTGCTTGTCGTGCTTGCTGCAAAAGCGTTGCAGCAGGTGCCGGGCGAAGACTTCGATGTCCTGCGTGCGCTCGCGCAGCGGCGGGATGCGGATGGGGTAGACGTTGATGCGGTAGTACAGATCTTCGCGAAAGCGCCCGGCACGCACGGCTTCTAGCAGATCGACATGCGTGGCCGCCACCAGGCGCACGTCCACCTGGCGCGGCTGCGAGGCACCCAGGCGCTCGACCTGGCCATCCTGCAGCACGCGCAGCAGCTTGGCCTGCGCGGGCAGCGGCAGTTCCCCGAGTTCGTCAAGAAAGAGCGTGCCGCCGCTGGCGCGCTCGAAGCGCCCGGGACGCGCGGCGTCGGCCCCGGTGTAGGCGCCTTTTTCGGTGCCGAAGAGCTCGGATTCGACCAGCTCGCCCGGCAGCGCCGCGCAGTTCACCGCCACGAAGGGTTTGGCCGCGCGCGGGCCGAGCGCATGCAGCGCGCGTGCGAAGCGTTCCTTGCCGGTGCCGGTCTCGCCGGTGAGCAGCACGGTCACCTGCGTGCCGGCGGCCTTGCGCAGCAGTTCTGTGGCGGCAGTGAAGCCCGGCGAGCGGCCGACCAACGGCCCGAGCGCATCCACCGGGGTCTCCGGTACGTCGTCGGCCGGCATGCGGCTGAACCAGGCGGCGACCTCGGGGCTGCCTTCGCTGGGCGGCAGGGCGTCGGCGGCATAGTCGCGCGCCAGTTCCTCGCCTTCGCCGCCGGGCCAGTCGGCCACGGGCCAGCCCTCGATGCGGCAGTGCGCGTGGCCGCTGCCCACGCACACCACTTCCTTGTAGAGCACGGGGCGGCCCATGAAGGCGCTGGTGTAGCCCGAGGCATAGCCCAGCAGCATCCAGCACACGGGGTCTTTCTGCGGTCCGAAGTCGCGCAGGTGCGCTTCCACTTCCCATGAATGGTCCCAGCGGAAGATGCCGTGAAAGCGCCCCTGACCGACATCCAGATCGAGGCGTTCGGGCGTGACCTGAACGGAGCCTTCGAGCATGTGCAATTGCGGGCCCACCGAAAACATCGAGAAAACGTCGTCGCTGGCCCGCAATTGCCGTGCCAGCGCCGCGTCGCGCTCCCCTGCGGCGTAGCCCGCGCGCATCAGCAGGCGCCGCGCGCTCGCCATGCCGACCGCCTGCACCAGTTCGCGGCGCAGCGTGCCCAGCGACGCGGCGTGCATCAGCACCATGCGCTGGCCGGCGAGCCAGATGCGCCCGTCGGCCGAGGAAAACCGCACCTGACGGCGCAGGTCGGCGTCGGACGGCATGGTGAGGACGGATTCGGTCACGGTTTTATCGATAAGAATCGTCAATGAATCTCAACAGAAATTCACGAATTGATGATTTTCGCGGTTCATCAATGATGCAAATGATCAAGCCGGAGTGCAAGACATTTCTGAGCGGTTTCGGAAAGAAATTGATATTTCGCAAGTTCGGCCGCCAAACGTCAGGGTTTACCCGCGAATTTCGGTCTTTTTGGTAATTATCTCGATAACTGGCACGCTCTCTGCATCAATGCAGGCATGACCGGAGCACTTGATATCCCCCATGAGCCCTTCGACGTGGAGCGGCGCTTCATCCGCATCGTGGAGGAGCGCAGCAATGGTTTGGTCGAGTTCGAGTTTGCCGCGGGCGAACCCGACCTGTACGTCGAAATGATCCTGCCACGCGCGGAGTTCGAGGATTTCTGCCGCATGCAGGGCGTGGTGCCCACGCAAGGGCGCCTGCCCCAGCACGAACAGGACAGCCTGGACGCGCACTGGGACTGGAACCTGCGTGACGCGCGCGAGCGGCATTTTCGCGACCTGTCCTGAACCGCCCTTCCCTTTCGTTTCAAAACAAGGAGACCTAGTCCATGCAAATTGACTTGCGTACCGTCAGCATCACACCGCTGCGGCAGACCTACAACCACATCGCCGACTACCTCGGCGCCGACAAGGCGGCGTCGCGCTACGTCGAGGCGACGATGGGCGTGCAGGGCACGACCAATTTTCACTACCGCCCCACCTGGGATCCCGAGCGCGAGATGTTCGACGAGCGCCGCACCGCGATCAAGATGAAGGACTGGTATGTGCTGAAGGACCCGCGCCAGTACTACTACGGCAGCTACACGCAGGCCCGGGCCCGCATGCAGGAGACGGCCGAGGCGGATTTCGATTTTGTCGAGAGCCGGGGGCTGGCCGACAGCTACGACGAAGGCGCGCGCCGTGCGGCGCTCGATTTCTACATTCCGTTGCGCCACGTCGCGTGGGGCGGCAACCTCAATGGCGGCTACCAGAGCGCCTACGGTTACGGCACCGCGATCACGCAGGCCTCGCTCTACGCCAGCATGGACCAGCTCGGCATCGCGCAATACCTCACGCGCCTGGGGCTTTTGATGGGCAACGAGGCCGAGCTCGAAGCCGGCAAGCACGCCTGGATGAGCGCGCCCGCCTGGCAGCCGCTGCGCAAGCTGGTGGAAGACAGCTTTGTCATCAAGGACTGGTTCGAGAACTTCGTCGCGCAGAACATGGCGCTCGACGGCCTGCTCTTCGGCCTCGCCTACAAGGAAGTGGACAAGCACCTGAACGAGCGCGCCGGCCCCACGGTCTCGATGCTCACGCGCTTTCCGGCCGAGTGGTTCCCCGAGACCAGCAAGTGGGTCGATGCCGTGGTCAAGGCCACCGCCGCCGAGAGTGCCGAGAACAAGGCGCTGCTCGAAAAATGGTACGCCCACTGGGTGGGCCGCGCGCAGGAGGCGCTCAAGCCCGTGGCCCAGCTCGCGCTGGGCGAGCAGGCAGGCGAGGCGCTCACGCGGGTGCGCGCCCAACTCGACGCCCGCATGGCCAAGGCCGGCCTGGCCGTGTAAACGCCCGTCCCCGACATTCTGACAAGGAGACTGACGAGATGACCCAAGTACCCAACGTCTTCATCGCGCTGCAGCGCAATGAGGAAACCCGCCCCATCATCGACGCGATCCTCGCGGACAACCCCGGCGCGCAGCTCGACGAGCAGCCGGCCATGGTCAAGATCAACGTGCCCGGGCGCCTCGTGGTGCGCCGCAGCACCATCGAGCAGGAGATCGGGCGCGACTTCGACCTGCAGGAGCTGCACGTGAACCTGATCACGCTGACCGGCCACATCGATGAATCCGACGACGAGTTCGTCCTGAGCTGGGTGCACTGAGCCGCCCGCGACACCAGAAACATCCACCCCAAGGAGACCGATCATGGACATGAAAGTCAACAAGAAGCTGGGCCTGAAAGAGCGCTACAACCGCATGACGCGCGACCTGAACTGGACGCCCAGCTACCAGTCGCTCAAGGACATCTACCCCTACCTCGAATACGAGGGCATCAAGATCCACGACTGGGACAAGTTCGAGGACCCCTTCCGCATGACGATGGACGCCTACTGGAAGTACCAGGGCGAGAAGGAGCGCAAGCTCTACGCCATCCTCGATGCGTTCGCGCAGAACAACGGCCACCTGGGCGTGACCGACGCGCGCTACATCAACACGCTCAAGCTATTTCTCACGGGCGTCTCGCCGCTGGAATACATGTCGCACAAGGGCTTTGCCATCCTGGGGCGCCAGTTCCAGGGCGCGGGTCCGCGCGTGGCCTGCCAGATGCAGTCGCTCGACGAGATCCGCCACGCTCAGACGCAGATCCATGCGATGAGCAACTACAACAAGTACTACAACGGCTTCCAGGACTGGCAGCACATGCACCACCGCGTGTGGTACCTCAGTGTGCCCAAGAGCTTCTTCGAGGATGCGGTCACCTCCGGGCCGTTCGAGTACATCCTCTCGATCAGCTTCGCCTTCGAGTACGTGCTCACCAACCTGCTGTTCGTGCCCTTCATCAGCGGCGCCGCGTACAACGGCGACATGGGCGCGATGGCGTTCGGCTTTTCGGCGCAGTCCGACGAATCGCGTCACATGACGCTGGGCTTGGAAGTCATCAAGTTCGTGCTCGAGCAGGACCCGGACAACCTGCCCATCGTGCAGAAGTGGATCGACAAGTGGTTCTGGCGCGGCTACCGCGTGCTGACGCTGGTGGCGATGATGATGGACTACATGCTGCCCAAGCGCGTGATGAGCTGGAAGGAAGCCTGGGAGATTTACGCCGAGGAAAACGGCGGCGCGCTGTTCCGTGACCTGGCGCGCTACGGCGTGAAGGTGCCGCTGGGCTGGGAGCAGGCGTGCAAGGAAAAGGACCACCTCTCGCACATGGCGTGGAACGTGTTCTACAACTACGGCGCGGCCGCGCCCTTCCACACCTGGGCGCCGAGCGA
>JAIOIA010000183.1:0-14862 GCA_019912745.1 Comamonas sp. | reverse complement strand
GCCAGCGCCTGCTCGCCGGGCGCGGTGTCCAGCGCAAGGCTTGCGAGCGCGTCAGCGGCGCTCGCGTTCTCGCTGAGCATGTCTTCGGGCAGTGCCACGACGACCGGGCCGGGGCGGCCGTTCATGGCCACGTGAAAGGCGCGCGCGAGGAGTTCCGGAATGCGTGCGGCATCGTCGATCTGCACCACCCACTTGGCGAAGTGGCCGAACAGGGCCGTGTAGTCCACTTCCTGGAAGGCCTCGCGCTGGAGCACGCCGCGCGCCACCTGGCCGACGAAGACAATGAGCGGCGTGCAATCCTGCTGCGCGATGTGAATGCCCGCCATGGCATTGGAGATGCCCGGCCCGCGCGTGACGAAGCAGATGCCCGGGCGCCCCGTGAGCTTGCCTTGCGCCTCCGCCATCATGGCGGCGCCGCCCTCCTGCCGACAGACCACGACCTGAATGGCCGCGTCGTGCAGCGCATCGAGCACCGCCAGATAGCTTTCACCGGGCACGCAAAACAGCTGCCGCACGCCCTGGATGAGCAGTTGATCGACCAGGATGTGCGCGCCGGTGCGCGCAGAAGGTGTGGGAGATTCGGGCATGGGCGGGGTGCAAGAATGACGGGGCCATTATCCTTGCGCGCCTGTTTCATTTCACACGAGAAAGCTCTGCCTCATGGCCATCCAATGGTTTCCCGGTCACATGCACCTGACGCGCCAGGCGATCGCCGCGCGCATCAAGAGCATTGACGTGGTCATCGAACTGCTGGACGCACGCCTGCCGGGCTCCAGCAGCAACCCGCTGCTGGGCGAACTGGCGGGGCACAGGCCCACGCTCAAGGTGCTCAACAAGCAGGATCTGGCCGACCCCGAGCGCACGCAGGCGTGGCTGGCCTGGTATGGCGCGCAGGCCGATACGCGGGCGATTGCGCTTGATGCCTCCGACCGCGCCCCGGCGCGCCGCCTGATCGAGGCCTGCTGCCAGCTCGCGCCCTCGCGCCGGGGCATGGCGCGGCCCATGCGCGTGCTGATCGTGGGCGTGCCCAACGTGGGCAAGTCCACGCTCATCAACACCCTCACGCGCAAGACCCAGGCGAAAACCGGCGACGAGGCCGGTGTCACCAAGCAGGAGCAGCGCATCGTGCTCGATGACGATTTCTACCTCTGGGACACACCCGGCATGCTCTGGCCGCGCATCATCGTGCCCGAGAGCGGCGTGCGCCTGGCGGCCAGTGGCGCCGTCGGCCGCAATGCCTATGACGAACAGGAGGTGGCGCTGGATCTGCTTGCCTATCTCAAGCTTCATTATCCAAAAGAGCTTGCAGAGCGCTATCGGATTCCGTTGTCGGCTATTGAAATGCAAGCATTGCACGACGATGAATTGCTGGAGAGAATTGCGCGGCGCAGGGGGGCGGTGATGTCTGGCGGGCGCCTCGATTGGCAAAAGGCGGCCGAGATCGTGTTGACGGACTTTCGCAGCGCGGCCATCGGGCGCATCACGCTGGAACTGCCGCAGGAATACGAGCAATGGCTGGCGGCGGGCCAGGTGCGCGACGCCGAGCGCCAGGCGCGCCAGCAAGAGCGCCGCGAGCGCAGGGAGCGTGCGCGCGGCGGCTGAGCAGGTCGCGCGCGGCGCCCGGCTACGGTGCATTCAAGACTTGGGCGGCTGCGGCAAGAGAGCGAACCCGATGGCCGAAAGCGCCAGCCAGGCAGCGATGCTGCCCATAACCACCTCGTAGGGGTCGCCACCGGCGGCCTTGGCCAGCGTGGCGATGACGCCGGTGGCCCACTGCATGACCGCCACGCCCATGAACATGGCCATCGTGAATGCCGCCATCGCACGGCCCGTGATCGCCATCGGGTACGCGATGCGCACGTCCGCGTACTGCAGCACGATGAAGCCCGAAACCAGGCCGATCGCGAGCATCAGTGCCACGTCCAGCCAGGCGGCGAAGCCGAGCGCCAGCAGCGCGAACAGCGCGGCCAGGGCCAGTGTCCAGATCGTCAGCCAGCGCCTGCGCGTGGCGGGGCCGGGATCGAAGCGCCCGAACAGCACCGGGCCGACGAGCGCGACGAGCGAGAGCAGCACCGCCGCGTTGCCGCCTTGCACCAGCGTGTAGCCGTGGCGTTCGATGAGCATCGGTCCCATCCACAGGCCCCGCAGCGTGATGAGCGCGGCATAGGTGGTGCTGCCCAACACCACGATGCCCCAGGTGTGCGGTAGCGTGAACAACGCGGCGAAGCGGCGCAGCGCCTCGGGCACGGATTCCCTTTGCCCGGTGGGCGCCGTGCTGTATCGCTCCGGCTCGAACACCGTGCGCCAGATCCACAGCCAGGCCAGCGCCGCCAGCAGCGCGAGTACCCAGAAGCCCGCGCGCCAGCTCCAGCGCTCGACGATCCATGCCAGCGGCGTGCCGGTGAGCAGCATGCCGAACGTGCCCACGGCCAAGGCCATGCCCGAGATCGCCGCGAAGCGCTGCGGCGGGAAGTGCCGCGCGATGAACACGGTGCAGACGAGAAACGCGGGAGCGCAGCCCAGGCCGATCAGCACCTGCGCGAGCGTCAGTGGCAGATAGCCCGGCGCCAGCGCTGAAACCACCGCGCCCAGAATCGCCAGCGGAAATGCCGCGAGGATGGTGCGGCGCACGCCGTACAAGTCGATGCCTATCCCCATGAAGAGCTGCATGGCACCGAAGGCGAAGTGGAATGCGCCCGAAAACCCCCCGAGTTGATCCGGCGACAGAGCGAAGTCGCTTTGCAGCGGCGGCGCCATGATGGCGCCCACGGTACGAAACGCCTGACTCATGTTGAAAGCGCCGAGCAGCGCCAGCAGCATCCACAGCGCGGTGCGTGGCGAGAGGGTTTGTGGCGCGGCGCTGTCGTTGGTGGATGGAGCGGTGGGCATGGGGTGCGAGGCTACTGCGGTTTGCCGCGCACTTCATGTCACGTGTGGTACTTGCCCGGCGCAGGCACTACATCGCCTTGAACAGCGGCGCGTACAGCCGGCTGACCGCCAGCCGTTCGGGCCGCCCGCGCAGTTGCAGCCAGAGTCGGCCCGATTCATCGCGCACCGCCGCCGCGATGGCGCTGGCGCGCACCAGCGTGCCGCGATGCACCTGCCAGAACTCCTGAGGGTCGAGCTGCGCCACCAGGTCTTTGAGCGGCGTGCGGATCAGGTGCTCGTGCATCGCGGTCAGCACGCGCACGTATTTGTCCGCTGCCTCGAAGTACAGCACCTCGACCAGCGGCACCATCTGCACGCCCTGGCCGCTGCCGACCTGCAGCACCGTGAGTGGCCGCCGTGCGGCGGCATCCGTGGGACCGGGGGGCGCGAGCAAATGGCGCAACTGGTGCAGCAGCGCTTCATCGTTGATAGCTGCTGGCACTTGTCCATCAAGTGTTTGACGTAGTTTTTGCACTGTTTTTTGCAGGCGTGCGGCCTGTACCGGCTTGAGCAGGTAGTCCACCGCCTGCGCCTCGAAAGCCTGCACCGCGTACTGGCCGTAGGCGGTGGTGAAGACCAGCAGCGGCAGCGGCCGCTCTTGCGGCCAGCCGTCCATCACCTCGGCGGCTGCCTCCAGGCCGCTCTGGCCCGGCATGCGGATGTCGAAGAACAGCACCTCGGGCAGCAGCGCGAGCGCTTCGCACGCGGCGGAACGGCCGTCTCCCACGGTGGCGGCGATCGTGAGCTCGGGCCAGGCGAGGGTCAGTTCCTGCGTGAGCGCGGCGGCCAGCAGCGGTTCGTCTTCGGCAATCAAGGCGCGGGGAGCGGTCATTTCAAGGGAAAAGTGATGTTTGCGCAGGTCTGACCTTCGCCGTCAGCTATCAATTCGAATGTTGCCTTGTCGCCGTAGAGTGTGTGCAGGCGCTCGCGCACCTGCGCCAGGCCGAATGCGCGACCAGGCGCCGCGCCGTCGTTGGGCGGGGTGGTGGTGAGCGGCGCACCGCTGTTGCGCACCTGCAGCGCGAGCAGCGGCGTGCCATCGGGCGCGGCCTGCGTGCGTGCGCTGACCTGCACGCTGCCGCCCTCCACATGCGGCTCGAGACCGTGGCGGATGGCATTTTCCGCCAGCGGCTGCAGCAGCAGCGGCGGCACCTTCGCGCTGCGCAGCGCGTCGGGCAAATCCAGCCGGTAGGCCAGGCGTGGCCCCATGCGTACCGCGATCAATTCGAGGTAGTCGCGCAGGCGCTCGAACTCGTCCGCCAGCGAATGCAGCGTGGCGCGCGAGCCGGCCAGCGTCGCGCGCAGGTAGTCGTTGAGACGATCCAGCATGTGCTGCGCGGCCGGCGGATCGACGACAATCAGTGCGCGCAGGTTGGCCAGCGTGTTGAACAGCATGTGTGGTTCCAGCTGGCTTTGCAGCAACATCAGGCGCGCCTGCGCGGCATCGCGCTCGGCTGCGGCGATGTGCCCTTGCAGCGCTGCCTGCCGTCCGCGTGCGTGAAAGTAGAAACTCGCCACCACGCCGGCCGCGATGGTCACGAACAGCGCCAGGTGCAGATCGTGCGCCGGCTGCTCCGCCGTCTTGCCGAGCAGCCAGGACGCGATCCGTGTGCCCGCCACGAAACCGACCGCGATGCCGATGGCCGTCAGCACCACGCCGCGCCAACCCTTGGGCCAGCCGTGGCTCGTCGAATCCGCGGCGCGGTGGCAATGCTCGGGCGGTACGAGGAAGCGGCCGAACTCTATCGTCAGCCAGGTCAGGCCGCCTATACACACCGCGTACAGCAGCTGCTGCCCATATCCACCGGCCGGCCAGACCATGGTGGTGAACACCGCGACCACGCAGCAGAAGGCCAGCACCTTCGTGCCATGGCGCAGCGTTTCGGTCCCGTCGATTCGCATGATGATGTGCTATAGCAAGAATAGCTGCCAGCGCTTATCCATAAAACATTAAGCCGCCATTGGACTGTACGGCCTACCGAGCAACCACCGGATGCGCCACAAGCGCAAGGCGTTCTGATGCTGGATGGTGATCGTGAGCGGCATGGTGGCCTGTGGTCAAGGGGGCGCAGGCTGCATTGTCAGCGCGCGGAGCGCTCGCGCAAGCGCCGTGCTTCCTGCTCCACCAGGTGCTTGCGCAGATCGGATGCGGGGCCGAAAAGCCAGACCGCCGCGCCATGCAGTGCCAGGCCCAGTCCCCAGCCGGCCAGCGGGTAGAGATGCCAGGCGCGGCCGGTCTGCCAGGCAATCAGCGCGAGGCCCGCGTTGACGCAGAGATAGACCAGTGCGTGCGCGTACCAGCCTATCTTGGCGCCGGCGCGGCGGCGGGCAAGGCGCTCGATGCGCTCGATGCGCTCGTCGCCGGAAAGTGGTGATTGCGACATGGAAAATCTCCGTTTCAGGCTTGTCGAACATGCGGTGTGGATGCGCCCGTGGCCAGCCGCAGGACGCGCAACGTGCGCGCCGCGAACAGGCCCGAGAGCAGGCCATAGAGCGCGGTCACCGCGAGGGCGAAGCCGCCATGGCGCGCCAGCTGCGGCGCCATCGCGAGTTGCACGCCCATGCCGTACTTGAGCAGGAACACCGCGAGGATCAGCCCCATGGGCGCCCAGCTGCCGGGCAGGTGAAAGCGCCGCGTGGCGGCGTTCCAGGCGGTTCCATCGGGTACGGGCAGCCGCGGGCCCCATGCCAGCAGTGCGGCGAAGCAGCCGACCCAGAGCGCGAGCAGCGCCGCGAGCTGGCCGCTGGCGCTGAAGGCCGACAGCACCCCCCACAAGGCAAGGCACGCCATCGCGGCGGGCAGCGCGACGAGGCGCACGGGCGCGACATCGCGATTGCGCGTGGCGCTGAAGCCCAGCCAGAGCAGGGCGGTGAACAAGGCGCCCACCCAGGCGGGTGTCTGGCGCACGATGTCGACGATGGCGCCAGGATGGGTGATGAGCAGTTCGGGCAGCAGCATGGCGGGTCTTCGGGTGTGGCGATGACCGAATGCTGCGCGAGCCGCCTGCTGCTAGCGAGCTGCTTGCGACGAACTGTTGCCACGGCGGCGCCAGTCGCGCTCCGCGTGCGCCGGCTGTGGCCGGATAATGCGCGCGCGGCGCAGGCGGGTGGTTGGGCGTGTGCCTTGAACCATACTTCGTGGCGGCGCGCCAGTCGTTCATTCATATGAACCGTCTTTGGCCCTTGCGTGTCAAGCGCTGGCAGCTACGCCATCTGTAGTTTTCCGAGAAAGAACGACGTGGATTCCATCCTGCTGCTCAAGGCCGCCATCATGGGCGTGGTCGAGGGTCTGACCGAGTTTTTGCCGATTTCCAGCACCGGTCACCTGATCCTGACCGGCAGCTTGCTGGGTTTTGACGACGACAAGGCCAAGGTGTTCGACATCGCCATCCAGACGGGCGCGATCCTGGCTGTCGTCCTGGTCTATTGGCAGCGCATACGCGAAACGCTGGTGAACCTGCCGAGCCAGCGGCAGGCGCAGCGCTTTGCGCTCAATGTGCTGATTGGCTTCTTGCCTGCCGTGGTGTTCGGGCTGGCGCTGGGCAAGATGATCCAGGCGCACCTGTTCACGCCGCAGGTGGTGGCCAGCACCTTCGTCCTCGGCGCTTTCGTCATCCTGTGGGCCGAGCGGCGTCCGCAGACCGAGGCACGCATCCAGTCCGTGGACGAGATGGGGCCGTGGGACGCGCTCAAGGTCGGCTTGGCGCAGTGCCTGGCGCTGGTGCCCGGTACCAGCCGCAGCGGCGCAACCATCATCGGCGCCATGCTGCTCGGCCTGTCGCGCAAGGCAGCGACCGATTATTCGTTCTTTCTCGCGATCCCGACGCTGATCGGTGCCGGCGTCTACAGCCTCTACAAGGAGCGCACGCTGCTCGCCTGGGCCGATGTGCCGATGTTCGCCACCGGTCTGGTGTTTTCCTTCATCAGCGCCTGGCTGTGCGTGCGCTGGCTGCTGCGCTACATCAGCGCGCACAGCTTCGTGCCGTTCGCCTGGTACCGGATCGCGTTCGGCCTTGTGGTGCTCGTCACCTGGGCTGCGGGTTGGGTGCGCTGGAGTGCCTGACGCGCTGCCGATTCCTCAGGCCTGGTAAGAGGTGAGCACCACCTCGGCCGCCAGTGCGCGCACCGGCAGCAGCGCCTGGTAAGCAACCGAGCGATGCCACTGGTCCACGGCGGCCTGGTCCGGGAAGCGGATCACCACGATCTCGGGGTGCGCCATCTCGCCCGCATAACTTGCAGCCTGCGTGCCGCGAAACACCAGCTCGGCGCCCCAGGGCGCGAGCGTGGCGGGCACCTTGCTGCGGTATTCGGCCCATTTGTCGTCGTTCTTGACGGTGACATGGCCGACGAGGTAGGCGGCTGGCATGGTGCAAACTCCTTTAGAGGTAAAAAACCGCGTTGGGCGCGCCGCAGGGCGGCCCGCTCAGGCGCACAGAGTCAACTCGAACGCCGTGTCCTGCGTGCTCACCACCAGTTTGCCGTCGCCATCGGGCTGCATCAAACGCACCGAGACGATCAGCCGGTTGCCGCTGATCTCGGGAATCAGGCCCAGCGAGGGATCGATGCGCAGACGCAAGAGCTGGAACGTGCGCCCGGCCGGCAGGTTCTGCTGAAACTGGCCGCGCTCCGCAGCCACTTTTTGCGGCGTGCCGGAGTCGCGCAGGAGGTGCAGCAGCAGGTAGACCGAATCGGCCAGAGGCGCGAGCGTGCCCGCCCAGACCTGGAGGTCTCGCTGGCGCTGCTCGACACCTTGGTGCTGCCAGGCGTGGTAGACGGGCAGATCGAAGCTGCAGGTACCGCCCGGAATGCCCATGCGCGCGCGCACGCTGGCAAGCCAGTCGCTGTCCAGCAGGGACTGGCCGGCCTTGCCGCTCTGGCCGTTGAGCGCGGTAAAGCAGCCGCGCAACTGCCCGAGCACGGATTCCAGCGCGTCTTCGGAGATGGACGGGTTGCCGCGGTAGCTTTCGAAAAGCGATTTCTGCTTGTCCAGATCCTTGAGCAGGTCGGACTTGAGATCGGCGCGCGCGGCCACGTCCATGACTTCGAAAATCGTCGCCAGCGCGTAGTGATGGTCCAGCGGATGGCCGCGGGGCACCAGCTCACCCAGGCGCCTCAGAAGATGTTCAAGCCGGAGATAGGTTCTCAGGCGTTCGTTGAAGGGATATTCGTACAGGATCACTCTGGCGAGACTCTCATGGGGGCGCGGCGAATCATAGCCCGAACCAAGCGGCGAGCTGGTGTGCTTTTGTATGGAGTTCGTCCAGCCCGATGCCGTCATTGAACACGATGCAGTCCGCCGCGGCCAGGCGCTTGGCCCGCGAGCTCTGCGTTGCCATGATTGCCCGCACGGCCTGCGCGTCCAACTGGTTGCGCTCGACGACTCGCCGCACCTGGGTTTCCTCCAGGCAATCGACCACCAGCATCGCATCGAGCCGCGGCAGCCAGTGGCTCGATTCCGTCAGCAGCGGGATATCGTGGACGATCAAGCGCGCTCCGCCGCGTTCGGCTTCCTGCGAAGCCCGAAGAACGGCTTGCACGACCAGGGGGTGAACGATGGCCTCCAGGCGTGCACGAGCGCCCGCATCGGCAAATGCCAGCGCCCGCATCCTTGCACGGTCGAGGGCGCCGTCCGCGGTGATGAACTGGGCGCCAAAGCGCGTGCGTATCGGTGCGATCGCCGCGCCGCCCGCGGCCGTGACCGACCGGGAGATGGCGTCGGCATCGATCACCGCCGCGCCGCAGCGTGCGAGCATGCCGGAGAACGTGCTTTTGCCGCTGCCGATGCCGCCCGTGGCTCCGAGGCGAACGCAGCGGCGCAGCGGCATGGCTCAGGCGCTCAGGCCCAGCGTGCCGAGCAGCGCATGCATGATCTGCTGCGGCCCCCACAGCAGCGCGGCAAACCCGCCACCCGCGAGGAAGGGGCCGAAGGGCACATACTTGCCCTCGCGCAGGCCGCCCTTGAGCTTGAGCACGATGCCCACCAGTGCGCCTATCACCGAGGCCAGCAGGATGATGGGCACGAGTGCCTGCCAGCCGAACCAGGCGCCCAGCGCGGCGAACAGCTTGAAGTCGCCGTAGCCCATGCCTTCCTTGCCGGTCGCCAGCTTGAAGCCCCAGTAGACGCACCACAGCGACAGGTAGCCGAAGGTGGCGCCGAGCACCGCATCGGTGAGGGACACCGAGGTGTAGTGGGCGAGGGCGGCCAGCAGCCCTGCCCACAGCAGGGGCAGCGTGAGGTCGTCCGGCAGCAGCGTGGTGTCCCAGTCGATGCAGGCCGCCGCCAGCAGCACTGCTGAAAAGGCGCACCACGCCAGCGCGCTCGCGCTCCAGCCCCAGCGCACGGCGCAGAAAAAGAACAGCAGGCCGCACGCCAGCTCCACGATCGGGTAGCGCAGGCTGATGGGCGCGTGGCAGTTCGCGCAGCGCCCGCGCAGCACGAGATAGCTCAGCACGGGGATGTTTTCGTACCAGCGGATCAGGTGCTGGCAGTGCGGACACTGCGAGCGCGGCACCAGCAGGTTGTAGCGTGGCGCAGCCGCCTCGCTGTCGCCCGCTTCGGCGATGAGCCCCTGCTCACGCGCGTACGCCGCGCATTCCTCTTTCCATTCCTGCTGCATCATGTGCGGCAGCCGGTGGATCACGACGTTCAGAAAGCTGCCGATCAGCAACCCGAGGATGCCGAACAGCGTGGCATCCACCCAGACGGAACCGCTCATGCTTCAGACCACCTGGCCGAGCTTGAAGATGGGCAGGTACATTGCGACCACGATGCCGCCGATCACGGTGCCGAGGAACACGATGATGATGGGCTCGAGCAGGCTGGACAGGCCCTTGACCATCTCGTCCACCTCGTCCTCGTAGAAATCGGCGGCCTTGCCCAGCATGTGGTCGATCGAGCCCGATTCCTCGCCGATCGCGCACATCTGCAGCACCATCGAGGGGAAGACGTTGGCGTTGGTCATGGCCACCGTGAGGCTGGTGCCGGTGGAGACTTCCTGCTGGATTTTGTCGGTGGCGATGGCGTAGACCGCGTTGCCCGCGGCGCCGCCCACCGAATCGAGCGCTTCCACCAGCGGCACGCCGGCCGCGAACATAGTCGAGAGCGTGCGGGTCCAGCGCGCGACGGCCGCCTTGTTGATCAGATCGCCGAAGATCGGGATTTTCAGCAGGAAGCGATCCATCGCGATCTGCATCTTCTCGCTGCGCCTCCAGGCCTGCATGAAGAAGTAGAAGCCCCCGCCAATTACGCCGAAGATCAGCCACCAGTACTTGACGAAAATTTCGCTCATGGCCATCACGACCAGCGTGGGGCCGGGCAGATCCGCGCCGAACGAGGTGAAAACTTCCTTGAACGCGGGAATGACGAAGATCATGATCACGGTGACCACGACGAAAGCCACGATGATCACGGAGATCGGGTACATCAGCGCCGATTTGATCTTGCTCTTGATCGCCTCGGTTTTTTCCATGTAGGTGGCCAGACGGTCCAGCAGCGCCTCCAGGATACCGGCGGCCTCACCCGCCTCGACCAGGTTGCAATAGAGGCTGTCAAAGTACAGCGGGTACTTGCGAAAGGCCGCGTTCAGCGAAGTGCCGGTCTCCACGTCGGTGCGGATGTCGTTGAGCAGCTTGGTCACGCTTGCGTTCGTGTTGCCGCGCCCGACGATGTCGAATGCCTGCAGCAGGGGCACGCCAGCCTTCATCATCGTGGCCATCTGGCGTGTGAACAGGGCGATGTCCTTGGGCCTGATCTTCTTGCCCGAGCGCATGCGCCGCTTCTTGATCCTGGTGGGCAGCACGCCCTGGCGGCGCAGGCTGGCCTGGACTTGGTTCTCGCCGCCGGCGCGTAGTTCGCCGCGCACGATCTTGCCGTTGCGGTCCTTGCCTTCCCACTCGAAAACGAAGTCCTTGATGCCTTTGGCCGCAGCGGTTGCCATGGTGTGCGTTCTCCCTGGAAATTATTCGTTGGTCACGGCCAGCACCTCTTCGAGCGAGGTGAAGCCCATTCTGGCCTTCTGAAGGCCCGACTGCCGCAGGGAGCGTACGCCCTCGGAACGTGCCTGCGCGGCGATTTCCAGCGCGCTGCCATCCTGCAGGATGATGCGTTGCAGTTCCTCGGAAATCGGCATCACTTCATAGATGCCGACCCGACCCTTGTAGCCGTTGTTGCAGGCCGGGCAGCCCACCGGTTTGTAGGTGATCCAGCTGCCGTCGATATCTTCCTCGCGGTAGCCCGCCTCCAGCAGGTTTTCATGGGGGATGTCGGCCGGCTGCTTGCACTGGGGGCACAGGCGCCGCGCCAGGCGCTGGGCGGTGATCAGGATCACGCTGGAGGCGATGTTGAATGGCGCGATACCCATGTTGCGCATGCGCGTGAGCGTGGTCGGCGCGTCGTTGGTGTGCAGCGTGGAGAGCACCAGGTGGCCGGTCTGCGCGGCCTTGATCGCGATGTCGGCAGTTTCCAGGTCGCGAATTTCACCAACCATGATCACGTCCGGGTCCTGGCGCAGGAAGGCCTTGAGCGCGACGGCGAAGGTCAGGCCCGCCTTTTCGTTGACGTTGACCTGGTTGACCCCCGGCATGTTGATTTCCGAAGGGTCTTCGGCCGTGGAGATGTTCACTCCCGGCTTGTTCAGGATGTTCAGGCAGGTGTAGAGCGACACCGTCTTGCCAGAGCCCGTGGGACCGGTCACGAGAATCATGCCGTAGGGTCGGTTGACGGCCGCGAGCAGGCGCTCCTTTTCCTCGGGCTCGTAGCCGAGCGCATCGATGCCCATGCGCGCGCTGCTCGGGTCGAGGATACGGATCACGATCTTCTCGCCGAACAGCGTGGGCAGGGTGCTGACGCGGAAATCGATGACGCGGTCGGGGCCGACCTTGAGCTTCATGCGTCCGTCCTGCGGCACGCGCTTTTCCGAGATGTCCAGGCGTGAAATCACCTTGATGCGCGAGGCGAGCTTGTCCTTGATCGCGATCGGCGGCGAGGTGATCTCCTGCAGCTCGCCGTCGATGCGAAAGCGCACGCGGTAGTTGTGCTCGTAGGGCTCGAAGTGCAGGTCGGAGGCGCGCATGTTGAACGCATCCAGCAGCATCTTGTGCAGAAAGCGCACCACCGGGGCGTCTTCCACTTCGGCGCCCGCCGTGTCGGGGCTCTCCGTCTCCTCTTCGATGGTCGTTTCGTCGAATTCGAAGTCGCCGCTGGTGATGCCCTCCAGGCTCTCGGCCACGCTCTTGGTGGTGGCGTCGACCAGCCTGGAGAGCTTGTCGTATTCGCCGACGATCCAGTCCACGCCCAGCTGCGTGGTGAATTTGATTTTTTCCGCGGCCTCCTGATGGGTCGGGTCGGCGGTGATGGCGATCAGGCGGTTGCTGCGCTTGGCCAGCACGATCACCTTGTAGGCCTGGCAGAGCTTGGGATCGAGCAGGTCCTTGGGCAGTTGCACCGTATCGAGGGCATCGATGTCCAGCAGCGGCGCGCCGAAGGTGCTGGAAAGCGTCTGGGCCAGGTCGGCAGCGCTGATCGCCTTGGAGCCGACCAGTTCGGAGATGAAGCTGATGCGGTTGGAGTGGGATTTGCGCAGGACGTCTTCCGCCGCGGCCTGTGTCAGTTTTCCCGCCGACATGAGCGCGCGAGCCACGCTGGGCAGCGCAAGCGAGGTGTCTTTTTGTCCGGGACTGGCGGTGGCCATTTCAATCTTTGCTATGCATTAAGAATACCAAAAGTCATCCTATCATCGTTGAACGGACGGTCGATGTACAGAGACTGGAGTGACGCGGCATGAATATGACCGGTGCTGTGTTTGCATTTCGCCGCAGCCAAGAAAAAACCGCCATGCCTGAGAAGGCAGTGGCGGTTTTCGCGGGAGGAAATCCAGGCTTTACTTGAGCTTGGTTTCCTTGTATTCGACGTGCTTGCGCGCTTTGGGGTCGAACTTCATGATCGCCATCTTCTCGGGCATGGTCTTCTTGTTCTTCGTTGTGGTGTAGAAGTGACCGGTGCCCGCGCTCGATTCGAGCTTGATTTTTTCGCGTCCGCCTTTGGATGCCATGGTGCTTTCCTTTTAGTGGGTCAGGCCTGGCCGCGTGCGCGCATGTCCGCGAGCACGGCGTCGATGCCGTTCTTGTCGATCAGGCGCAGCGCAGCGCTGGAGACGCGCAGGCGCACCCAGCGGTTTTCGCTTTCCACCCAGAAGCGGCGGTATTGCAGGTTCGGCAGGAACCGGCGCTTGGTCTTGATGTTGGAGTGGGAGACCTTGTGTCCCACCTGGGGCTTCTTGCCCGTGACTTCACATACGCGTGCCATGAGGACGCTCCGTTCTTTCGTCAAACGATGGCAGCCCGGAAGGCCCTGCGGGAGCAGGGCGGATGCTGTCCATCTCACCTCGCCAGATCAATCGGGTGGCGGTGGCCCGTTGCCGCTGCAAGCACCTTCATGAGAGCGCCTGTGCGCGGCAAAGCCAAGCATTATAGTCGCAAACCGTTTCATTCCTGCTGCTCGAGAAAGCGCTGCGCATCGAGCGCCGCCATGCAGCCCGAGCCCGCGCTGGTGATGGCTTGGCGGTAGATGTGATCCTGCACGTCGCCCGCGGCGAACACGCCGGGCACGCTGGTCTGGGTGGCAAAACCCTGGTGTCCGCCCTGCGTCAGGATGTAGCCGCCCTCCATCGCCAGCTGCCCCTTGAAGATCTCGGTGTTGGGTGCGTGGCCGATGGCGATGAAGCAGCCCTGCACGGGGATGTCCTCGGTGGCGCCGCTGTCCGCGTGCTTCACGCGCACGCCGATCACGCCCTTGGCGTCGCCCAGCACTTCATGGAGCGTGTAGGGGGTCTTGAGCACGATTTTGCCCGCGGCCACGCGTTCCATCAGCTTGTCCACCAGGATGGGTTCGGCGCGGAATTTGTCGCGGCGGTGGATCAGGGTGACCTTGCGCGTGATGTTGGCCAGGTACAGCGCTTCCTCCACCGCGGTGTTGCCGCCGCCAACCACGCACACGTCCTCGTTGCGGTAGAAAAAACCGTCGCAGGTGGCGCAGGCGGACACGCCCTGGCCCATCAGCGCCTGCTCGGAGGGCAGGCCCAGGTATTTGGCCGAGGCGCCGGTGGCGATGATGAGCGCGTCGCAGGTGTAGCTGTTCTCGCCCTTGAGCTCGAACGGACGTTTACCCAGATCCACGTGCTCGATGTGGTCGAAGATCACTTCGGTATCGAAGCGCCTGGCGTGCGCGAGAAACCGCTCCATCAGCGCCGGGCCTTGCACGCCTTCGACGTCCGCCGGCCAGTTGTCGACCTCGGTGGTCGTGGTGAGTTGCCCGCCCTGCGCCATGCCGGTGATCAGCACCGGCTTGAGATTGGCGCGCGCGGCGTAGACGGCGGCGGTGTAGCCGGCAGGACCGGAGCCGAGGATCAGAACTTTGGCGTGGAGTGTTTTGGACATGGCGGGTCAGGCTGCGACAGGTAACCGACTGAAAAAACGAAACGGGTCATTGTAAGAAGGCTGCCTGCGGGCGCCGCAGTGCAAGAGACATGCAGTAAGCTTGCCCCTCTCTGGTATGACGTATTCCCTCAACAGTCTGAATGCAGCGGGCAAGGCGCCCGTGCGCGGGGTGATGGCGCGTTTCGGGCACGAGTTCATGCTCGCGCTCTCGCTGCTGGCCTGGGTATTCTGGTTGCTCGCCTTGTGCAGCTACTCGCGGCAGGATTCGGCGTGGTCCACGTCCGGGGCCGGTGCGGGCCAGCTGATCGCCAATTGGGTGGGGCGCATGGGCGCCTGGCTCGCCGATGGCAGCTATTTCCTGCTGGGTTATTCGGTGTGGTGGCTGGTGCTGGCGTGCGCATCGGCGTGGCTTGCGAGCGTGGCGGGCTGGATGCGCGCGGGGCAGCCCGAGGGCGTGCGCGCGCGCCGGCGCGCGCTGTTCTGGGCCGGCCTCGTGCTGTT
>JAIOIA010000182.1:0-12982 GCA_019912745.1 Comamonas sp. | reverse complement strand
GGCCGCCCGTAGCGGCAAGGAACGGATCGGATGTCACAAACAGGCCTTGGCGTCGCCCTCAAGACGCTGCGCGAGCGCAGAACCCTCTCGTTACGTGAAATCGGTCAACTCTCTTCGGTGGACCATGCCTATGTCCACCGGCTGGAGTCTGGCGAGAAGACGAATCCGTCACCGGATTTGATCGAGAAACTACTGAGGGTTCTCAAACCGGGCGAAAGAGACGCTGAACTTGTAATGTGGCTTGTTGACCACGCGGAGGCCGATACCCGCCTTGTCGAATTCGTGCTAGACGATCCTTCCATCAGCATCGACATTTTTTCGGCGGCAGCGGGAGTGAGGCATCGTGGAAACGTCAGGCCAGATCCTGCGACTCTGATCGCTCGGATACAGAAGGCATTCGAGGACGAGGACGACTGAACATGGATGAAGCGGATGTCAGGCAGAAAGCGCGCGCCTTTGTGGCGAAGGTCGATGTGTCGGATATCCGAGCAGACCTGACGCCCTATGTGGTCGCAGTGAACGCCAAGGTCAGGAAGGATGAGCTTGGAGAGGGGGAGTCCGGCTACACGATCACCAAGCCGAACGGGAAGCACGTCATCACGGTGAACTCTCTGGAAACGGAAGAACGCCAGCGCTTCACCGTATGCCATGAGATAGCGCATATCGTGCTCGATTTGGAGTCGAGTCACGAAGAGGTGCCGTCCTGGTCTTATGCCAAGCGGCACCCGAACGAAATTGCCTGCGACACCTTCGCCGCTGAATTGCTGATGCCGTATCAGCAATGGCTATCGCTGGTGCCCAAGGAAGAGCCATCGCTGGAGCTTATCCAGCGCATGGCTGACTCGTTTGGCACATCTTTTCCTGCAGCGGCATCAAGGTTTGCCAGTCTCAGCGATATGCCGTGCGCATTCGTCACCATGGAGCGAGGTGCTGTGCGTTACGCAGCACGCTCCACCAGCTTGCGGCAGGCAGGAGCCTGGATATCTCCCAAATCCGTCATCCCGGTCGGCTCCGTGGCTCACCGACTACGTTCTTCGGGCATTAGTGCTGCCGAAACGGATGAGGTTTCACAAGACATCTGGTTCGACAACTGGGAAAAGGGGCTCGACCTCTGGGAGCTTTCCAGGCACTACGCACGCACCGACACCACGACCTCGCTGTTGTGGTTTGACAACGACGATTTACCTGAGATCGAAGTGAATCGCTTCGGTGCACGCGTCGAAGACGATGGCGGCTTGGCTGAACTTACGGGACAACTGCCGTGGCCAGGGCGAAGCAGGCGTCGTTAGCGAAACCTGGCAACCTCGTATCTGACACCCGCTATGGCTTGCGCTTCTTGGGGAGGATCGTCCCGCGAGATTCGAGCAGGCACCGCGTGTCCTCCAACTCCTTCTGCAACAGTTCGGCATCCGGCAGTACCGTGCGGTAGTTCGCCGCCATCACCTTCGTCGGCAAGCCTTCCAAGGCATATCGCGCCAGCGCGTGACCCTTATCCGCACACAGGATCAGACCCACGGGCGGGTTCTCATCAGGGTAGGCCCATTGCTCTTTGGCATAGTTGCAGTACATATGCATCTGGCCCACGTCCGCATGGGTCAAGCTGCCCAGCTTCAAGTCGATGATGACCAGGCACCGCAGCTTGCGGTGAAACAGCAGTAGATCCACCCGATACCACGTCTGGTCGATGCGCAAGCGTCGCTGCCGCCCGATGAAGGTGAATCCTTCGCCGAGTTCCAGCAAGAAATCTTCCAGCCGCCGAATCAAGGCGGCTTCAAGATCGGACTCCGAATACTCATCCTTGAGGTCGAGGAATTCCAGCACATACGGGTCTTTGATCGCATCGCCGGGCGTGACGGCATCCTCGGGCTTGGGCACTGCGCCCTTGACCAGCATCGCCGCCTTGTCCTTTGACAACGCGGTGCGCTCGTAGAACTGGCTACCGATCTGCCGATCGAGCTGGCGCACGCTCCAGCCGCCGCGTAGCGCTTCGGTCTCGTAGAACTGGCGCGCATGGGCGTCCTTAACCGATAGCAGTCGGACATAGGCCGACCACGGCAGCGGAAACGCCTGGGCCAGCACGGTCAGGCTCAAATTCCCAGACACCGTCTCGGATTTCTCCAGAGGCAGACGGCTACCCAATTTCCCAGACAGTGTCTGGGAAATCTCGGAACGGGGATGCGCGAGGAAGAACCGCCGCATGTTCTCCAAGTTGTTGACGCCAAATCCCCGCCCGAACTGCGCGGTCAGATCGGCGGACAGCCGAGCCATCAACTGTTCGCCATACCCCGCACGCCGCTTGCCCTGTTGCTCGGCTTCCACGATGCGGCGGCCGATTTCCCAATAGCTGGCCGTCATCAGCGCATTGACGCTGCGCGCCGCCGCTTGGCGTGCAGCGTCCAGCAGTTCCACGATGCCGCCGTGGATGCCGGCGTAGCCGGCAGGCAAGGCGGCACTTTTGGCCGGTGGGGCGGAAAGCGTCTTGTCTTTCATGCCACGGCCTCCTGCGGTTGGGCCTGCCGTGCGCCCGTGATGGCCTGGCGACGGCTTGCCACCAGTTCGGCCGCGTCGCGTACTGGCTGGTCCTCGGTGTGGACGTAGTGCATGAACATCGCCACGGTCTTGTGCCCGGTCAGCTTCATGCCCACCTTGGTCGGCACACCCGAATTGGCAATGTCGGTGGTCGAGCGGTGACGAATGCCGTGCGTGCCGACGTGCGGCACGCCGGCGGCCTTGAGCACCCGACACCAGCCGCCGTAGTGCTCGCCAAAGGTCAGGTGCTTGGCCGGATCGTTGGGTGACGGCAGGACATAGGGGCAGCCTTCCCGACGTGGGGCCGTCGAAAGCAGCCGATAGGCTTCCGCGCTCATGGGCTTGGACAGGCCGCCCGTCTTGCTGTCCGGCCACACGACACGTCGGTTTTCCAGGTCGATCCAGCTCCATTCGAGCGTGCAGATTTCGGAGCGACGGCCGGCAAACTCGAATTGCAAGCGGATCGCCAGCGGGATGACGTAGTTCTCTAGTCCTTCCGCCTCCAGCTTCTCCAATTGGCGGAAGATCAGTGCCATCTCGTCGTCCACGATGAGCCGGGTTTCCTCGCCGGGCGGGAACATCGGGACGTGACGGCACGGATTCGTGCCGTCCGGGCGATAGCCCCACACTTCGGCCAAGTTGAACATCTTGCGCAGCACGCCGAAGGCGTTGTTCGCCTCGGCCGGCTTGTAGGCAAACTTTTCCATGAACGCGGCAATGTCGGGCCGCTTCACGTCCTGCACCTTCTTGCGTCCCAGTACCGGGACGATGCAGCGGTCGATGACCGCCTGATAACCGCGCCGGGTGCTGGGCTTGTTGCGCTTCTTGGAGTAGTCCTCCATGAACTTCTTGCACAACTCGGCCATCGTGGGCGCCTTGCGCGCCTCGGCCTTGGCGCCGCCGGGATCGCCGCCCCGACGAACCTCGGCCAGCCAGTCCTGCGCCATGACGCGGGCCTGTTCGACGGTGAGTTCCCCGAACAGGCCCAGGGCGGGCTTGCGGCGCTCGCCCGCGTTCGTGCGGTACTGGAGCATGAACACGCGGCGGCCCGCTGGGGTAATCTTGCACAGGAAGCCAGGCACCACGGTATCACGCAGTTCGACGGCCTGCGCCTGGGGTTGCGCCGTTTCCACGGTGGTTTTGGTGAGCTTGATCTTGGCCATGATGACTCCTCGGAACGCCCGGTTTCCAAGAGCCACATGGGAGCCATGAGAGCGGAAGCCGGGTCAGGTTTCAGAAAGCACCGGCATATGTTGAACTCGCCTAAGTGATTGATAAACCTGCTGTATCTGGCTCTGGCGTAGTCCAGCGGAGTACCGGGCTGGAGTCATCGTGAAACAAAAAACCCGCCATGGCACTATGCTTGGCGGGTGTAATGTGTTCTGGTGGGCCCTGTAGGGATCGAACCTACGACAAACGGATTAAGAGTCCGCTGCTCTACCAACTGAGCTAAGAGCCCGAGCGCGTCAAACGCTGAGGGGCGAATTATGCACCAAGTTTTGGTGATTCGGGACGATGATCTTGAGGAGATGGCCTGATGCCGGACGCGATCCACGATGACCCTGCGTGGCTGGAGCGCATGTACAACGCGCGCGCCGCGGTGCCCGGGCATGTGGAGATTCTGCAGCGCTGGGCCAGCGATTCGGCCGCCGCGCGCGCCGCATCGACCTGCCACCTCGACGTGCCCTATGGCCAGCGGCCCAGCGAGCGGCTGGACATTTTTCCGGGCGAGCCGCGGCGCGCGCCCGTGCTCGTGTTCGTGCACGGCGGGTGGTGGCGCTCGCTGGACAAGTCGGATTACTCCTTCGTGGCGCCCGCGTTCGTCGCCAAGGGTACCTGTGTCGTCATGGTCAACTATGCGCTGTGTCCGGGCACGTCCGGGCAGCCCGTCACCCTGCCTTTCATCGTGCGTCAGCTCGAGCAGGCCCTGGCGTGGCTTTGGACGCATGTGGCCGACCATGGCGGCAACCCCGGGAACATCACGCTCGTGGGCCATTCGGCGGGCGGGCACCTGGCGGCCTTGTTGCTGGCGAGCGCCTGGCCGCTGCTCTCCCGGCGCCTGCCCGCCGTGCTGGTGCGCAAGGCTCTGGCGATTTCCGGTGTGTACGACCTCACGCCCATCCGGCGCACGCCCTTCCTGCAGCGGGATCTGCACCTGACCGAGCAGCAGGTGATGCGCCTGAGTCCGGCGCTGCTGCCCGCGCCCCCGGAGGCGCACCTGCACTGCGTCGTGGGCGGCAACGAAAGCGAGGAATTCCAGCGCCAGTGCGGCCTGATGCGGAGAGCCTGGGGCTCGCACTACGCGCCGCGCGCTGACGTGCTGCTGGGCATGCACCACTACAGCATCGTGGACTCCCTGGCCGACCCGAGCGGCGAGGTGCACCAGATGGCGGTCAACCTGCTGCGCTTGTGATCCTTTTCGCCGGCCCGCTAAGGGCGGGCCTCACATGAGCAGGTGCTCGCCCGCGTTGTCGCCGCCCAGGATCACGTAGTTCACCTTGCGGATGTCCAGCAGCTTGTTGCCGCCTGAATAGCTGATCGAGCTCTGGATGTCCTGCTCCATTTCGGTGAGCGTGTCGGCGAGCTTGCCCTTGATGGGCTCGAGGATGCGCTTGCCCTCGACGTGGCGGTACTCGCCCTTGTTGAAGTCGCTCGCAGAGCCGTAGTACTCCTTGTAGAGCTGGCCGTCCACTTCCACCGTCTTGCCGGGAGATTCCTCATGTCCGGCGAAGAGCGAGCCCACCATCACCATGGTGGCGCCGAAGCGCACGCTCTTGGCGATGTCGCCGTGGCTGCGGATGCCGCCGTCGGCGATGATGGGCTTGGTGGCCACGCGCGCGCACCACTTGAGCGCCGAGAGTTGCCAGCCGCCGGTGCCGAAACCGGTCTTGAGCTTGGTGATGCAGACCTTGCCAGGGCCGATGCCGACCTTGGTGGCGTCTGCGCCCCAGTTCTCCAGATCGATCACGGCCTCGGGCGTGCCGACGTTGCCCGCGATCACGAAGGTCCGCGGCAGGTGTTCCTTGAGGTAGCCGATCATGTCGCGCACGCCGTCGGCGTGGCCGTGGGCGATGTCGATGGTGACGTATTCCGGAGCGATCCCTTCGGCCTTGAGTCGGTCGACTGTGTCGCGATCCGCCTGCTTGACGCCCAGCGAGATCGACGCGAAGCACCCGGCCGCGCGCATGTCGCGCACGAACTGCACGTTGTCCAGGTCGAAGCGGTGCATCACGTAAAAATAATCGTGCCGCGCGAGCCAGATGCAGATGGTCTCGTCCACCACGGTCTTCATGTTCGCCGGCACCACGGGCAGGCGAAAGCGCCGCCCGCCCAGCTCGATGCCCGTGTCGCATTCCGAGCGGCTTTGCACGCGGCACTTGCGCGGCAGCAGCAGGATGTTGTCGTAGTCGAAGATTTCCATGAGGTTCCAAGCTCCTGTGGGTAGGCGCGGCCGACTGATTTCAGCCGCGTGGGGCGCTTGGCCTGAAGACCGGTTTCGCGGATGGACCGGTGGCTGCGGCCTCATCGATCCCCGCCGTGCGCGGGCACGAAAAACCGGGCGTCAAGAAACTTGGGCCCGGTGCGCGATTGTAGGTCCTTTGCCCGGCTTGTGGTGCTCACCCGTCCTGCGCCGCGTGCACGCAGGCGACGATGGCGCGGGTGGCGTTGCGCTCGAGCGCCTGCATGTCCGGGCCTTCGGGCGCGGCCATGCAGGCGTGGGCCACCAGACCGTAGAGGAGCGTTTGAGCGCCCAGGGCAGCAGTGGCCGGGCTGCGCCCCCCGGGCCAGTCGCTCGCGGTCTCGATCGCGTGCGCCCAGGCCTGCACGAAGCGCTCGTACATCGCGAGGTAGGCCTGCAGGCTGGAAAAGTGGCGCTCCAGCAGGTAGTGCGCGGCCCACTCCCGGGGGGTGCGCTGGTGGCGCGCGAGCACGGCCCGCACGATGACCTGCACCTTGGTGGCCAGTGGCGCGCCTTCGTGCTCAGCGCCTGCGCCGCGCAGCGCCGCCAGCAGCGCCTTGCTGCGCAGGTGCAGGCTCACGCGGGCCAGATCGTCCATGCTGCTGTAGTAATCGTAGAAGCTGCCGATGGCCGTGCCCGCGACGAGCGAGACCTCGCGCACCGTGACGGCGGCGTAGCCGCGCCGCTCCACCAGAACCTGAACAAAGGCCTCGCGCAGGGCACGCGCGGTATGGCGCGCGCGCTCCTGCCGCGGCCTGCGGCGCGTGCCCGGCGCAGCCCCTGGCGCGCGTTTGCGCGCGGCCGGGGCAGAGAAGGTTCTGGAGCGTTTCATGGACTGTCGAATCCGAACATGTTTCGTGACTGCGCCGCCTAGAATTTTTCTGTGTTGTCGGCTGGTTCGCCGGGGCCTTCCGCGGACCGGCCGGAGCCTGAACAAAACCGCCATCCGGGCCGGGCCCGGGTGTCATCACAGGAGAAGCGCATGTTGGGAATCCACCCGGACAATCAGGTGCCGGAACTCAAAGACTACAACCTCTACACCAGCGACCCGCTGCTGCAGGCCGCGGTGCAGCGCGGCGGCGCACCCTGGCGCACGCAGGAACTCGAGCGCCAAGGTGCCGAGTATGGCGCGGCCGACACCTTGCGCTCGGCGGAAGAGGCCAATACGCACCTGCCCGAGCTGCACATCTATTCACCGATGGGCGCGCGCATCGACGAGGTGCGCTTTCACCCGGCGTGGCACCAGATGATGGCGATGGCCCGACGCAACGGCATCTGCAACCTGCCGATGTTCGATGCGCGCCCCTCGGCCTGGGTGGCGTATGGTGCGTCGATCTACATGCACTGCCAGGTCGAGGCCGGCTCCACCTGCCCGAGCACGATGACCAAGGCGAGCATTCCCCTGTTGAGAAAGAACGCCCCGCTCTGGGCGCAGCTCGAATCCAGGCTCGCTTGCGACGAATATGACGCGCGCGACGTGGTTTTCCTGGACAAACCCGCGCTCACCATCGGCATGGGAATGACCGAGAAGCAGGGCGGCAGCGACCTGCGCACCAACACCACCACGGCCGTGGCCGCCGGCAGCGGCGCCTGGGGCGATGAATACCTGATCAACGGCCACAAATGGTTCTTCTCGGCGCCCATGTGCGATGGGCATCTGGTGCTGGCCAACGCCCTCGAGGGCGGCCTGACGTGCTTTTTCGTGCCGCGCTGGCGCCCGGATGGCACGAAGAACGGCGTGCACATCCTGCGCCTGAAGGACAAGGTGGGCGATCGCTCCAACGGCAGCGGCGAGGTGGAATTTCACGACGCTTGGGGCGTGCGCGTGGGCGAGCTCGGGCGCGGCATCGCCACGACGGTGGAGATGGCCAGCCAGACGCGCCTGGACTGCGCGCTCGCGGGTGCGGGCCTGATGCGCCAGGCGCTGGTGCAGGCGCTGCACCATGCGCACCACCGCTTTGCGTTCGGCAAGGCGCTGGCGGACCAGCCGGCCATGACCGTCCTGCTTGCCGACATGGCGCTGGAGGCGCAGGCCGCGCTCTTGCTGGCGATGGATCTGGCCGAGCGCCATGGCAGCGATGAAGCCGCCGACGTGGCGTGGCGGCGCATCCTCACCCCGGCGGCCAAGTTCTGGAACTGCAAGCGCTCGGTGGCCTTCACGGGCGAGGCGATGGAAGTCTTTGGCGGCAATGGCTACGTGGAAACCGGCCCCATGGGGCGGCTCTTCAGGCAGGCGCCGGTCAATTCGATCTGGGAAGGCTCAGGCAACGTGATGTGCCTGGATGTGCTGCGCGCCGTCTCGCGCGAGCCGCAGGCGGCGTTGCAGATACTGCAGGATCTGCGCGCGCGGCTGGGCGCCGAGCCTCGCGTGGCGGCACGCCTCGATGGTCTGCAGGCTGCCTTGCGTGACCCCGAGCAACTGGCGCGGCGCGCGCGCTGGTTCGCGCAGGAGCTGGTGCTGGTGGCGCAGGCCGCGCTGATGCTGCGCCATGCGAGCGCGCAGGCCGCCGCGGCCTTCGTCGCCAGCCGCTTCGGCGGCGATTGGGGCATGGTGCTGGGTGCCAACTGCGGCACCAGCGATCCGGCGGCGTTGTTGCGTGAAGCCTGGGTCGAGTGAGTGTCCGAAAGAGATTCCCATGCGAGGAGACCCGTCAAGATGATCGATTTCGTTTCGGTGCTGGACCAGCACGCACGCACGCGAGGCCATGAGCTGGCCTTGCGCGCCGAAGGGCGCGACTGGACTTACGCGCAACTGGCCGAGCAGACGCGCCGGGCCGCGCGCGTGCTGGCCGACGCGGGCGTGGTGGCGGGCGATCGCATCGCCGTCTTCACGTTGAACACGCCGGGGTTCGTGTTTGCGCTCCTTGGTGCGTGGCGCCTAGGCGCGGCCGTGGTGCCGGTGAACCACAAGCTTCAGGCGCCGGAGGTGCAGTACGTGCTGCAGCACAGCGGCGCGCGCGTGGCCGTGGTCGACGCCGCCCTTGCGCCCGTGGCGCAGCGCGTGCAGACCGAGGTGCGTTGGCTCGCGACGGCGGGCGGCGCCGAGGGTTGGGCGTCGCTCGATGCGCTGATGGCCCAGGCCGAGCCATATGGGGCGGAGCACCCCGCGCCGGCGGGCGATGTCCTGGCCGAGGTTCTCTACACCTCGGGCACCACGGGCCGGCCCAAGGGCTGCCTGCACAGCCACGCCAATCTGTTTCAGACCGCCGTGTGCGCGGCGGCATCGGTCTCGCTCACGCCATCGGACCGGGTGCTCACGGCCATGCCCATCTGGCATTCGTCGCCGCTCAACAACTGGTTCCTGGGCGCGCTGCTGATCGGCGCCGCCAACGTGCTGTTGCACGAATACACGCCGCAGGCGTTTGCCGATGCGCTGGTCCGCGAGCGCATCACCTTCACCTTCGGCGCGCCCATTGCCTTGCTCGCACCGCTGCAGGTGGTGGCGGGCATAGCCGAGCACGACTTCGGCGCGATGCGCATGTGGGCTTGCGGCGGCGGGCCGCTGAGCGCCGACAACACCCGGCGCCTGATGGCGGGCTACCGTACCAGCCGCCTGATGCAGGTCTATGGCATGACCGAATCAGGCCCCTTGGGCGCGGTGCTCTACCCCGAGGAAGCCGAGCGCAAGGCCGGCTCCATCGGCCGCTGTGGCAATCCCGGTGTGCTGCTGCAACTGCGCCGTCCCGATGGCCGCTTGTGCGCGGCGGGGGAAGTGGGCGAGATCCACCTGCGCAGCGCGTCGATGATGCAGGGCTATCTGGACGACCCTCAGGCCAGCGCGGCGGCGTTCACCGAGGACGGCTGGTATCGCAGCGGCGATCTGGCGCGCATCGACGAAGAGGGTTACATGTTCATCGTCGACCGCATGCGCGACATGATCGTGACCGGTGGCGAGAACGTCTACTCCAGGGAAGTCGAAGATGCGCTCTCGGCGCATCCCGACGTGGCGCAAGTGGCCATCATTGGCCGTCCGCATCCGGACTGGGGTGAGACGGTGACGGCCGTCGTCGTGCCCAAGCCGGGCGTGGCGCCGCGGGAAGATGCACTCAAGCAGTTCCTGGAGCCGCGCCTGGCGCGCTACAAGATTCCCCGCATTTACGAGTTTCGTGCCGAACTGCCCTGCACGCCCAGCGGCAAGGTCCAGAAGCACCTGTTGCGTCACGCAGCGTCCATCTGATACGGGAGCATCCAGGCATTTTTACAATGTCCGGATGTTTCCTGATTCGTCCGTGCCGGCTGCTGCCGCGCCCTTGCTCGCCCACCTCAACCCCGAGCAGCTCGCTGCCGTCACGCTGCCCGCGGGCCATGCGCTGATTCTTGCCGGCGCGGGTTCGGGCAAGACGCGCGTGCTCACCACGCGCATCGCCTGGCTGCTGCAGACCGGGCAGGCCTCGCCCGGCGGCATCCTGGCCGTCACCTTCACTAACAAGGCCGCCAAGGAGATGCTCACGCGCCTCGCCGCGATGCTGCCGATCAGCGTGCGCGGCATGTGGATCGGCACCTTCCACGGTCTGTGCAACCGCATGCTGCGCGCGCACCACAAGCTGGTCGATTTGCCGCAGACCTTCCAGATCCTGGATGCGCAGGACCAGCTTTCGGCCGTCAAGCGCCTGCTCAAGCAGTTCAATGTGGATGAAGAGCGCCACCTCCCGAAGCAGGTGGCGTGGTTCATCAACGGCTGCAAGGAAGAAGGGCTGCGCCCGGGCGGTGTACCCGCGTCCAACGAAGAGACGAAAAAGCGCGTGGAGCTTTACCAGCTCTACGAGGCACAGTGCCAGCGCGAGGGCGTGGTCGATTTCGCCGAGCTGCTTCTGCGCTCATATGAGCTGTTGCGCGACAACGATCCGGTCCGCGCGCACTACCAGCGGCGCTTCGCGCACATTTTGGTCGACGAATTCCAGGACACCAACCGGCTGCAGTACCTGTGGCTCAAGCAGCTCGCGGGCGACGTGGTCGATGGGCGGCTGGTGACGCAGGGCAGCGTGATGGCGGTGGGCGACGACGACCAGAGCATCTACGCCTTTCGCGGCGCGCGCGTGGGCAACATGCAGGACTTCGTGCGCGAGTTCGGCGTGGGCCAGCAGATCAAGCTCGAGCAGAACTACCGCTCCTACTCCAACATCCTTGACAGCGCCAACGCGCTGATCGCGCACAACAGCCGGCGCCTGGGCAAGAACCTGCGCACCGAGCAGGGGCCGGGCGAGCCAGTGCGCATCCACGAGGCCGAAAGCGACCTGATGGAGGCACGCTGGCTGGTCGATGAAATCGGCGAGCTGGTGCGCGCCGGCATGGCGCGCCAGCAGATCGCGGTGCTCTATCGCAGCAATGCGCAAAGCCGCGTGCTTGAATCGCAGCTCTTCAACGCGGGCGTGCCCTACCGTGTCTATGGCGGCCTGCGCTTTTTCGAGCGCGCCGAGATCAAGCATGCGCTGGCCTACCTGCGCCTGCTGGAGAACCCGAATGACGACACCAGCTTTGTCCGCGTGGTGAACTTCCCGCCGCGCGGCATCGGTGCGCGCACGCTGGAGCAGCTGCAGGACAGCGCGCGCGCCAGCGGCTGCTCGCTCTGGGATGCGGTGAGCAGCGTGCCGGGCAGCGCGGGCGCGAAGCTCGGCAGCTTCGTGGCGCTGGTGGACGTGATGCGCGAGAGGAGCGAGGGTCAGACGCTGCGCGCCATCATCGAGCAGGTGATCGAGGACAGCGGCCTGGCGGCGCACTATCGGCAGGACAAGGAGGGCGAGGACCGGCTGGAAAACCTCAAGGAGCTCGTGAGCGCGGCCGAGAGCTTCGTCATGCAGGAAGGCTTTGGCCGCGACGCGGTGGCGCTGCCGCTGGACGAGCAGGTGGCAGCGCTCACGCAGAGCCCGGCGAGCCAGGGGCTTGATCCGGACGCGCCCATCGTCGGGGCGCCGATCGACGAGTCCACGGGCGAGACGCTCTCGCCGCTCGTGGCCTTTCTCACGCACGCGGCGCTGGAGGCGGGCGACAACCAGGCGCAGGCCGGGCAGGACGCGGTGCAGCTCATGACGGTGCACGCGAGCAAGGGGCTGGAGTTTGATGCGGTCTTCATCTGCGGGCTTGAAGAAGGGTTGTTTCCGCACGAGAACGCGATGAGCGACCGCGATGGCCTGGAAGAAGAGCGCCGCCTGATGTACGTGGCCATCACCCGCGCGCGAAAGCGCCTGTACCTGAGCCACGCGCAGGTGCGCATGCTGCACGGGCAGACGCGCTACAACGTCGCGAGCCGCTTTTTCGATGAACTGCCCGAGCAGGCGCTCAAACGCCTCACGCCACGGCGCAACATGCTGGGGCTGTCTGCTCCTGATAGAGAAGCTTCCTACGCCCGCCAGTCGGGCGTTCAGAGCCGATTCGGCATTGATCTTTCGGCCCTGGGGGCAGGCACCGCGCCGACGCGCAAGGAGCCGCCCACACACGGCATTTCCCAGGGCGTGCGGGTCTTTCACACCAAGTTCGGCGAGGGCAAGGTGCTGGCCATCGAGGGCCAGGGCGACGACGCGCGCGCGCAGGTGGCGTTCGGGCGCCACGGCACCAAGTGGCTGGCGCTGGCGGTGGCCAGGCTCACGGTCATTGATTAGAGGCAGGCATGCGCCGCCTGTCCCCTCTCGAACCGCTCGTGATGCTGGGCACGGTGGTGCAGTGGCTGGTGCTGGCCATGGCCACCGGCGCGCTCGTGGGCACGGGCTGCAGCCTCTTCCTCGGGGCCTTGTTCATGACCGAGGGGCGGGTGTACGACGCGCCCTGGTGGGTGCTGGCGCTGCTGCTGCCGCTGGGGGGGCTGGCCAATGGGCTGCTGCTGCACTACGCGTGGGAAAAGCGCCGCGGCGGCTTGAACGACGAACCCATCGTCGCGGTCAACGAGCAGGCCGGGCGCATGCCCATCACCACGCTGTGGGTCAAGCCCGTGGCGGCGCTCATCACACTGGGTTGCGGCGGCTCGGCCGGCAAGGAGGGGCCGTGCTCGCACATCGGCGC
>JAIOIA010000181.1:0-3678 GCA_019912745.1 Comamonas sp. | reverse complement strand
ACCCGCACCCCCGGCCATGGTGGCACCATCGAGCACCGCCAGCTACCTGAACAACCCGCCCCCCGTCTATCCGGCGATCAGCCGACGGCTGAACGAGCAGGGGCTGGTGGTGCTGCGCGTGCTCATCGGCACCGACGGTCTGCCGCAGAAGGTGGAGGTGAAACAATCGAGCGGCTTCGAGCGACTCGATCAGGCCGCCATCAAGACGGTCACGCGCTGGCGCTTCGTGCCCGGCACCAGGAACGGCGTGCCTGAAGCCATGTGGCACCTGCAGCCGATCAATTTCGTTCTGACGCACTGAAAGTATCTTCATGGAAACGCAACTCGGGCTCGCTCACCTCTGGCAGCAGGGTGACTTCATCACGCGCGCCACCGCCGTGCTGCTGCTGGGCATGTCGCTGCTCACCTGGATCGTGATCCTCGTGAAGGCCATGAACATCGTGCGATTCAAGCGCGACGCGCGCAACGCGCGCAACTTCTGGCACAGCGAGGATTTCGCCGCGGGCCTGACCAAGCTGGGCAACAAGCCGGACAACCCCTTTCGCTACCTGGCGCTGGAGGCGCGTGACGCGACGGCGCACCATCGCAACACCCAGGCGCACCTGCACGACACGCTGGACGTGAGCGACTGGGTTACACGCTGCCTGCGCAACTGCATCGACGAATTCACAGCCAGCATCCAGTCGGGCCTGGCGATCCTCGCGTCCATCGGCTCGACCGCCCCCTTCATCGGCCTGTTCGGCACGGTCTGGGGCATCTACCACGCGCTGATGGCGATCAGCAGCGCGGGCGCCTCCACCATCGACAAGGTGGCCGGCCCGATCGGCGAGGCGCTCATCATGACGGCCTTCGGCCTGGCCGTCGCCATTCCCGCGGTGCTCGGCTACAACGCGCTGGTGCGCGGCAACAAGTGGACGCTCAACCAGCTGAACAGCTTCGCGCACGACCTGCACGCCTATTTCGTGACCGGCGCGCGCGTGAGCCCGCCGGGCGAGAGCAGCAACGTGCTGCCGATGAAGAAGGTCTGAGGCCATGTCCTTCGGAACGCAGGACGACACCGACGAGGTGATGAACGAGATCAACGTGACGCCCCTCGTGGACGTCACGCTGGTGCTGCTCATCATCTTCATCGTCACCATCCCGGTGATGAACCACGCCGTGCCGGTGCAACTGCCGCGCGCGGCCAGCCAGAAAGAGGTGATCCAGCCCGAGACGATACGGCTGTCGATCACGGCGGACGGCGCCTACCACTGGAACGAGACCGACATCACCGACGACGACCTGGAGGCGCGGCTGCGCCAGGAGGCCGCCAAGGAGCCGCAGCCCGACCTGCACATCCGTGGCGACAGGGACGTGCGCTACGAGCGCGTGGCCAAGGCCATGAGCGCGGCGCAGCGCGCGGGCATGCGCAAGATCGGCTTCGTGACCGACCCGAACGAGTAGGGCGCGCCCCGCCATGAAAAACGGCCTCTTGCGCGAGGCCGTTTTCATCGATGCCGCACGCGCCTTCACTTGACCCTGCGCAGCGTGTTCTTGTCGGTGTGCGCCATCTCCTTGCCGAGGGCCGCGAGCTTGAGCGTGAGCGTCGAGGTGTAGCTCATGGCGCCATCGTCGTGGAAGGTGAAGGTGCTCTTGAAGTCCTTGAGTTCGGCGCGCTCCAGCAGATACTTGTTCTGCAGGATGCCGAAGGACGGATCACCGGGCCTGGCATTGAAATGCAGCACCTTGTCGTGCGGCTTGGCGATGCTGCCCGCGAGCATGGCGATGCCGCGCCCGAAGACCACGCTGCGCATGATCTGGCCCGTGGCCTTTTCCCACAGCAGGTAACCCACCTCGTCGTGAAACGGGTCCATCGCTTCCTCGCCATGGCGCCAGGCGGTCATCTGGTAGGTCAGGCCCTCCAGCACCTGCTTGCCGTTCTTCGTCTGGGGAATCGGCTTGAACCACGCCTTTTCGAAGTAACCGGTCTCACCAATGTGATCGTCGTCGTTGTGGTACGACAGATCCACGCCGACATTGCCTTCCCACTCGCCCACGAAGGACGTCAGCGGCCCGAGGCGTTGCGGCCCGAGAATTTCAGCCATTGCATTTTCTCCTTTGATCGTCAGCAAAAACGCCTGGCGCGCCGCTGCGGGTGATGTCCCCGTGCCGCGCGCTGCCACGGCGCAAGTCGCCCTGGGGCAGCTCGCGTCCCAGCCTACTCGCTTGTCGGGATGAGGGCAACGCACGCCTGGCTATCGCCTCGATAGCCCGACACGCGTCCACCATCCGGGAAAACGATAGTGACCGCACGTCAGAACATCACTATATTGTGATTTATTGATATTTATCAACGCGGATTTTGCAGGAAATGTTAGCCGCAACACATGCTGGCATCGTCTGCGCTGTCCCAGCCAACGGAGAGACGCCATGGACACTCCCAGCGTTTGCGAGCCCCCGGGCAGCCAGGTGTATTGGCCGGCGTGGGTGGCCGGGCCGCTGCTTGGCAGCGTGCTGCTGCTCACCTTCATCCTCACGGGCCACGGCCTGGGCGCCACGGGCTTCACCACCCGCGTGACGGCGTGGCTGGGCGGCGAAGTGGCGCCCAAGTGGACGCTGGCCAATGACTATCTCGGCCCGATGATCGAGGATGGCTCGGTGCTCTCTTCCTGGATCACCTGGGAGGTGCTGGGCGTGTTCGCCGGCGCCTTCTTCTCGGCGCGTCTGGCACGGCGGATGGCCTGGCGCATCGAGGGGGCGGCCACCTCGGGCACGATCGGGCGCCTGCTCAGGGCCTTGGCGGGCGGCATTCTGGCGGGCTTCGGCGCGCGCATTTCGGCCGGGTGCACCAGCGGCGTCGGGCTGTCGGGCGCCGCGGTGCTGGGTGTCTCGGGCTTCATCTTCCTGATCGCGTTCTTCATTTCCGGGCTGATTGCCGCCCGGCTGACCGGTGGAGGCGTGAAATGATCGACACCCTGGTGGCAATCGCGCTCGGCTTCGGTTTCGGCTTCGTGCTCGAGCGCGCGGGCTTCGGCAGCAGCTGCAAGCTCACCGCGCAGTTTCGCCTCACCGACTGGTCGGTGTTCAAGGTCATGTTCAGCGCCATCGTGTTCACGGCGGTCGGCTTGTACATCCTCGAACGGCTGGGATGGATCCAGGCCGCCCGCATGTACGTGCCCGAACCCTATCTGTGGGCCATGGCCGCGGGCGGGGCGTTGATCGGCGTGGGGTTCGCCGTGGGCGGCTACTGCCCGGGCACTTCCGCCGTCGGCCTGATGACCGGGCGGCTGGACGCCGTGGTGTTCTTCGTCGGCCTCTTCATCGGCACCTTCGCCTTCGCCGGTCTGTTCGCCCAGCTGGACGCCCTGACCACGTCGGGCGAGATCACCACGGGCGACCGCCTGCCCCAGGTGCTGGGCATGCCGGAATGGCTGTTGTTGATCCTGCTGGTGGTGGCTGCCGTGGGCGTGTTCTTCCTCGGCGACTGGTTCGAGCGGCGCGCCCGTCTGGCGGAGCGGGTCTGACGCCCGCGCCGGTTCGTATCCACTCCTTTCCCAGCGAGGCCCTCATGTCACACCGCCCCTCCTCGGCCACACTCGCCTGCGCGCTGGCCGCCGCCCTGCTGGCCCTGCCCGCCTCGGCAGCACAAAACCCGCAGCCGGCGCCCGACGCCGGCGGCGGCGCCATGCCAAGCCCATC
>JAIOIA010000180.1:0-14968 GCA_019912745.1 Comamonas sp. | reverse complement strand
CCGCTGATGTCCTGGTCTGCCGCGTCTGCCTCTCATGCGACAGTCGATGGCGAGACGGATGGTTTCGACTTCGTGCGCGCCGCGCGCCGTGGCGCGTTCTGGCGCCGGCCGCTCGTGCGCCTGGTGCTGATCGTGATGTCCCTGGTGCTCGTGGCCGCGCTCGGCTTGCAGGTGGCCGTGCGTGAGCGTGATTCGCTTGCCGCGCTGTACCCGCCGGCGCAACCGTGGCTGGTGCGCCTGTGCGAGCCCCTGGGGTGCGCTGTGGCGGCGCCGCAGCGCATTGCCGACGTGATGATCGATGCCTCTTCATTCGTGCGCGAACGTACCGGCGACCCCACCTATGCCTTGCAGCTGAGCGTCAAGAATGTCGCGCCGGTGGCGGTGGCGATGCCTGCGTTTGAGCTGACTCTGATGGATGCGCGGGATCAGCCGGTGTTGCGCCGGGTTCTCACCGCGGCCGATCTGGGCGCGCCAGTGCGGCTGGCGGCGCGAGGACACTGGAGCACCAGCGTGCGTGTGCGTGTGCTTGCGGGCGCAGAACAAGTGAGCGGCTATCGATTGCTCGCGTTTTATCCTTGATGACTGGACGATGGAGACAGACGTATGGCGGCGCTGATTTGTGGATCGCTGGCATTTGACATGATCATGACCTTCGAAGGTCGGTTTTCCGAGCAAATCCTGCCGCAGCAGCTGCACATCCTGAATGTGTCGTTTCTGGTGCCCACGCTGCGCCGGGATTTCGGTGGCTGCGCGGGCAACATCGCCTATGCCCTCAAGCTCCTGGGCGGGGATCCTCGCCCCATGGCCATGCTCGGCAGCGATGGTTCGGGCTACATGCAGCGTTTTGCCGATCTGGGCATTTCAACGGCCAGCGTGCAGCAACTTGCCGATGTCTACACGGCGCAGGCCATGATCATGACCGACCGCGACAACAATCAGATCACGGCGTTTCATCCAGGGGCCATGATGATGGCGCATCGCAACCGGATCGCCGCCGATCCGCAGGTGCGCGTGGGTATCGTTGCGCCCGATGGGCGTGAGGCCATGATCGAGCACGCCGAGCAGATGGTGCAGGCGGGCATTCCCTTCGTGTTCGACCCGGGCCAGGGCCTGCCGATGTTCGACGGCGAGGCACTCAGGCGCTTTATCGCGCAGGCCAGCTGGGTGGCGGTCAACGATTACGAAGGGCAGATGCTGTGCGAGCGCACGGGCCTGAGCAAGGCGGAAATCTCGCATCAGGTCAAGGGCTTCATGGTGACGCTGGGCGCGCAAGGCAGTGAGGTGTGGGAGCGGGGCGAGTGCCAGGTGGTGCCGCCCGTGGCACCCGCGCGGCTGCTCGACCCCACGGGCTGTGGCGATGCCTGGCGGGGAGCGTTGCTCTATGGACTGGAGCGTGGATGGCCGCTGGTGCGCTGCGCCGAACTGGGTAGCCGCATGGGCGCGCTCAAGATCGCGCACCGCGGGCCACAGAACTACACCCTTGATTTTGCCGTGCAGTGAATGACAAACCCCCGGAAGTCGGCCGACTTCCGGGGGTTGCAGGACGACCCCCGCTTGATCAGGGCTTGTTCTGCGTCGGGAACGGCCAGGCCGCCTGCGGGTTGAGGGCCGTCTTGGCGGGGGCGGCCTTCTTTGCCGGGGCTTTTTTCGCCGCGGCCTTCTTTGCCGGGGCGGCCTTCTTCACGGCGACCTTCTTGGCCGGGGCCTTTTTCGCTGCAGCCTTCTTCGCCGGGGCGGCCTTCTTCACGGCGACCTTCTTGGCCGGGGCCTTTTTCGCTGCAGCCTTCTTCGCCGGGGCGACCTTCTTCACGGCGACCTTCTTGGCCAGGGCCTTTTTCGCTGCAGCCTTCTTCGCCGGGGCGGCCTTCTTCACGGCAACCTTCTTGGCGGGAGCGGCCTTCTTCGCCGGGGCCGCGGCCTTCTTCACTGCCGCCTTCTTTGCAGGGGCGGCCTTCTTCGCTGGGGCCGCTTTCTTGGCGGCGGGCTTCTTCGCAGTTGCCATCATGTTCTCCTTGAGTCGATTAGCAAAGAACACTGCCTGCTTGCATGGCGCATGCAGCGATCCGTGGCAGCGAGGCGTGCGGCCTCTTGCCCCGAATAAGGGAACGCCCCCCGTGCCGTCCATGCGCATGCATGGCGGGTGTGGAGGGCGTCTTGAAATCCGTTGGCGTTGGGTGTGATGTGGCCATGGCGTGGGGCGTCAAACCGGATCCCTTTTCCTGACCGGGAAGGGAACACGGCACCACCGGTTAAGCATGGGCGTGTGGTGCATTGGGGCGATCCGATGGTGCATGGGCTTGTCTAGCTCGGATTATGAGAGCAGTACTGCAGAATGAAAAGCAGCACACGACGGCAGCGTCGTCTTTTGTTGCTTGGATACAGCGGTTTGTGTGCGCAGGAGTGCTGCATGCGGACGATGAATGTGCGGGCCACGCATGAAGGCGTGACTTCTTCATGCATCGCCTGACCGGCTTCAGCGTGCGTGATGCGTGAGCGGCGGCAGCATGAGGCCCGAGCCTGCGAGGTAGCCAGACAGGCGCGACCAGTCGAAGGCCGCGCCGGGATCCATCTTGCGGCCTGGGGCGATGTGCTCATGCCCGGCGACGTAGCGGATGGGCAAGGCGCGGCGCAGCGCATCGCACAGGCGCTCGAGCGTGGCGTACTGCGCCGCTTCAAACGGCTGGCCTTCCAGTCCTTCGAGCTCGATGCCGACCGAATCGTCGTTGCACTGCGCGCGACCACGGTAGCTGGAGACGCCTGCATGCCAGGCACGCTGATGAATGTCGACGAACTGCCAGGCCTTGCCCGCGCGGGTGATGAAGAAGTGGCTGGAGACGCGCAGTCCGCGGATCTGCGCATAGTAGGGATGCGCATCCCAGTCAAGCCGATTGAGAAACAGGGCCGCGACCGCATTGCCGCCATATTCGCCGGGTGGCAGGCTGATGGAATGCACGACGATCATGTCGATGCATGCAAGCGCAGGGCGCGCCTCGCAGTTGGGCGACGGGCAGGCGCGGGCCCAGCGCAGCCAGCCGCCGCGCCACTCAGTCTCTTCAGCCTTGCGCTTCATCTTCTGGCGCGTGGTCTGCATCGGTGAGTCCGAGGCGCTTGAGGCGGTAATGCAACTGCCTCGCGCTCAGGCCCAGGTGTTGCGCCACCGATGCCGCATCGTGCCCGCATTCACCGAGCGTGCGCACGAGGATTTCGCGTTCACGGGCATCCAGCCAGGCCAGCAACGGGTGCGCCACGCCCATGGAGGGGGCCGACGGCTCTGCGACGGCGGCGGGCCGGGGGGCAGCAAGCGACGCCGCGCTCGCTTGAGTCCCAAGGGTGAACGCCGGAATTTGCAGCGGCCCTCCATCGGTCAGAGCCAGCGCCCGATGCAGCAGGTTTTCCAGCTCGCGCACGTTGCCGGCGAGCGGGTACTGCGCCAGATGCCTCAAGGCCTGGGCGTCCAGCACCGGGGCGCTGACGCCCGATTCACGCGCCAGGCGCTCGAGCAGTGCGTCGCAGAGCACGGGCAGGTCGTCCAGGCGCTCGCGCAGCGGGGCGATGAAGAGCTCGATGACATTGAGCCGGTAGTACAGGTCCTGGCGAAAACGCCCGCTGTGCACGTCGGCCGCGAGATCACGGTGGGTCGCGCTCACGATGCGAACGTCCACGGGTTCTTCCTGAGTGGCGCCGATGGGACGGACGGTGCGCTCCTGGATGGCGCGCAGCAGCTTGGGCTGCATCGACAGGGGCAGCTCGCCGATTTCGTCGAGGAACAGCGTGCCGCCGCGCGCCGCCTGAAAGTAGCCAGGGCGATCCTGCATGGAGCCGGTGTAGGAGCCCTTGCGGGCGCCGAAGAACTCGGCCTCGAGCAGGGCTTCCGGAATGGCGCCGCAGTTGACGGCGATGAGTGGGCCACCCGCGCGCGGGCTGCTGGCGTGCAGCGCGCGTGCCACGAGCTCCTTGCCCGTGCCGGATTCGCCGCGCACCAGCACGGGCGCCATGCTGCGCGCCACCTTGACGATGCTGGCCTTGAGTTCGCGCATGGCACCCGAGACGCCCACCAGTTGCGCCAGCGCCTCCGGGTCCTGCGCGGCGTCCTCGTCCTGCGGTTTGCGCCGTGCGAATTGCAGCAGCGAGGCGCCGGGCGCTTGTTGCGCCGCCGAGGCCACGACGCTGCGAAACTGTTTGAGATCCACCGGCTTGGTCAGATAGTCGAAGGCACCGGCGCGCAGTGCCTCCACCGCGTTTTCCGCCGAGCCGTAAGCCGTCATGACGATGCAGCGTTCGCTGTGCTGCCCTTCATGCAGCACGCGCAGCAGCTCCAGACCGAGGCCGTCGGGCAGGCGCATGTCGGTGATCACGACGTCGAAGCCGCCCTCCGCCAATTCGGCCCTCGCTTCGCGCAGGCTTCCCGCCGTCTGCACGCGGTAGCCTTCGCGCAGCAGCGTGAGTTCGCACAGCGTGCGCAGGTCGGGCTCGTCGTCGACGACGAGCACGCGGGTTTGGGCGTTGGCGTTCATGGTAGAGCGTGTTCAAGACCTTTTCATGGTACCCGTTGCCCCGCAAAGGCAGTGGACGCAAGACGCCTACCGCAAGCCGCACTGATGTGCGGCGAGGATGGGCAACGCTGCAGACGCTGCCTTTGCGGGGCAACCCTTCGGGCAAGGCGGCAGAAAGCCGCGCTCGTTGTTGCGCACCTTGCCCAGGCCGCCAGCATGGCCTGCGGCGCGCGCCTCGATTGCGGCTTTCTGCTGTCTTGCGGGCGACATGAAAAGGCCTTGAACACGCTCTTCTCAGACCACGATGGTATCCAGCAGCGAGGCGGCGTCCGGCGGCCGGCTCGATGGGCGGAAGGTGACGGTGAAGGCGTTGCCTTCGATTCGGCCGCGCGGCAACTCGAGCGTGCGCCGTGAATAGTGCAGCGTGGCGCCGTGGCGCTGGCACAGTTCGCGGCAGATGTACAGGCCCAGGCCGCTCGAGCGGCTTTCGGAGGAGAAGAAGGGCTCGAACAGGTGCTGCTGCACCGATTTGTCCAGCGGCGCCCCATCGCTCCAGATCTGGACCAGCGCCGGTCGGCCCATGGTTCCCTGTGTGTGGATCTGCAATGCATCCGCCTCGCGGCTCGCGTAGCGCCGTGCGTTGTCCAGCAGATTCACAAGCACGCGGCGCAGATGTTCCATGTCGAAGGCAACCTGGGTCTGCCGGGCGAAAAAATGGAGCTCGATCGTGCGCTCGGGGTGGGCCACCTGCCAGTCGCCCGCGATGCGTTCGATGGCATCGTCGAGCGCGAAGACCGAGGAGCCCGCGTGACCCATCTGGTGCTGCACCCGGGCAATGTCGAGCACGTCTTCCGTGATGTGCGCCAGCCGTTCGGCGTTCTGGCGCACCATCTCCGACAGGCGCCGTTGCGTCGGTTCGTTCAGCTCTTCCGACAGGAGCTGGTTGGCCTGCGCGATGGCCGCGAGCGGGTTGCGGATTTCGTGCGCCACCGCGGCGGACATGCGCCCCATCGCCGCCATTTTTTCAATGCGCAGGCGCGCTTCCATCTCCCGCAGATCCTGCAGGAACATCACGCACAGCAATTCGTGCTCGTCGCGCGGCCCGCGGTGGTTCGTCGTCGTGAGCCAGGTGCGCACACGCAGGCCCATGGGGCTTTGTCCTTCATGCAGGATGGTGACGTCCGCCGCTCGCGCCTGAGCTTCGGAAAATGTCTGGTGCGCCAGTTGCAGCAGCGGCCGCCAGCGTGCATCGGGCGTGAGCGCGAAGGGCACCGGTGCCTCGGGCGCGCGCCCGATCAGCGCATGCGCCACGGGGTTGGCCAGGCGCACCTGCCCGCGCTGGTCCAGCACCAGCACGCCGTCGCTCACGTGTTTCATCACCATGTGGCTGATCGCTTCCTGGGTGCGCGCGGCGATGCGGCTTTGCTCGGCGTGCTGCTGCTCGTGCAGCAGGCGCGTGGCCAACTCATGGGCCAGCCAGGCGACGATGAAATAGGCCGTTCCCGTCAGCGCCGCGCCAAGGTAGGGTCCGGTGGCATCGGACCCGGCACGCAGTCCGCCCCACCAGGCCAGCAGCAACAGCGCCAGCGTGGCGGCGGCAGCCGTTCCGAAGGCCACCATGCGGCTGCCGAGTACGCCCGCCATCAGCACCGAGAAGCCGTACAACGGGGTGTAGCTCATCGAGTCCTGCGCTTGCAGCAGTTGCAGGCCCGTGAAGGCCAGCAGGTCGATGCCGATGGAGGCGCGCCAGTGCCAGCCGCTGCGTTGCAAGCGCTCCGTCTGACGCGGCAGCCAGCGCAGCGCGACGGCCGCGGCCAGATACGCACCCGAGGTCGCCAGCAGCGCGACCGTGATGGGCTGCCCCAGCGCGAGGCCGGCCAGATGCAGCGCCAGCAGAACCACTGCCACCAGGACGCGGGCGGAGAGAAAGCCGCGCCACAGCCGCGCAGCGTGCTGGTTGGACGGTGGCAAATCCTGCGTGCTGTTCAAGCCGGACCCTGATCGCGATGCGCCACGCAGCAGTAATGGTGCTTGCCTTCATGCAGCGCATCGCTTTCGGGCAAGTGGACGCCGCAGCGCGAGCAGGCCACCATGTTCTGCGGCGGGCTGATGGCGGGTGTGCCCCGCCCGGTTTGCGTGGGCGCCTTGCGCCGCCCGCGCGCCGCGGCGTAGATCACGGCGATGATGGCCAGGATCAACAGGTATTTGCTCATGCCGCGCGCCCCAGGATGATTTCAAGCACGAAGCGTGAGCCGACGTAGGCCAGCAGCAGCAGCCCTGCGCCCACGTAGAGCACGCGCACCGCCTTGCGCCCGCGCCAGCCAAAGCGACTGCGGCCGATCAGCAGGATGGCGATCGTTGCCCAGGCGAGCACGGAAAACACGTTCTTATGGTCCCACCTGGGCGCGTGACCATAGAGCTGCTCGCCAAACAGCCAGCCTTCGGCCAGCGTGGCCGTGAGCAGGACGAAGCCGGCGGTGATGAAGCGAAACGTCAGGCGCTCGAGCGCGAGCAGCGGCAGGCGTCCCTGCAGTTCGGCGGCCTGGCGGATGCGCTGCTCCGCCCGCCCCATGAGCCAGGCGTGCACCACGGCCGCGGCGAACAGGCCGTAGCTGGCGATACCCAGCGTCAGGTGCAGCGCCAGCCATGGCGAGGAGCGCTCTTCCAGCGGCAGCCCGGGAAACGCCGCGGCGGCCAGAACCACGAGCGCGGCCAGCACCGCCATGACGATGACCGCGCCGCGCGACTGCATCTGCGGCAGCAGCTGGTGCTCCACGGCATAGGTGGCCAGCACCAGCCACAGCGTCATCGACAGCGCCGGAGCGAAACCGAAGTGCGGGCTGGTGCCGAGCAGGCCCGCGGCCAGCGCCGCCGCGTGCAGCAGCCAGCCGGGCGTCATCGCCAGGCGCTGGCCACGCCCGGAGGCACGCGGCCCCATGAGGACCGGCACCATGTAGGCAAGCGCCGCCGCGCCTGCCAGCAGCCATCCCGGCGAAGATGCGGTCGGTAGAATCATGACCCCACAGTTTAGGGCAACGCCGTTGCCCTTCGGACCTCTGGCAGTTCTTGCCCGAAGTACCTTCACGCGAGTGCCGACGCCTCGCAGGAGCAGCTTTTTCTCATGGCTTCCGCACTCACCGACAAGCTCTCGCGTCTGGTCAAGCAGATGCGCGGGCAGGCGCGCATCACCGAATCGAATGTGCAGGACATGCTGCGCGAGGTGCGCATGGCGCTGCTCGAGGCCGACGTGGCGCTGCCCGTGGTGCGCGACTTCATCGCCCGCGTGAAGGAAAAGGCGCTGGGCCAGGAGGTGCTGGGCAGTTTGAAGCCCGGTCAGGCGCTGGTGGGCATCGTCAACAAGGAGCTGGCGGCGACCATGGGGGGCGGCGTGGCCGACATCAATCTGGCCGCGCAGCCGCCCGCCGTGATCCTGATGGCCGGCCTGCAGGGCGCGGGCAAGACGACGACGACGGCCAAGCTCGCCAAGCACCTGATCGACAAACGCAAGAAGAAGGTGCTCACGGTGTCGGGCGACGTGTATCGGCCCGCGGCGATCGAGCAGCTCAAGACCGTGACCGCGCAGGCGGGCGCCGAGTGGTTTCCCTCCAGTCCCGAGCAGAAGCCGCGCGAGATTGCGCTGGCAGCGCTCGACTACGCGAAAAAGCATTTCTTCGACGTGCTGCTGGTCGATACTGCCGGACGCCTCGCGATCGACGAGGTGCTGATGGCCGAGATCAAGGAGCTGCACGCGGTGCTCAAGCCCGTGGAGACGCTGTTCGTCGTCGATGCCATGCAGGGCCAGGACGCGATCAACACCGCGAAGGCATTCAAGGAGGCGCTGCCACTCACCGGCATCGTGCTCACCAAGCTCGACGGCGACTCGCGTGGTGGCGCGGCGCTGTCGGTGCGCCAGGTCACCGGCGCGCCGATCAAGTTCGCCGGGGTGTCCGAGAAGATCGACGGCCTGGAGGTGTTTGATGCCGAACGCCATGCCGGGCGCATCCTGGGCATGGGCGACATCGTCGCGCTGGTCGAGCAGGTGGCGCAGGGCGTAGACATGGAGGCCGCGCAGAAGCTCGCGGCCAAGGTCAAGAGCGGCGACAGCTTCGACCTGAACGACTTCCTCGGGCAGCTGCAGCAGATGAAGCAGATGGGGGGGCTGTCCAGCCTCATGGACAAGCTCCCGACGCAACTCGCCGCCAAGGCGGGCGAGATGGACATGGACAAGGCCGAGCGCGACATCCGCCGCAAGGAGGGCATCATCTGCAGCATGACGCCGCAGGAGCGGCGCCGGCCCGACCTCATCAAGGCCACGCGCAAGAAGCGCATCGCCGCGGGCGCCGGGGTGCAGGTGCATGAGGTCAACCGCCTGCTGGGCGAGTTCGACCAGATGCGCACCATGATGAAGAAGATGAAGGGCGGCGGCCTGATGAAAATGATGAAGAAGCTCGGTGGCATGAAGGGGATGAAGGGCATGCCTGGCATGCCTTTCTGAGTGTTTTAGGCTTCAATCGCTTGTTGCATAAGCGCGGAAAGCTATTGAATTGAAAGGTCGACCATGGTCGATGATTTCCGGCTGGAGGCATCGCTCAAGGGCTATCCGCTCACAGCGGCGCCATGCCTCATCAGCGAAATCGGCGCGCGGGGCTGGAACGTGCTGGCGGGCGACCTGCCGCTGCCGCTCGCCGTGCTCAGGCGCGGTGCGCTCGAGCACAACCTGGCGTGGATGCAGCGCTACGTGGGCGAGCGCGGCGTCTGGCTCTCGCCGCACGGCAAGACGACGATGTCGCCTGAACTGCTGGCCATGCAGCTTGCCGCCGGTGCCTGGGGCCTGACCTTCGCCAATGTTTGGCAGGCACAGCTGGGCGTGGCCGCCGGGGCGCGGCGCATCCTCATCGCCAATCAGGTGGTGCAGGCGGCCGACCTCGCGGGACTGGATGCGCTGCTGGCGGCGCATGCCGATCTGCGCGTGTGGTTTCTCGTCGATTCGCTGCGCCAGCTGGACATGATCGAGGCCTGGGTGACCCAAAATGGCCGGTGCCGTGTGTTTGATGTGCTGTTGGAACTGGGCGTGGCGGGTCAGCGCACCGGCTGTCGCACGCATGAAGAGGCGCTGCGGCTGGCGCGCGCGATGGCGGCCAGCCCCGCGGTGCGCCTGTGCGGCATCGAATGCTACGAGGGGCTGGTGGCCACCTGCGACAGCGCGCACGACGCGGTGGCGGTCACCGACCTCGTGCAGCGCGCGGTGAGCCTGGCGCGTGCCTGCGACGAGGCCGCGCTCTGGGCCGCGGGCGAGGCGCACATCCTGCTGTCGGCCGGCGGCTCGGCGGTTTTCGACCTCGTGCTGCCGCTCTTGAAGCTGCAGGGGCTCTCGCGCCCGGTGCAGGGCATCCTGCGCTCGGGCTGCTACCTGACGCACGACCACGGCAACTACCAGCGTTTCGTGCGGCTCGTCACCGAGCGCGAGGGGCTTGCCGACACGCTGCAGCCCGCGCTCACCGTCTGGGCGCTGGTGCAGTCCGTGCCTGAGACTGGCTTGGTGCTGCTCAATGCCGGGCGGCGCGACCTGTCGTTCGACATCGATCTGCCCCGGCCCGTGCGCTGGGCGCGAGCGGGCGAGCGGTTGGCGCAGGCCGCGCCCCCCTCATGGCGTGTGAGCGCGCTCAACGACCAGCACGCCTATCTGCGTTTTGATGGCGCAGGCTCAGCGCTTGCCGTGGGCGACCGCGTGGAGCTCGGCATCTCGCACCCCTGCACCACCTTCGACAAGTGGCGCTGGATGGCGGTGATGGATGACGATGGCACCGTGACGGGTGCCATCCACACCTGCTTCTAGTGTGCTGTCCTGCCAACAGCTGCACATAATGAAATCGATGGATTCATGTTCAGGGCAAGGCGCAAACCGCAGTGATGGCTGCAGCTATCACGAGGATTTGCAACGCCGCCCTGGGCACAAAGACGCGATTTCATGTGCAGTTATTGGCGGGATAGCACACTAGATGCGCAACTTCACCATGTTGTGCGGTACCAAGGGTGTTCGAATGGTCGGCGGCAGCTAACGAGGGCTGGTGTCGACGGTACACACGCAGCAGTCATGGGTTCAGGTGATATGGCCAGGCCTTTGCACGCCCCCTCAAAGCAAGATGCCTGCGGGGGCGGTGACGCCAATTTATTACTCCAGCACTCCTTGCGCTGCCAGCTGACTCAACTGCTGCTCCAGTGCCGTCAAGTCGGGGGCAGGTTGCTCCGTGTTCTTAAACATGATGCCCGTACCCATGCCCGATGGTGTCGTCAAACGACGAATGGAAACGAGCTGATTGGTCAAAATGCCGCTGGCAGTCAGTTGCCGCCCCTCGCCCTCATTGACGCTATAAGTAAACCAATATGCGCGTTGTAGTTGGCCTTGCGCATCAAGCATGACGCACAAGACGGTTCCGGCCAGGCTGCCGCTCACTTGGTGCTCGCAGCCGAACAGGCCGTCGGCGGACGCTACGATGCCGTTACCTGTGCTGGTCGATGAGCCGGTAACGGTCAGATCAGCGGCATCGGACCACAGGCCCAGCGACCCCATTGAAGTGAAGCTCCAAATGCCCTTGAGGCCGGATGGCGCGAACGGATAGCCGAAGTTGAAGCGCGAAATGGCAACCTCGTCTTCATTGGGAAAGGTGATGAATCCAGTCACCCCAGACGTGAAACGGATGCTCACGTTGCCAGGACTTCCAGCCGCTGTACCTGATTGCGCACCGCTACCGAAGTAGCGGCCGCCGGTGTACCGGGTCAAAGGCGCGGTCACCTTGTTGTCAACGACGTTTCCGACCGCCAGGTAAAAGGTCGGTTGGCCATTGCTTTCGTACGCGTACATCTGCATGACGAGCGTGGTGTTTTGGACATCCATGGCCAAACCGCGACCCGGTTTCCCGTCCACTTCAGAGGTGACAACCCATGTGCCAGCCTGTGGCGCGAAGGCGTACACCAGGCCAGTACACATGAACAACGCTATGGCAACCAATTTCTTGCAGAACATGGGAGTTCCTTTCTCTCTTGAAGGCGGATCGACAAAGCAGTTTCAGTGTAACGCGTTGAAAACAGAAACACTACTTGTTTCAAAATCGCTCAGAGGCCAGAGATATCGGCAACAGAAAGATGCTTGAAGAATGACCTGACAGCAGCAGGGTTGTTAGCTATCGACCGCAGTCGCACGTCCACGCGCAGCCACGGCTTTCCGCCGTTGCGCAATGGACTGCGAGAGACCACCGTACGCTTGGCATCGCTCCATGCCAGTTCGTCAGGGGTTCTTGTCGCTGGCCGCAGCACGGCACTTGCAGGCCGGGTTGCGATTCAGGCCGCAGAAGATGGTTGCCGCTGCTGCGGGCGACTCGCCTTCGCGCACGCATTGCACCGTTGGGATGCCCGCATGCGCGCCTCTTCCAACACATTGTGGGTCAGCGTGCGGCCGTTTCGCTTCATGCAGCGATGGGTTCGAGAGGCTCCCAGAGATCCGCCCCCAGCTCTCTGAGTTACTGGCTTATGAGTAAGTCGTTGCCTCCACCGCGGCCACCTCGCCGCGCAGCGTGAAGTGCCGCGCTTCGGTGACGCGCACGTCGATCATCCGGCCGATCAGCGAGGCGTCACCGGGAAAATTCACCACGCGGTTGCACTCGGTGCGGCCCATCAGTTCGCTGGCGTCGCGCTTGCTCGGGCCTTCGACGAGGACGCGCTGCACCGTGCCCACGCGCTGCTCGCTGATGGCGTGCATTTGTTTGTCGATCAGCGCCTGCACTTCCAGCAGGCGCCGCTGCTTGACCTCCTGCGGCGTCTCGTCGCGCAGGCTGGCGGCGGGCGTGCCCGGGCGCGGGCTGAAGATGAAGCTGAAGGAGTTGTCGAAACCCACCTCTTCAATGAGCGCGAGCAGTTTGGCGTGGTCGTCCTCGGTCTCGCGTGGGAAGCCGATGATGAAGTCGCTGCCGACGGCCATACCGGGGCGCACGGCGCGCAGCGCGGCGATGGTCTTCTTGTACTGCGCAGAGGTGTAGCCGCGCTTCATGTACGAGAGGATCTTGTCGCTGCCATGCTGCACAGGCAGGTGCACGTGGCTCACCAGCTTGGGGATGCGCGCGTAGGCTTCGATGAGGCTGGGCGTGAAGTCGTTGGGGTGGCTCGTGGTGTAGCGGATGCGCTCGATGCCGGGGATCTCGGCGACGTATTCGAGCAGCAGCGCGAAGTCGGCGATTTCGCCGCTGTCGCCCATGCGGCCGCGGTAGGCGTTGACGTTCTGGCCCAGCAGCGTCACTTCCTTCACACCCTGGTCGGCGAGCTGCGCGATCTCCACCAGCACACCTTCGAACGGGCGGCTCATCTCTTCGCCGCGGGTGTAGGGCACGACGCAATAGCTGCAGTACTTGGAGCAGCCTTCCATGATGGAAACGTAGGCCGTGCAGCCCTCGGTGCGCGCGGGTGGCAGGTGGTCGAATTTTTCGATTTCGGGGAAGCTGATGTCCACCTGCGGACGGTTGTCCCTCAGGCGCGCATCCAGCATTTGCGGCAGACGGTGCAGCGTCTGCGGGCCGAAGACCAGATCGACGAAGGGCGCGCGCTTGATGATCTCCTCGCCCTCCTGGCTGGCGACGCAGCCGGCCACACCGATCAGTGTGCCTTTTTCCTTGAGATGCTTGACGCGCCCAAGGTCGGAGAACACCTTTTCCTGTGCCTTCTCGCGCACCGAGCAAGTGTTGAAGAGCACCAGATCGGCCTGTTCGGGGTCGTCCGTGGCCTCGTAGCCCCGTGTGTCGGCGAGCACGTCGAGCATCTTGCCCGAGTCGTACTCGTTCATCTGGCAGCCAAAGGTTTTGATGAAGACTTTCTTGCTCATGAGGCTCTCTGGAAAGGCCAATGCAGTGGCGCAGGCGCCGTGACGGGTGCGCCGGATCGATGCCGCTCAGCGCTGCTTGGTGGATTCGGGCAGTTGGGATTCGAACTGGAAGTTGCGCACCACCATGCCGGGCGCGGCGCGCGGCCTGGCGGCCTCGGCTTCGCTGATCAGCCAGACGGTTTGCAGCATGCGGGTGGAGCGCTCCATCACGTAATGCGCGGTGTAGGTCTTGCCTCGCAGGGTGTGGCGCATGACCAGATGGTTTTTTGCATCGAAGACGCGCAGCCCCGGAGCGCTGCGCACCGCTTCGTCGTTGAGCAGCATCTTGTTGCCGTCGATGAAGCTCACCGAGCCGCGCAGTGCATTGGCCGGAAAGCTGCGGCCCGCCCCGCCGGACGCGGCAGGCGGCTGCTGTACCTGGGCCCCCGCGGGCAGTGCGCACAGCGTCAGGCCCAGGCAGGAGAGCGTGGCGACGAAGAGATGGTGACAGCGGGTCATGGTGATATCCAGCGGCTGAACGTGGGCATTTTAGAGGTCGCCTTGCGGCAGGCCCAGGATCGTGCCCGCGAGGGCCGGAATGGCGTCGTCGTCCAGGCTCTGCGCCGCGACGACCGTGCGCGACTGCCACTGCCTGAAATTGCGCGCTTGCGAGCGTCCGTAGTGCGGATCGTAGTGCTGGCGCATCAGTTCATCAAACAGTGGCGCCAGCGCCTGTGTCCGCGCCCATGCCTGCCAGCGCTGCACGGTTTCGTGTCCGTGCATTTCGGTGAGCACGGCCAGGCGCTCGGCCAGCGCCTCGGGCTCGTCGCCGAGGTAGGCGTAGTCGCGCAGCAGGTAGGCGAGGCGCACTTCGGGCGTGGCATCGATCTCCAGGCAGGGCGCCGCGCGCAGTTGCCGGACCAGCAGCGGCGGCACGGACAGGCGGCCGATGCGCGCGCTCTCGCCTTCGACGTAGATGGGCCTGGTAACGTCCATGCCTTGAAGGGCCGACCAGATCTGCGTCTCGAAGTGCTTTTGCGAGGGCTGCTCCACGCCGGGCAGGTTTCCGAGCAGCGAGCCCTTGTGCCGCGCCAGACCTTCGAGATCGAGCACCTGCGCGCCCTGCGCCGCGAGGGCATGCAGGATCCGCGTCTTGGCGCTGCCCGTGGCGCCCACGATGGCGCGAATGCGCATGCTCGGCACGAAGGAGGCGATGCCGTCCATCACGTGCCGGCGAAACGCCTTGTAGCCGCCAGCGAGCTGCTCGGCCTTCCAGCCCACCAGGCGCATCCATTGCACCATGGCGCCGCTTCTCATGCCGCCGCGCCAGCAGTACACGAGCGGGCGCCAGGTGGCGGGCTGCTCGGCGAACGCGCCACGCAGATGCGCTGCCAGGTGCGCGGCCACCATGGCGCCGCCCACGCGCCGCGCCTCGAAGGCGCCCTGCTGCACGTACAGCGTGCCCACGGCGGCGCGCTCGGCGTCGTCGAGCACCGGGCAGTTGATCGCGCCGGGGATGTGGTCTTCGGCGAACTCGGCCGGCGAGCGTGCGTCGATCACCGCGTCAAAGCGCGGGATGTCCTCGGGGCGTATGGGGGTGGGATGCGACACGGCGGGCAGTCGGGCG
>JAIOIA010000179.1:0-9747 GCA_019912745.1 Comamonas sp. | reverse complement strand
CCGCGCAGCCCGCGATCGCGCATGAGCTCGTGACCGTCTCGACCGACGTGCTCAAGCTCACCTTCGACAGCGAGGGCGGTTCGCTCGTCAAGGGCGAGCTGCTGCACCACAAGGGCAGCCAGGACGACCCCAAGCCCTTCGTGCTGCTGGAAGAAGACGCCAGGCACCTGTACGTCGCGCAGACCGGCCTGATCGGCGGGCCCTTCCCCACCCACAAGACCCTCATGCACGTGGCTCCCGGCCCGCGCGAGCTGGGCAGCGCGGACAACGAACTCACCGTGCGCTTCGAATCGCCCGATCTGGGCGGCGTGAAGCTCGTGAAGACCTACACGCTCAAGCGCGGCGCCTACGACATCGCGGTACGCCATGAGGTGGTCAACACCGGCACGGCAGCCGTGACGCCGCAGCTGTACCTACAGCTGGTGCGCGATGGCAACGAGCCCGATGGCGCCGTGCCGTTTTATTCCACCTTCACCGGCCCGGCGGTGTACACCAGCGCCAAGAAGTACCAGAAGATCACCTTCAAGGCGATCAGGGAAAAGAAGGTCGAGATCCCCGCCGAATCGACCGATGGCTACATCGCCATGGTGCAGCATTACTTCGCCACCGCCTGGCTGCTGCCCGAGGGCACGCCGCGCCAGCTGCATGTGAATGCCGCCGACATCGGCTCGCAGGTGCCCGACTGCTGCTACCGGGCGCAGGAAATCACCCCCTTCGGCGAACTGGCGCCCGGGCAGACCAAGACCATCGACGCGCGGCTGTTCGTCGGCCCCCAGGTGGAGACCGTGCTCGAAGGCCTCACCCCGGGGCTGGAGTTGATCAAGGATTACGGTTACCTCACCATCCTCGCCAAGCCGCTGTACTGGCTGCTCGAGAAGATCCACAGCCTCCTGGGCAACTGGGGCTGGTCTATCGTCGGCTTGGTGGTGCTGCTCAAGCTGGCGTTCTACTGGCTCAACGCCAAGGCGTATTCGAGCATGGCCAAGATGAAGGCGCTCAATCCGCGCATCCAGGACCTGCGCACGCGCCTCAAAGACAAGCCGCAGCAGATGCAGCAGGAGATGATGCGCATCTACCGCGAGGAAAAGGTCAATCCGCTGGGCGGGTGTCTGCCGATCGCGATCCAGATTCCGGTGTTCATCGCGCTGTACTGGGTGCTGCTGTCGAGCGTGGAAATGCGCCACGCGCCCTGGATCGGCTGGGTGACAGACCTTTCCACCAAGGACCCGTACTTCATCCTGCCCATCCTGATGACGATCTCCACGCTGTTTCAGACGGCGCTCAACCCCGCGCCGCCCGATCCGATGCAGGCCAAGCTGATGTGGATCATGCCGCTGGCGTTCAGCTTCATGTTCTTCATGTTCCCGGCGGGCCTGGTGCTCTACTGGCTCACGAACAACATCCTGTCGATCGCGCAGCAGTGGGTGATCAACACCCGCCTGGGCGTGCCGCCACGCCTGCATCTGCCCAAATTCCGCTGACGGATGGGAAGGCCCGCGCATGCCTTCAGGCGCGCTCGATCGCTGGAAGCCGCACGTCACCGTCGCGGCGGTGGCCGAGCAGGACGGGCGCTTTCTGCTGGTGGAAGAACAGACGAGCGACGGTCTCAAGCTCAACAACCCGGCCGGCCACCTGGAGCCGGGCGAAACCCCGGTGCAGGGCTGCGCGCGCGAGGTGCTGGAGGAAGCCGCCTGGGATTTCGAGCCGCTCTCGCTCGTCGGCGTCTACCTGAACCGCTTCACCAAGACGCGCACCGGCGAGGACATCACCTACCTGCGCTTTGCCTTCTGCGGGCGCCTGCTCGCGCATCACGGCTGGCGTCCGCTCGACACCGGCATCGTGCGCACCGTGTGGATGACCCCCGAGGAGATCCGCTCCTGCCGCGAGCGCCACAGGAGCCCGCTGTTGCTCAGGAGCCTGGAAGACTACCTCGCGGGCCAGCGCTTCGACCTGTCGCTGATGCACGTGGACCCGAGCGTGCTTGGCCGGTGAGCACGTGACGCGGGGCGTCGGCGGGCGTCACTTGCCATCGGACAGCTGTGTGATCAGGCGGTGGTAGAACCGGATCGCATCCGCGTAGCCCTTGACCGACAGACGCTCGTTGGTGCCATGAAAGCGCTTCAGATCCTCGCTGTTGGCACGCACCGGCGAAAACTTGAAGATGTGGTCGCTGATGGGCTCGTAGTGCACCGAATCGGTCGCCGCCACCATCAGACCGGGCGCGACCAGCGCATCGGGGAAGACCTCGCGGATGGTCTGGTTCAACCGCTGGTACTGCGCCGAACCCGTCGGCGCCACCTTGGAGGCCTCCTTGGCGCCGGGCAGCACCTCGGCCTTGACGTGGGCCATGTCCACCACCTTGCCCACGGTCGAGCGCACATGCGCCATCACACCGTCCCGCGTGTCGCCGGGCAGGATGCGGAAGTTCACCGTCGCGTCGGCGCGCCCGGGCAGCACGTTCTCCTTGTTGCCGGCGCGGGCGATGGTCAGCGCCGTGGTGGTGCGCAGCATCGCATTGGTGCTGCCCGCCCCTTCGAGCTGCTTTTGCACCAGCGGGCCGAAGAGCCAGAGGTTGGACAGCGCCACGCGCGAAAAGCCCCCCATCTCGGGCGCGAGCACGTCGAACATCTCGCCCGCCACGCCGCGGATGGCCGCGGGCATCTGGTCGTTTTCCAGCGCGTTCAGCGCCGCGGCCATCATCGCGATCGCGCTGGTGCCGTGTTTCGGCGGCATCGACGAATGCCCCGGCGTGGCCGTGGTGCTGAGCGCCACCGACAGATAGCCCTTCTCGGCCACGCCGATGAGTGCCGCCGGTTTTTTCAGCCCCGGCATCACGCCGTCGAGCACCAGCAGGCCCTCGTCGAGCACGAAGTCGAGCTGCACGCCCCGGCTCTTGAGCAGCGCGGCGATCTGGGCCGCGCCGCGCAGACCGCTCACTTCCTCGTCGGCGCCGTAGGCGAGGTAAATGGTGCGCGGCGGCTTGTAGCCGCTGGCGATCAGCATTTCCACCGCTTCCATCTGCGAAAACAGATTGCCCTTGTCGTCCCACGAGCCCCGGCCCCAGATGTAGCCGTCCAAGACCTGCCCGGCGAACGGCGGCTCCTGCCAGTCGCCCTCGGTGCCGGGCGCCACCGGCACCACGTCCTGATGCGCGGCCAGCAGGATGGCCTTGGCCTTGGGGTCCTGCCCTTCCCACGTGTACAGCAGCGACAGGCCGTTCACCACCTCGCGCCTGAGCGTGGCATGCACCTTGGGGAATTCATTTTCGAGCAGCGCATGCAGCGCGAGGAACTGATCCTGGTTCAGGCTGGCATCGGTGGCCGACGAGATGGTTTTGAGCCGCACCGCCTGCGCCAGACGTTCGGCCGCCGCCGTTTCGTCGAGGGCCAGCGGCGCCAGGGGCGCCACCTGCAGCTGGCGCGAGCCCTTGCGCCAGGTGTTGACGGCAACCGCCACCACCAGGGCGAGCAGCAGCACGACGATGATCTGAAAAACTCTCTTGAGCATGCGTGGTCTCCTTGTGGCGCGCATTCTGGAGGAAGAATCCGCGCGAGGCTGACGCGCCTGCGACCGCGCTGGGATAATTTGACGCATGCACAAGCACCGCATCGTGGTGGGCCTGTCGGGCGGCGTCGATTCCGCCGTCACCGCCCATCTTCTCCAGCAACAGGGCCACGAGGTCGTCGGCATCTTCATGAAGAACTGGGAAGATGACGACGACGATGAATACTGCTCCAGCCGCCAGGATTTCCTGGACGCCGCGAGCGTCGCCGACGTACTCGGCATCGAAATCGAGCACGTGAATTTCGCCGCCGAGTACAAGGACCGGGTCTTCGCCGAGTTCCTGCGCGAGTACCAGGCCGGGCGCACGCCCAACCCCGACGTGCTGTGCAACGCCGAGATCAAGTTCAAGGCCTTCCTCGACCACGCGATGCGCCTGGGAGCCGAGAAAATCGCCACCGGCCACTACGCGCGCGTGCGCTTGAACGAAGAGACCCAACGGCACGAACTGCTCAAGGGCGTGGACCCGGCCAAGGACCAGAGCTATTTCCTGAATCGCCTGAACCAGGCGCAGCTCGCGAAGACGCTGTTTCCCGTGGGTGAGCTGAAGAAAACCGAGGTGCGCCGCATTGCGGCCGAATTGAAGCTGCCGAACGCGAAGAAGAAGGATTCGACCGGCATCTGCTTCATCGGCGAGCGACCGTTCCGCGAATTTCTGAACCGCTACATCGCGCGCGAGCCCGGGCCCATCAAGGACGACCGCGGGCGCCTGCTGGGGCGCCACATGGGCCTGTCGTTCTACACGCTGGGCCAGCGCCAGGGCCTGGGTATCGGCGGCGTGAAGGACAAGGGCGCGCCGCGCGGCGGAGGCGATCACGCGCCGTGGTTCGTCGCACGCAAGGAACTGGCCACGCACACGCTGCGCGTGGTGCAGGGGCACGACCACCCCTGGCTGCTCTCACATGAGCTCGCCGCGCAAGACGCAAGCTGGGTGGCGGGCCGCGCGCCCGCGCCGGGCCGCTACAGCGCCAAGACGCGCTACCGTCAGCAGGACGCAGCCTGCACCTTCACGCCCGTGGACGCGGGCGCCTTCACGCTCGCCTTCGAGCAGGCGCAGTGGGCCGTCACCCCGGGCCAGTCGGCCGTGCTCTACGACGGCGAGGTGTGCCTGGGCGGTGGCGTGATCGACACCGCTAGAACGAACTGCCCGGCTGCCTGAGAAACTCGGTTTCCCCGGGGGTGCTTGCGCGTCCCAGCGCCGCATTGCGGTGCGGGTAGCGGCCGAAGCGCGCGATGATGTCCGCGTGCTGGTGCGCGAAATGGAGGTTCACGGGCTGCGCCAGCGCGGTGTACAGGCGCAGCGACTCCTGCTGCACCACGCCCGATTCGCTGTGCATCCAGGGCAGATAGGCAAACGCGCGCTGCACCACCGGCAGGCGCATGTCCAGGCCCTGCGCCACGAGTTCCTGCGCCAGCACCAGTGCCATGGCGTCCTGCGCAAAGGCCAGGCCGTTGCCCCGGTGCAGGTTGCGCGAGAACTGGTCGAGCACGATGATCTCCGCGAGGCGCCCCGGCGCATCCACGCGCCAGCGCCACAGCTCGCCGCGCGCGGCGGCCTCGTGCAGCGCGGCAAAGCGCGCGCGGATCGCGGCATCGAAGGCATCGTCATGGGCAAACCATTGCCCGGGCGTGGCCTGCTCGAACCAGAAGGCCAGCACGTCGGCTGCGGTATGCGTCGTATCGTTCATGTCATGAGTATCTCCCGGGTTCAAGAATGATGCTCAAATACGGCTTGGACGCTTGCTGGATAAACGCCGGCAGCTATGCATGAAGGAGTAAGCACAATGCAGACATGGGATGTCGCCATCGTCGGCGCGGGCATGGCGGGCGCCTCGCTCGCCTGGGAGCTGACGCGCGCGGGCGTGTCGGTGCTGCTGCTCGAACGCGAATCGCAGCCCGGCTACCACAGCACCGGCCGCTCGGCCGCGCTGTTCATCGAGACCTATGGCACCGAGGCGATCCGTGCACTCACGCGCGCCAGCCGCGCCTTCTACGAGGCGCCACCCGCGGGTTTCGCCGACACCCCCATCCTCACGCCGCGCGGCGTCGCCTATGTGGCCTCGTCGGACGAACAGGCCGAGCTGGCGGCGCTGCGGGCCGAACTGCAGCCGAACGCACCCGATCTGCAGGCCCTGGATCGCGAGGCCCTGATCGGGCTCCTGCCCTGCCTGCGCCCGGAGGTGATCACCGAGGGCCTGCTCGACCCCGGCGCCGCTGACATCGACGTGCACGCGCTGCACCAGGGCTATCTGCGCGGCGTGCGCCAGCAGGGCGGCACGCTGCGCTGCGACAGCGAAGTGCAGGGCCTGCGGCGCGAGGGCGGCCGCTGGCTGCTGCAATTGCCCCAGGGGGCAACGGTGGCGGCGCGCCGCGTGGTCAACGCCGCCGGCGCCTGGGCCGACGTGCTGGCGCATCGCGCAGGCGCGGCGACCGTGGGGCTCGTTCCCAAGCGGCGCACCGCCTTCACCTTTCCCGTGCCCGCGGGCATGGACGCCGCGCACTGGCCGGCCGCGATCGGCGTGGCGGAAAACTGGTACTTCAAACCCGATGCCGGGCAACTGCTGGGCTCACCGGCCAACGCCGACCCGGTACAGCCGCACGACGTGATCGCCGAGGAGCTGGACGTGGCCATGGCCATCTCGCACATCGAGGCCGTGAGCCAGCTGACGATACGCCGCCCCACGCACACCTGGGCGGGCCTGCGCTCCTTCGTCGCCGACGGCGAATTCGTGATCGGCAAGGACGATGCGCCGGAGGGCCTTTTCTGGCTCGCCGCGCAAGGCGGCTACGGCATCCAGAGCGCCGCCGGTTATGCGCTGCTGGCGCGCAACCTGCTGCTGGGCGAACCGCTCGACGAGCGCCTGCGGGCCCAGGGCATCACGCCCGCCATGGCCACGCGACTCGCGCCCGCGCGCTTCAGGTGAGCGGACGCGCGGCGTTGAGCTGCTCGCGCGTGGTCTGCGCGGCGGCACGCGCCGCAGCCGCGAAATCCGCCTCGCCAGAGGCGTAGAGGATGGCGCGCGAGGAATTGACGACGATGGGGCCGCCCGCGCGCCAGCCCGCGCGCACCGTGGCGCGCACGTCACCCCCCTGCGCGCCCACGCCGGGGATCAGCAGCGGTACCGTGGGCGCGAGCGCGCGCACGCGTTCGATTTCGGCAGGATAGGTGGCGCCGACCACCAGGCCCAACTGGCCATTGGTATTCCATGGCCCCTGCACCAGTTGCGCCAGATGCTCGTACAGCAGCGGCTGGCCCGGCACATCGGCCAGGCGCTGCGCCTGCAGGTCGCTGCCCCCGGGATTGGAGGTGCGGCACAGCAGGAAGGCGCCCTTGCCGGGGTAGCGCAGGTAGGGTTCGACCGAATCCTGCCCCATGAAAGGCGAGAGCGTGACGGCGTCGGCGCCATAGCGCTCGAAGGCCTCGCGCGCGTACTGCTCGGCGGTGGAGCCGATGTCGCCGCGCTTGGCGTCCAGGATCACGGGCACGTGCGGCGCGTTGCAGCGAATGTGCTGCATCAGGCGTTCGAGCTGGTCTTCAGCGCGCTGCGCTGCAAAGTAGGCGATCTGCGGCTTGAAGGCGCACACGAGGTCGGCCGTCGCATCGACGATGGCGGCGCAGAAGTCGTAGATCCTGCGCGCATCCCCCTGCAGCGCCGCCGCAAAGCGCGCCGGGTCGGGATCGAGCCCCACGCAGAGCATCGAGTCGTTGCGGCGGCTGGCGCCCTGCAGCAGGTCGAGGAAGTCCATGGGGCGGATTCTATGGCGCCCATCACTGCGCAGTCACGCTGCACAATCGCCCTCCATGCCCGCATTCTCACGCCGCCAGCTGATCGTCCTGCTGCTGCTCACCATCGTCTGGGGTCTGAACTGGCCCATCCTCAAGATCAGCGTCGCGGACTTCCCTCCGCTCACCTTCCGCACCGTCTCGCTGTGGCTGAGCCTGCCGGTTTATGCGCTGGTGCTGACGTGGCAGCGCACGGGATTTGCGATCGCGCGCGCGCACTGGCCGCGCGTGGCCTGGCTCGCGCTCTTCAACGTGGCCGGCTGGAACGCCCTGATGATCCTCGCCATCCCGCTGCTCACCAGCGGACGCGCGGCCATCCTCGGGTACACCATGCCGATCTTCTCGGCGGTGATCGGACAGATCGTGTTCCGCGACCGACTGAGCGCGCGCGGCTGGATGGGCGTGGCGGCGGCCGCCGCCGGGGTAATCCTGCTGCTGTGGAACGAGATCGCGCGGCTCACGGGCAGCGGCGCGGGCGTGGCGCTGATGCTGGCCGCGGCGCTGTCCTGGGCGCTGGGCACGCAGCTCCTGCGCCGCTCCAGCATGGCGGTGCCGCTCATCACGCTCACGTTCTGGATGACGGTGCTTTCGGTGATCGCGCTCACGCCGCTGGCATGGTTCGTCGAGAGCGGGCGCTGGCACCTGCCCGGCACCGTCACCACCTTCGGCATCCTCTACAACGCGGTGCTGGCGCTCGCTTTCGCGCAGACGGCCTGGTTCTTCCTCGCGCGCACGCTCGCGCCGATCGCCTCCACGCTCAGCGTGATGATGATCCCGGTGATCGGCGTGTTCGTCGGCGCATGGTGGCTGCGTGAAACGCTGCACTGGCAGGACTGGAGCGCGATGGCGCTGATCCTGCTGGCGATCGCCTCGGTGCTCTGGCCCGCACGCACGCCCTCCCGGCCCCAATGAAAAAACCGCCCTGAGGCGGTTCTTTCTAATGACGCAGGAACTTCAGCGCGCCTGCACGAGCAATTGCCGCACGTCGCGGTCCACCGGCAAGGCGTAGTCATGGCCGCGGATGATGCGGCTGTCTTCCATGCGCACGAGCTTGAGGCTCACATAGGTGAAATTGGCCGCGGGCGAATACGTGCCCACCAGCACCATGGAGGCATTGTGCTGGCGCGCGATGTCCTTGATCTCGCGCGAAAGTAGCAGCTCGCCCGCGCCCTGCTTGATGAAGACGGCGCCGCGCAGCTTGATTTCCTTGACGTCGAAACCGCTCATCGCCATGGAATTGGCGTACTGCTCGGACAGCGTGCGCCCCAGCGGAGCCGCGCTGTTCAGGTCGTTGACGTTGACCATGGTGGCCACGAGCACCGGGCCGGGTCCGGTGGCGGAAATATCGAGCCCCGCCAGCAGCTGGTGCACGGCATCGCGGCTGCTTTGCAGCATGGGCGCCTCGGCCGCCTGCTTGTAGGTGGGTTCGGGGCGGATCTGCGCCGACTGCTGCGCGCAACCCGCGGCGAACAGCGTGGCGACCAGGCTCAGGGCAAGTGCGCGTTTCATTGCGAGACCACCTTCAGGTTGACGGCGCGGTAGTACGAAGGCCGCATGAACAGCGGCGTATCGACGTTTTCGAGGTAATACACGTCGGTCTTGCGCGCCACGTACTGACCATCGCGCGTGACGGTGGTCGTGAGGATCAGCTCGGTGTTGGTCGGGCCGCCCGAATTGATGCTGGCGGCGTAATCCATGCCCACGGCCAGCCCTAGGCCGGCGACGATCTTGGTGTCGATGTGCTCCAGGCGCAAACCATACGCGGCGGCCAGTCCGCCCGCGAGCATGGTGAACGCGCCGGGGATGAAGTGCGGACGATCGCTGTTGTGGCGCACCACCTGCGTGCTGTAGCTCACCGCCAGCGCCGAAGCGGGGTCGGTGCGCACGACGGCGCCATCGTGCACCAGCTGCGTGATCAGGAAATCGCGGAAGCCCAGGTCGAAGGCGCTGGGATTGACGGGCGCGACCACGTGCAGCGGCGTGGCGTCGCCGATGCCGGCGGATTCGAGCATGGCGCGGGTCTGGAACGCCACATCACGCGCCACCAGATCCCAATGCCCGGCCGAGCGCACCTTGTACTGGCTGGTGTATTCGAAATTCTTCGCTACCGGGATCGGTGCGGTTTCGCAGCCGACCAGCGCTGTGAGGGCAGCGGCGGCGGCAGTCCATGTGAGAGCCCTGGTCAAGGACATGATCCTCTCCTCTGATTGATGATGCCGCGAGGCGCCATCACGCGCGTCCCACTGGCTCGAGCTTGATTTTTAGCACCAAATGCGCCAAAGGCAAACATCCCCGAGGCAATTGTCGGCCGAAGACGCGGCATTGTGTTGTTTAGTTCGCACGCGCTCGCAAGTCATGGCTGCAACTGCGCGCGGCGCTGCAGAATTTCAAAGGCTGGCAGG
>JAIOIA010000018.1:0-3799 GCA_019912745.1 Comamonas sp. | reverse complement strand
AATCACCTCCACGCAATGCACACCCGGCGCGCCCACGGCGATGCCCTCGGCGATGGTGCTCGCGCCCTGTTCGTAGCTGGTGCCCTGGATGGCGTTGATCATGGCCGGGAAACGCTGCACCTGCACGCCCACGACCTCAATCGACGGCTTGATGGCCTTGGCCGCCGTGGCGATGCCCGAGATCAGGCCGCCGCCGCCCACGGGCACGACGAGCACCTCCAGATCGGGCTGCGCCGCGAGCATCTCGATGGCCAGCGTCCCCTGCCCGGCCATGATGGCTTCGTCGTCGTAGGGGTGGATCAGCGTGAGCTGCTCGCGGGCCGCGAGTTCACGCGCGTGCACCGCCGCCTCTTCCAGCGAGTTGCCGTGCAGGATCACGCGCGCGCCGAAGCCCTGGGTGCGTGCCACCTTCACGCTCGGGGTGAAGCCCGGCATGACGATGGTGGCGGGAATACCCAGCTGCTGGGCGCGGTAGGCCACGCCCTGCGCATGGTTGCCCGCGCTCATGGCGATGACGCCGCGCTGGCGCTCGTCCTGCGGCAGCTGCACCAGCTTGTTGCACGCGCCGCGCTCCTTAAACGAGCCCGTGAACTGCAGGTTTTCCATCTTCAGGAACACCTGCGCCCCGGTGATTTCCGAGAGCGTGCGCGACTCCACGCACGGGGTATTGAGCACCTGGCCGGCCACGCGGGTCGCGGCCTGTTCGACATCGGCAAATTGCAGCATCTTTTGTTTCCTTGTGGGATGAAACAGGGGTCAGTGCGATACACGCCCCCATTCCTGTTCGTAAGTGTGCACCAGGACCTGGTTGGACAGGCGGTTGACCTCGACGGGCACGCGCGCCATGTCGCGCGGGAAATCCAGCATCGCCGCCAGCGCGCCTGCGTCAAGAAACCGCAGGCCCGCGGGCAGTTCGGCGGGCACGCGCCACGGCCGGCGGCTGGCGATGACGAAGCCCCATTCGCCGAAGCTCGGCACGTGCGCGTGGTAGGGCACGGTCGTCAGGCCCACCGATTCGATCGTCCGAACCACGGTCCAGAAGCTCTTGCGCGCGACCAGCGGCGAGGTGGTCTGCACGACCGCGTAGCCGCTGGCGGCCAGGCGCTCGGCCAGCAACGCATAAAAGCTGTTGGTGTAGAGCTTGCCGATGGCGAAGTTCGTCGGGTCTGGGAAATCGACCACGATCACGTCAAAAAGATCATCCGCCCCCACGCTCCGCCGCTGCGCTGGCTCGCTGCCCCCCGAGGGGGCCCTCGCGTCTTGGGGCGGCCCGGCGACGCTCGACGCGCCCTGCTGCAGCCACTGGAAGGCGTCCTCGTTGACCACATGCACGCGCGGGTCGGTCAGCGCATGGTGGTTGAGCCGCGCCAGTTGCGGCGTATCGGTAAAGAGCCGCGTCATCGCCGGATCGAGCTCCACCAGCGTGACCGACTCGACCCCCGGGTACTTGAGGATCTCGCGCACCGCCATGCCGTCGCCGCCGCCCAGCACCGCCACCTTTTTCGGTGCACCGTGCGCCGCCATCGCCGGGTGCACCAGGGCCTCGTGGTAGCGGTATTCGTCGCTCTCGGCGAACTGCAGGTTGCCGTTGAGGTACAGCCGGTAGCCGCCCCGCCCGTGCGTGACGACGATGCGCTGGTAGGGCGTGGTAGCGGCGAACGCGATCGGGCTCTGGTAGAAGTGGTCCTCGGCCAGCGTGGTGATTTTTTCCGCGCCCGCCATGCCCGCGCCCAGCAGCGCCAGCACCATCACGCATGCGGCGACGTGCTCGGCGCGGCGCGGCAGTTCACGGCGGAACAGCCACAGCGCCCACACGGCGACAAGCGCATTCATGATGCCGAACAGCAGCCCCGAGCGCACCAGCCCCAGCCGCGGCACCAGCAGCAGCGGAAACGCCAGCGACACCGCCAGCGCGCCGAGGTAGTCGAAGGTGAGCACCTGGCTCACGAGGTCCTTGAACTTCACGTCGCGCTGCAGGATGCGCATCACCAGCGGAATCTCCAGCCCCACCAGCGTGCCCACCGCCATCACCATGAGGTAAAGCAGGAAGTGAAACGCTCCCGGCAGCCAGGCATTGGCGGCGAAGAGCGCCGCCGGCATGGTGCCGCCCACCAGCGCCACCAGCAACTCGATGCGCAGGAAGTGCGCGGACAGCGGCCGGTTCAGATAGCGCGACAGCCACGAGCCCACGCCCATGGCGAAGAGGTAAGTGCCGATGACGGTGGAGAACTGCAGGATCGAGTCGCCCAGCAGGTAGGACGCGAGCGCCCCCGCCGCCAGCTCGTACAGCAGCCCGCAGGCGGCGATGACGAAGACGCTGATGAACAGCGCGACGGCGATGGGACGAGGCGGGGGGGCGGCGGCCGCGTCATGGGCCGCTGGAATATCTGTCAAATAAGCCTCCAGCCGTTGCTGGATAAGCGTATGGCGCTATCAATTCTAAGGATCAATGAATCGCTGCCGCCACGATGAGGCTGATGCCCAGGCACATCGCCGCCACCACCAGCGCCAGTGCCCGGTTCTGCTTCTCGACGATCTCGCCCCAGAGGTCGTAGGGCGTGAGCTTGTCGAGGATGAGAAAACACAGCCAGAAGATGACGACGCCGATGGCGGCGTAGGCGATGGAGCCGAAGAAGGCCGCCGGTTTGAGCCATTGCATGTCCATGATGAATCTCCTTGGAAATCGCTATTTGTGAAACCCGCCGCTGGAAGCGCCGCCAAACGAACCGCCACTGGTGCGGCCATAGCCGCCCGGGCCCGAGGAGCAGGTGCCGAGCACGAACAGCACGATGATGAGCACGATGACGATGAGCACGATGGTGCCGCAACCCGCGCCCCTGGCGGCGACGAAGGGCCCGACTTCGTCGCGCTTGAAGCGTTCGGCGTCGGCCTCGCGGCCCAACGCCTGCGCCACGGCCAGGCTGGCCATGCGGCTGCCGTAGGACCACGTCACCTCGCTGCCGCCCCTTTCCATCGACAGCAGCCCCTTGCCGGTGCTGGCCGCGTAATCGACGTTCTCGGTGCGCTGCCCGCGCGCCACGGGCCAGTAGAACTCGCCGGCCACGTAGGTGGTTTCGGCACTGTAGCTGCTGGTGCGCGTGTAATTCACGCCCAGGTAGCGCGCGTTCTGGCCGCCCGGCCCCGAGACCGTGGGCGCGCCCGTGGCGGGACGCACCAGGCTCCAGCCGTCGCTCGCATCGACGAGGAAAGTGAAGCCCTTTTTCTGGTTGTAGAGCAGGTACTCTTCCCAGCCGAACTGCTCGTCGTCGCCCGGCTCCTGCCCCATGCGGTGCTGAAAGCCCACCACCTGCCAGGGCACCCCCTCGAAGGTGCCGACGCTGCCCAGCGCGATCAGCGGGCGCACCGGCTCGTCCTGCGTGGCGCTCACGAGCTCGGCGCCTATGCCGCGCGTGAGGTCGATCAGGCTGTGGCACGAGCCGCAGGTGACGCTCTTGCTGGTTTCGAGCTGCACCTGCACCGGCGCGCCGCAGTGCGGGCAGCCGAACTGGCGCCCCTGCTCGTGCTTGACCGACTCGTCCCTCAGGCCCTTGAGCCGCAGGTCTTCGAGCTGCACGGAGCGGCCGATTTCGGCCCGTGGCTGCTGCGCGCCGTAGTCGATGGAGAGCACCTGGCCGTCGTCGCTGCGCAGCTCCACCACGGTGAAGGGCTGGCCCAGCGGCGGCAGCTTGGGCAGTTCGCCCTCGGCCGCGGCCAGATGCGCCTGCAGATGCGCAGCCACGCTCCAGGCCCGGCCCGCGAGCGTGACGCGCGCGCCCAGCGGCAGCCGGTCCGCGGGCGG
>JAIOIA010000178.1:0-4223 GCA_019912745.1 Comamonas sp. | reverse complement strand
CGCATCATGACCGGCTCGCACGCGCAGACCGAAGGCGACGAAAACGAACTGCGCGCCGAGCTGCACGGCCTGCTCGCCCGGCTGCATGTCGAAAACATCGAGCGCGAGCAGAGCGCACTCATCGCCACCAGCAGCCAGGACCCGCTGGCGCTCGAGCGCTATCGCCAGCTCGAAGAGCGCAGAAAGGCGCTGAAACTGTCGGGAGACAACGCCGTCACCGGCTCTTGAAATCGAACATTTCGTTATAATGTAGGGCTAGTCGGCAAGAGCGACAGCAGTACCTCCGGACCGGGCAGCCCAGTGAAACGGCGCGCCAACGCGCTTTGCCCACCATCACCGCAAGGGCTGCACTCCAAATGTTCGCCCAGACATCTTGCCTTCGGACGGCACGCCAGCAGACGTGCGTCCATGACACGCGGTCCTGCACGCCGTCCGCCGTGTCGTGCCACGTTTCACGGCTTTGATATTTTGACACCCTGTTTTGACCTCGAGGATATTCATGCCAGCTCGAAAGTCCGCCGCGCCCGCAACCGATGGCGCCAGCGCCAAAAAGTCCAAGGCCAGTGCCGAAGCAGAAGAAAAATTGACCAAAAAACCTGCCAAGAAGGCTGAAACACAGGTGGCGAAGAAGCCTGCCGCCGCCAAGAAGCCTGCTTCCGACAGCCAGGACAAGCCCGCCAAGGCCACCAAGGCCAAGGCGGAACCCAAAGGCAAGGGCAAGGGCAAGGCAAAAGCCAAGGGCAAAGCGAAGGACGAATTCCAGGACGACGCCGACCTGTCGGACATCGAGGCCGATCTGGAAGGCGAGCCTGAGCAGGAATCTCCCGCGGCCGACGTGGCCGCGCCGGTGGAGAAGGTCAAGCCCCTGCGCATGAAGATCAGCAAGGCCAAGGAACGGGCCTTGATGAAGGAGTTCGGCCTGGACGAAACCGTCCTCTCCGAGGAAGACATGGCCAAGCGCCGCGCGCAGCTCAAGAAGCTGATCACGCTGGGCAAGACGCGCGGCTACCTCACGCAGGGCGAAATTTCCGACCACCTGCCCGACAAGCTCGTGGACGCCGAAACCATGGAGGCCGTGGCCGCGCTGCTCAGCGACATGGGCGTGGCCATCTACGAGCAGACGCCCGACGCCGAGACGCTGTTCCAGAACAACGTCACGCCCACGGCCACCACGGTGGAAGAAGCCGAGGAAGAAGCCGAGGCGGCGCTGTCCACAGTCGATTCCGAATTCGGCCGCACCACCGACCCGGTGCGCATGTACATGCGCGAGATGGGCACGGTGGAGCTGCTCACGCGCGAGGGCGAAATCGAGATCGCCAAGCGCATCGAGGGCGGCCTGATGGACATGATGGAAGCCATCAGCGCCTCGCCCGCGACGATTGCCGAAATCCTCAACATGGGCGAGGAAATCCGCGAGGGCAAGGTCGTCATCAACACCGTGGTTGATGGTTTTGCCGACCCCGAGGAAGCCGACGACTACGTGGCCGAGGAAGACTTCGACGAGTACGACGAAGAGGATGACGACGACGGCAAGGGCGGCTCCAAGGCCATGACGCGCCTGCTGGAGAAGCTCAAGAGCGATGCGCTCGAGCGCTTTGACGAACTGCGCGCGCTGTTCGAGAAGATGCACAAGATCTACGACCGCGAAGGCTACGGCACGCCCACCTACATGAAGGTGCAGCACGAGATCTCGGCCAAGCTGATGTCGATCCGTTTCACCGCCAAGACCATCGAGAAACTGTGCGACATGGTGCGCGACCAGGTGGACGACGTGCGCAAGAAAGAGCGCCAGCTGCGCCACATCATCGTGGACAAGTGCGGCATGCCGCAGGAGACCTTCATCAAGGAATTCCCGCCGCAACTGCTCAACCTCAAGTGGGTGGAAAAGCAAGCCGCCTCTGGCAAGCCGTGGAGCGCCATCATGGGGCGCAACATCCCGCCGATCCAGGAGCTGCAGCAAAGCCTGATCGACCTGCAGACGCGTGTGGTGGTTCCGCTGGCCGAGCTCAAGGCCATCCACAAGCGCATGAACGACGGCGAGCGCGCCAGCCGCCACGCGAAGAAGGAGATGATCGAGGCCAACCTTCGCCTGGTGATCTCGATCGCCAAGAAGTACACCAACCGCGGCCTGCAGTTCCTGGACCTGATCCAGGAAGGCAACATCGGCCTGATGAAGGCGGTCGATAAATTCGAATACCGCCGCGGCTACAAATTCTCGACCTACGCCACGTGGTGGATCCGCCAGGCCATCACGCGCTCGATCGCCGACCAGGCGCGCACCATCCGCATCCCGGTGCACATGATCGAGACCATCAACAAGATGAACCGCATCTCGCGCCAGCACCTGCAGGAGTTCGGCTTCGAACCCGACGCCAGCCTGCTCGCGGAGAAGATGGAGATCCCCGAGGACAAGATCCGCAAGATCATGAAGATCGCCAAGGAGCCGATCTCGATGGAAACGCCCATCGGCGACGACGACGACAGCCACCTGGGCGACTTCATCGAGGACAGCAACAACACCGCGCCCGTGGACGCTGCCATGCAGGCGGGCCTGCGCGATGTGGTCAAGGACATCCTCGACGGCCTCACGCCGCGCGAGGCCAAGGTGCTGCGCATGCGCTTCGGCATCGAGATGAGCACCGATCACACGCTGGAGGAAGTGGGCAAGCAGTTCGACGTGACGCGCGAGCGCATCCGGCAGATCGAGGCCAAGGCGCTGCGCAAGCTCAAGCACCCGAGCCGCAGCGACAAGCTGCGCAGCTTCATCGACTCGCTATAAACCCGGCGCCCTCAGCAGCGCACGGCACCCAAGCCCCGGCCCCACGGCCGGGGCTTTTTCGTTTCTGCGCAGCTGCAGCCCGGCGGCTCGCGGGTCGAGGCCGAAAGCCCTCTACACCAGGATGGCGCCGGCGATGACGCTGAACAGGCGCTCGGCGCGGGCCGCGTGCGAGGGCTGTTCCCGCAGCCACGCAAGCGCGGCGATGAGGTCGAACAGCTCCGAGCCATCCAGATCGGAGCGCGCCTTCCCGTCAGCCTGGGCTCGCGCCAGCAGCGCCGCGCCGGCGGCCCGCAGCGTGACGCACGAGGCATGCAGCGCGGAATCGGGGTCTTCGATGGCACTCATCATCGGCGCGATGAGGCCGCGGCGTTCGTGGGTGAAGGCAATGGTCTCCTGCAGCCACGACACCAGGGCGCCTGCGGAATCGTCGGATGCTTGCAGCGCATCCGCCCGCGCCGCCAGGGCCTCGAAGCTCGAACGCAGCAAGGCTTCCAGCAAGGCCTCGCGGCTCGGGAAGTGGCGGTACAGCGTCCCCAGGCCCACTTGCGCCCGGCGGGCGATGTCGCGCAGCGAGGCATCGGCGCCCTGCTCCGTGAAGACCTCGCGGGCGGTGGCAAGCAGCTGGTCGTAGTTCTTTCGGGCGTCGGCGCGCATGAAGATTCCTTGACAAACGGAGCAATGCTCCGTATATTCGGATCAGTGTTCCGTTCACGATAACCCATTCCGGCCCAAGGAAGAAGCCATGCCGATCCCGACGATGAAAGCCATCCGCCAGCACGCGTTCGGCGGGCCGCAGCTGCTGCGCTGCGAAGACGCTCCCCTGCCCGCGCTGCAGCCCGGCGAAGTGCTGTTGCGCGTGCATGCGGTCGGCCTCAATCCTCCCGACTGGTATCTGCGCGAGGGCTACAAAATGCTGCCGCCCGAGTGGCAGCCGAAGGTGACCTTCCCCCTGATCCTCGGCACGGACGTTTCCGGCGTGATCGAGGCGGTGGCCGACGACGTTACGGGTTTCGCTGCCGGTGACGAGGTGTATGCGATGGTCCGCTTCCCCGAAGGCATGGCGGGCGACAGCCGGGCCTATGCCGAATACGTCAGCGTGCCGGCCTGGCAGATCGCACGCAAACCCCGCTCCATCGACCACGCCCACGCGGCGGCGGCGCCCATGTCGCTGCTGACCGCCTGGCAATTCCTGATCGAACCGGGGCACGATGCGCCCAATCCGCTCCAGCCCCATCGCCACGAGCCGGTGCCGCTGCAGGGCAAGACCGTCGTGGTCAATGGCGCGGCGGGCGGCGTCGGGCATTTCGCGCTGCAATTGGCCAAATGGCAGGGCGCGCGCGTCATCGCCGTGGCTTCAGGCGGACACGAAGCCTTCCTGCGCGGGCTCGGCGCCGACGAATTCATCGACTACACACGGGCCGCCCCGGAGGAGGCGGTGCGCGGT
>JAIOIA010000177.1:0-11997 GCA_019912745.1 Comamonas sp. | reverse complement strand
GGCAAATCGACGCTGGTCAACGACACGCTCTACCGCGCCGCGGCGCGGCGGATTCACCGCGCGCACGATGAACCGGCGCCGCACGAGGACATCGAGGGGCTGGAGCTGATCGACAAGGTGATCGCGGTCGATCAATCCCCGATCGGCCGCACCCCGCGCAGCAACCCGGCCACTTACACAGGGCTGTTCACGCCTATCCGCGAGCTCATGGCCGAGACGAACACGGCCAAGGAACGCGGCTACGGCCCCGGGCGCTTTTCCTTCAATGTTGCCGGCGGGCGCTGCGAAGCCTGCGAGGGCGACGGCGTGGTGCGCGTGGAGATGCACTTCCTGCCCGACGTCTACGTGCCCTGTGACGTCTGTCACGGCCAGCGCTACAACCGCGAAACGCTGCAGGTGCAGTGGAAGGGCCGCAACATCGCGCAGATCCTGGAGATGACGGTGGAAGAAGCCGCCGCGGTCTTTCAGGACGTGCCCGCCATTGCGAGGAAGCTGCAGACGCTGCTGGACGTGGGTCTGTCCTACCTTCGCCTGGGCCAGAGCGCCACCACGCTCTCGGGCGGCGAGGCCCAGCGTGTCAAGCTCGCGCAGGAGCTCTCGCGGCGCGACACGGGCCGCACACTCTACATCCTGGACGAGCCGACGACGGGCCTGCACTTTGCCGACATCGCCCTGCTGCTCGACGTGCTCAAGCGCCTGCGCGACGCGGGCAACACCATCGTCGTGATCGAGCACAACCTGGATGTGGTCAAGACGGCCGACTGGCTCATCGACATGGGCCCCGAAGGCGGCGCGGGCGGGGGCCGCGTGGTGGCCGCGGGCACGCCCGAGGACGTGGCGGCCAACCCCGCGAGCCACACCGGACGCTACTTGCGCCGCTACCTGCCCCGCGCCTGAGCGGGCCCCGCCCGCGCGAGGTGGTTCAGGGCGACGGCGCGCAGCGGCGCGGCCACGCCGGCTGACGGCCCGTGAGCTGACTCACGATCACGGCCTTGAGGGGCGGGAAATGCTCGGACGCCGCCAGCACCGCCCGGCGCAACACACGCGCTGGCGCGCGCTCGTCGGTGTACAGGCGCACGATGGCGTTGGTGCCGGCGAAGATCGGCCAGGCGTGCAGGCGATGCGCGCGCTCGTAGCCCGCGAGCTCCCGTGCGTCGCCGATATCCATGCCACGCCTGCGCGCGAGCATCACGGTGCGCTCAAGCGCCTTCACGCCCGAAAGACCCAGATTGAAGCCATGTGCCGTGACCGGATGCGTGCCCACCGCCGCATCGCCCACCAGCGCCCAGCGCGGCCCGGCGAAGCGGTGCGCCCAGACCGCGACAAGCGGGTAGCTGTGGCGCTCGCCCACCAGCGTCATCGCGCCCAGCCGATGCTGGAACTGCGTTGCGATGCGCGCGGTGTAATCCGCCGGCGCGAGCGCGAGCAGCCGCTGCGCCTGCGCGCCGTCGACGGTCACCACCGCCGAGACCTGATGACTGCCGCTTTCCGGATCGGGCGGCAGCGGCAGGATGGCGAGCGTGCTGTCGTGGTCGAAACACTCGTGGGTGACCTGCGCGGGGTCTATTTCGACGCGCAGGCGGCAGACGATGACGCTGCGCCCGAAGTCGCGCATCGAGGCACCGATGCCGAGCTGGCGCCGCACGCCGGAAAAGCGGCTGTCGGCGGCGACGAGCAGCGGCGCGTGCAGGGTCTGCGCCACGCCGTCGGCGTCGTTGAATTCCACCGTCGCCACGTCGGCGTCGACGCGCACGCCCGTGACCTTCGTGCCCGTGAGGATTTCGATACCCGGCGTCTGGCTCGCCACCTGCCACGCGGTGCGCCTGAGCGCATGGTTGGGCACGATCCAGCCCAGGTTGTCCACGCCCGTGCCGCCCGCGTGCAGCTGCATGGCGCCTTGCTGCCCGGGCGCGCCGTTGTGCACCTGCGCTTCGCGCAGCAGCCCGATTTCATGCGCTTGCAGGCGCTGCCAGGTGCCGAGCTGCTGCAGCAGCGCGCGGCTGGGATGCGTGAGCGCGATTTCTCGCCCGTCGGCGGGCGGGTCAGCCAGCACCTCGGCGCTCTGCAGCTCCAGCACCGTGGCACTCAGGCCCGCCTGGGCCAGCGCGATGGAGAGGCTCAGGCCTGTCGGGCCCGCGCCGACGATGAGGACGTCGCTGTGCTGCATGGGGTGTGCCGCCTTGGGATGGGAGGAAAGTTCAGATTGTGGCCGCACCCGCGCCGCCATGCGCGGTGGCGCCGCCACTCACACGTCAGCCCCTGTTTTTATGAAACACGTTGTGATATACGGAGTCTGAAGACGCGCGCTCCACGTCCTGGCGAACGCGGTGTTTTCAGGCAATCTTTTAAGAGGGAGTCAGTCGTGATCGGACTTGCGGCGTCACATCCTTGCATTCATTTTCAGACTAATATGTCAATGTGTTGACGCAAAATCCCGTCACACAGGCGTTCCTTGCCCTGTGGTCGTGGATGAAAGGAGAAAAACCATGCGATTTGCCGATTACCACCAGCTCACCTTCGAGCGCAAGCCCGACGGCGTGTTGCTCATCACCATGAACCGGCCCGAGAAATACAACGCCACCGACGAGGAACTGCATGGCGAACTGGCCCGTGTGTGGGACGATGTCTCCAGGGACGAAGAGACCCGCGTGGCCGTGATCACCGGCGCAGGCAAGGCCTTCTGCGCCGGTGGCGACCTGGCCATGGTCGAGCGCCTGGCGGGCAACCATGAGCGCGTGCAGCACATGCTGCGCGAGATGAGCGAGATGGTCTATGGCATGGTCAACTGCGACAAGCCCATCGTCTCGGCGATCAACGGCGTCGCGGTGGGCGCGGGCACGGTGGTCGGTCTGATGGCCGACATTTCCATCTGCGCCGAGGATGCGCGCATTGGCGACGGCCACGTCAAGCTCGGTGTGGCCGCGGGCGACCACGCGGCCATCGTCTGGCCGCTGCTCGTGGGTCCGGCCAAGGCCAAGTACTACCTGCTCACCGGCGAAATGATCCTGGGCAGGGAGGCCGAGCGCATCGGGCTCGTGTCCAAGGCCCTGCCCAGGGAGCAGGTGCTTGACGAGGCCTTGCGCGTCGCGCAGGTTCTGGGCACCCTCTCGCAACCGGCCGTGCGCCTGACCAAGCGTTCGCTCAATGGCTGGCTTCGCAGCGCCGGCGCGATTTTCGACCAGTCGGCCGCCTACGAGATGCTGTGCTTCATGGGCCCCGACGTGGTCGAAGGCTGCGCCGCCCTGCGGGAGAAGCGCGCGCCGCAATTTCCGTCCACGCGATCGGCGGCAGACGAAGGCAAGGCCTGAGGCGACGGCCTGCCCTGGCAGGATGAGCCGCGCGCGGCGGCGAGAGAATCCGAAAGCGGCGCTGTGCGCGCCGGGGGTCAGCGGTCGGCGGCGCTTTCCTGTGCTTCGTCGCTGCCGCCCTGAGCGCGGTCGATGCGCTGCATGTTCTCCAGCAGCTGCAGCAGGTAGTGCAGGGTGTGCGCGGTGTCGTTGACCGAGAAGCCCTGGAGCGCGTCCTCGTAGTAAGCGAATATCCTGGGCTGCGCCTCCACCTGCCAGACGCGTCGGCCAGCCTCGGTCATCGAGACCAGGCGCGAACGTCGGTCTCTCGGGTCGGCCACCAGATCGACGTGTCCGTCGCGCTGCATGCGGCCGATCACACCCGAGAGATTCTGCCGGCTCACCATCAGGTAGCGCGCGAGCTCGCCCACGCTCATGCCCTGCGCGGCCCGCGGCCGGGAGATCGCCCCGAGGACTGCCCACTGCTGCGTGGTGAGCCCCTGCGCCTCGATGGCTCGCGTCCCGGTCTTGTGCAGCATGTTGGCGCATTGGTAGAGCCGAAAGAACACCCGGTTCGCAAGTTCCATGCGTGCATCGTCAGGTCGTGTCATAGGTGGCGGTGGTGAATATCGTGAGACCTCGCATGGCAGCCCCGGATTCGGCGAGCGGGGGAAATGGCGGCCACTTTCCAGAGTCATGCGCTTCCCCGGAATGTACCGTGCCGGTCAGCGGCAGCCCTTCTGCCACTTGAAAAACACGCCCTGCCACGTCCACCCTGACTGTGTCACCAGTTCGGCCAGCAGGTGCGCCAGCGCAGCAGGATCGACGGCGGCGCTTTGGCCGACCTCGACCCGGTCACCCGTGATGCGCAGCGCCAGCGCCCGCCGCGCAGCCTCGCTGGGCGGCGTCACGGTCAGGCTGGCGTCGTGAACGATGAAGGCATCCGGGTGCGTGCCATCGCGCGGCTGGATGCCCTGGCGCATCTGCGTCTCGTCGGCGTTCATCGGCTTGTCGCCGCGCACCAGCGAGGTCTCGCGCGCCAGCACGCAATGGCGTTCGGCCACGAAGTTCAGGCGCACACGCAGGCTGCGCTTGCCGTCTCGAAAGTGTCGGGTGACGGTGATCTGCCCGGGCTCGTCCATCGACACCTCGACCACCAGGTCGAGCCCGGCCTGCGCGAGCGAGAGCACGCGCTGCGTCAAGCGGTGTTCGGCCACGGGCAGGGCGCCGGGCGGCGGCGGCACGCGCGCCACCCAGGGGGCGAGCCACGCCGCGTAGCCGGCGAGCAGCACCAGCCACAGCGCGCCATAGGCCAGCAGGAAGCGCCACGGCGTGCCCACATTGCCGCTCAGCACATGCCACCCGGGCACCATGGACGCGAGCAGGGTGACCACCCAGACGGTGAGGGCCCACTGCGAGCGCTCGCCACCGCCTTGCACCAGCGCGGCCAGCAGGGGCAGGACGGCGGGCAGGCAGGTGGCCGCTAGCGTGCCGATGGGCAGGGGGCCGGTTCTGCCACCGCGCACCCACACCCCGCCCAGCGCCGCGGCGCCGAGGATGGCCAGCACCAGCACCGCGCCGGCCAGCGGCGCATTGAAGATCCGGTTCATCGCACTCCCCTTCGGGTATCAGTGTATCGATGCCGGGGCGCGTGACCGACAGGCTCTCAGGCGTGCGCGCACCGCACGCCCTCGTACCCTAGGTGGTGCAGGCATTCGCGCAGGATGAGCAGCGCGGCCGCGCCCGGCGCATCAAGCGTCATGCCCGCAGCGGCACCCGGCTGACCGATCGCGGCCGCGGCCAGACGCTCGAAGCGCGCTTCCACCGCATCACGCGACAGTCGCACGATGCCGCCCGTCAGGCCCAGTGAGGCCAGGAGCAAGGGGTCGGCGATCGCCAGCTCGCCGCGCGCGCCGTGAGCCAGGCCGCTCGCGCTCAGCGCGTCTTCGACCAGGTCGATGGCGCGCTCGACCTCGACGGCCATGGGCGGGTGGTGGCGAAAGCAGCGCTCCAGGATATCCTGCGCGCCCACGCCGATCACCGCCTCGGCGCCGTCGCCACTGGACAGCGTGACGCGGTGATCGCCCAGCCGCAGCAGGGTGGCGGGCCGCATCATGACATCGCTCCGTCAGTCCTGCCGGGCCAGGGCGCGGTCCACCGAATAGCGTCCCGCGCCGGTGAACAGCAGCGACAGCGCGGCCGCGCCCAGCGCCAGAGCGTACTCGTAGCCCCCGGCGGCCGCAAAAAAGCCCTTGTCCCAGTGCGCCGCGAAGATCGCGACCAGCATGGCGAAGGCCAGCGCCGCCGCGGCCGGACGCACCAGCAGCCCCGCGATCAGCGCCAGCCCGCCGAAGAACTCGGCCAGACCCGCGAGCAGCGCCATCAGGTAGCCGGGATTCAGGCCGATCGAGCCGAAGAACTGGCCCGTGCCTTCGAGCCCGTAGCCGCCGAACCAGCCGAACAGCTTTTGCGCGCCGTGCACGGCGAAGATGATGCCCACGGGAAGGCGCAGCGCCAGCACCCCGCCGCTGTCGGCCGTCGTCAGCAGGCGATGAAAGAAAGATTGGCTCATGGTGTTGCTCCGGACATGCAGCACATCGCTGCGATGGAAGAACTTTATAGATTCATGATCAATCAATAAACAGCCATTTAATTTACACATTGTTCCTGATAGAAGGATAATTCGCCATGGACAAGTTTCAGGAAATGAGCGCCTTCGCCGCCGTGGTGGACGCAGGCAGCTTCGTGCGCGCCGCCGACGCGCTCGACCTGTCCAAGACGGCGGTCTCACGCCTCGTGAGCGACCTGGAGACACGCCTGGGCACCCGGCTCCTGCACCGCACGACGCGCAAGCTCTCGCTGACCGAGGCCGGCGCACTCTTTCACGACCGCTGCAGGCAGCTCCTCGACGGCGTGGCCGAGGCCGAGGCCGAGCTCAGCTCCCATTCGGGCGAGGCGGTGGGGCGCCTGCGCATCAACGTGCCGGTCACCTTCGGACTGATGCACCTGGCGCCGCTGTGGCCGGTCTTCATGCAGCAGCACCCGCGCGTGGTGCTGGACGTCACGCTTTCCGACCGCTTCGTCGATCTGGTCGATGAGGGCTACGACCTTGCGGTGCGCATCGCGCGGCTGCCAGCGTCCTCGCTGGTGAGCCGCCAGCTCACCACCACGCGGATGATGCTGTGTGCCTCGCCGCAGTACCTGCGCGCGCACGGCACGCCCGCGCAGCCCGAGGACCTCGCGCAGCACGCGCTGATCGCCTACACGCTGCTGGCCTCGGGCGAACAGTGGGAGCTGCAGGGGCCCGAGGGAGCGGTCAGCGTCAAGGTCAATCCGCGCATGCGCACCAACAACGGCGATACCTGCTGCGCCGCCGCGCTGCAGCATCAGGGCATCATCTTCCAGCCCTCGTTCATGGTGGCGGGGCACCTGGCCTCGGGCGCGCTGGTGCAGGTGCTGCCCCAGTACCGCTCGGTCGACATCGGCGTCTACGTCGTCTATCCGACGCGCAAGCACCTCACGCCCAAGGTGCGCGCGCTCATCGACTTTCTGGCCGAGGCGTTGCGCGCACCGACGTGGCGGATCTGACGGCGCGCCGGTTCTGAAGAACCTGCGGCGGACGGGTCTCGATCCGGTCCGCGAGACTCCGAACTCTCAAGCGGCCCACCACACCACTGCGGGTCTCGGTGGCCGCCGCGCTTCAGGACTGAAGCCGAGCCGTTCGCTGCTCTCGAAATAATGGCTGATCGCGCATGATTGACAGGCGCTGGAGCCTGTTCTCAATCTTGCCTTTCGGGGCCGCCGACGGCGCGGTCTCCGGTTTCCGACCCGGCCGGATGCGGACCCGGGATCAGGCGGGAGAGGGTAGGCGCTGGCCGCTGACGCTCAGCAACCCCGCGAGCTCGCGCACGCTCTCTTCGAGCGTCTGGCGCAGGGGCCGCCAGGCAAGCCAGGTCAGGTGCGCTTCCAGCGTGCAGGGGCAGTCGTTCTGCGCCGCGGCGATCAGGGCCAGCATGCGCGCCTCGTCGGTCGTCAGCGCGTGCGGTCCGGGGGGGTTCACGGTCAGGCAGCGGCGCTGCGCCACCGCCAGCGCGCACAGAAAGGTGCAGAACGCCCGAAACACCTCGCGCCCCTCGGCGCCGCACGAGCAGCGGAACTGCTGCGCGATCAGCGGGCAGTCGATTCCGTGCACCATGGTCATGCGCCACGCGTTCACCAGCAGTTGCGCGCAGTCGTCGTGCCGGGTTTGCGGGTGGGGTTCGGACATGGGCAGCATGGCGTGCGTCTCGGATATCTTTCGGGAGCACCAGTATATATGCGAATCGTTCTCATTCGCAATGATTCGGAGCGTGGTGACACCTAGGCGTCGCGCCCGATTGGCATCACTGCGCCGCTTGCCAATAATGGGCCCATGAGCATTTCCTCCACTCGTCCGCCCTTCGTTCCCCTCATTCGCCTCTACCAGGATTGGCTGCGCCAAAGCCGCGACCTGGTGTTCTCCGACTACCACGCGCTGTGGCAGTGGTCGGTGAGCGATCTCGAAGCCTTCTGGCAGAGCATCTGGGACTATGCCGATCTGTGCTCGCCCACGCCGCATCGCGCGGCGCTCGGGCGCAACGTCATGCCCGGCGCCGAGTGGTTTCCCGGCGCGCAGGTGAACTACGCGCAGCAGGTGCTGCGCCACGTGGATGCGGCGCACGCCGCGGGCCAGTTGGCCCTGATCGCCGAGAACGAACGCGGCCAGCTGCGTGAACTCACCTGGCCCGCGCTGCATCAGCAGGTCGCGTCGCTCGCGCTGCACCTGCAGGCGCAAGGCGTGCGGCCGGGCGACCGCGTCGCCGCCTACCTGCCCAACATTCCCGAGACCATCGTCGCCTTCCTCGCCTGCGCCAGCGTGGGCGCCGTCTGGAGCGTCTGCGCACCGGACATGGGCACCAACGCCGTGCTCGATCGCTTCAGGCAGATCACGCCCACGGTGCTGATCACGGTCAACGGCGTGACCTGGGGCGGCCGCGCCATGGACCGCGGCGACGTGGTGGCGCAATTGCGCCACGAGCTGCCGAGCGTGCGGCACGTGATCGGCATACGCTATCTCGATGCTTCTTCATCCATAGCTGACTGCGCAGACTGGACAAGCGTTACAAGTCGAAATGATGCAGAAGTAGAGGCCTTTGCTCCGGCCTGGCTGGCGTTCGATCACCCGCTGTGGATCGTCTACTCCAGCGGCACCACGGGCCTGCCCAAGCCCATCGTGCATTCGCACGGCGGCATCCTCGTCGAATCCATGGTCACCGGCATGCACAGCGACATCGGCTGCAGCTACGCGCCCAACAACTTCGGCGAGCGCTTCTGCTGGTACAGCTCCACCGGCTGGGTGATGTGGAACATCCAGGTGGGGGGCCTGCTCACCGGCACCACCTGCGTGATTTTCGACGGCAGCCCCGCCGGGCCGAAGGACGCGCCCGACTGGAGCACGCTCTGGCGCTTTGCCGCGCGCCACGGCGTTACGTTTCTGGGCAGCGGCGCGGCGTTCTACGGCGGCTGCATGAAGGCCGGGGTCGATCTCGCCCAATGCGGCGATCTCTCGCGCATCCGGGCCATCGGCACCACCGGCTCGCCCCTGTCGGCCGAGGTGCAGCAGTGGGGCACGGCGCAGTTCCGCGCCATCGCCAAAACCGAAGCGCAGCGGGACATCTGGTGGTTCAACGTCTCGGGCGGCACCGACTTCGCGGGCGGCTTCATCGCCGGCACGCCCGAGCTGCCGCAACAGCCCGGCGTGATGCAGTGCCGCATGCTCGGCGCGGCCGTGGAAAGCTGGGACGAAAGCGGCCACCCGGTGATCGGCCAGGTCGGCGAGCTGGTCTGCACCCAGCCGATTCCGTCGATGCCCCTGCACTTCTGGAACGACCCCGGCCATGCCCGCTATCTGGCCAGCTACTTCGAGATGTACCCGCCCGGCCACGGCCGCAAGCCCGGCGGCGGCGACCTCGGAGCCGAGGCGGGCAGCGTCTGGCGCCACGGCGACTGGCTGCGCATCGGCGATGACAAGGGCGAGGGCGAGTGGTGCGTGATTTACGGCCGCAGCGACGCCACCATCAACCGCCACGGCCTGCGCATGGGCACGAGCGAGATCTACAGCGCGGTGGAAAGCCTGCCCGAGGTGCTCGATTCGATGGTGGTGGACCTCGAATACCTGGGCCGAGAAAGCTATATGCCGCTCTTCGTCGTGCTGCGCCCCGGCCATGCGCTTGACGACGCGCTGAAAAACCGCATCAACGACGCGATCCGCCAGGCCCTGAGCCCGCGCTTCATGCCCAACGAGATCTTCCAGGTGCCTGAAATCCCGCGCACGCTCTCGGGCAAGAAGCAGGAGCTGCCGATCAAGAAGCTGCTGCTCGGTCAGCCGATCGACAAGGTGGTGAACCGCGAAGCGATGGCCAACCCTGGCGCGCTGCAGTGGTACGTGGAGTTTGCGCAGCGTCGGCCGCGCTGAGACGCGCCGCTCACAGCCAGTTGCCCGACCCCTGCGGCATGCGGATCGTCATCGCCGGGTCGCCGCCCGTGACCAGCGCGCCGATGATCACGCTCAGGATCGAGACGAAGAGGCTGGCGAGCAGCGCCGTCCAGAAGCCATCGATGTGAAACCCGCGCACCAGCGCGGACACCAGCAGGATCACGAGGGCATTGATGACGAGCAGGAACAGCCCGAAAGTGACCAGCGTGAGCGGCAGCGTCAGCACGATCAAAAGCGGGCGCACCAGGGCATTGGCAAAGCCCAGCAGCAGCGCCGAGACGATGAGCGCGCCCGTGCCGTCGAACCTCACCCCGCGAAAAACATAGCTTGCCACCCAGAGCGCAAGCGCGGTAATCGCCCATTGGGTAAGGAAAGGCGTCAGGTTGGCAGACATGCGCGCCATCATATCCGTGGCCCGCGAAAAAGCACGCGGCCGCCACCCCGTTTTCCGCGCTCAGGGTTCGTGTCGGCGCCTGGCCCCGAGGCAGGCGAAGGCATGGGCCGCGAGGATGCGGAGCATGTCCGCCGCAAGGGAATCCTGCCAGTGGTGGCAAGCGGGCGATCGCGTGCACTTGGCCCGGGGCAAGCCTACGATACCCGGGCCTACACGATCTTCAGGAGCCGCCATGCCAACCCCGTCAGCCACCGCGCCGCACACCCAGGTGCAGCGCATGCACGCCGCCATCGACAAGGTCGTGGCCGTCGGCCCCGGATTTCTGCGCGGCGAGGTGGACGTCCAGCGCATGACGGACACCATGATAGGCGCGGTGCGCGGTTATGCCGAACAGGAAAAGATCGCGGGGGGCGATGGCATGCCCCATGGCGCCGAGGCCGAACGGCTGCACGAGGTGCTGCGCGAGCTCTACGGGTGCGGGACGGGATTCCAGGCCGACCGCTGCGACGCCGCCTGCGTGGCGCGCACCATCACCTACATGGTCGATGAGTTCGGAGCTGCCCAGGGCTGAGCGCTTACTTTTTCAGCTCGGGGTGCTCCAGATAGCGCACGTCCCGGGGTGAATTGGGGGCCGGGTTCATGTACTGGAAGCCCCGGGATTGCCAATAGGCCAGTTCCGCGAAACCTGCCGGGATCACCGTGATGAAACCATGCATGTCTTCGGCGGCAAAGCCGGCGGCCTTCATGGCGTTGTTGCACATCTTGAACTCCACCCCTTCGTTCTGCGCGAGTTCGGCGAGCTGATCGATGATGCCCTGGTACTTTTCGTAGTTCTCCTTGGCGAACGCGCGCAGCTCCGGCCCGTGCGTCACCACCACCACCTTGCCGCGCGTCTCCTTCGTCGTGTTCTTGATGAAACCGTAGAGGAAGCGCAGATCCTGGGGGTCGGCGTAGTTCACGTCGAACACGACATCGGTCACGTTCATCGCGTGCATGTCCACCTTGGCCGTGCCGTAGGGGGCAAGCGGCTGTGCGGCGGGGGCGGCGGCTGCGCAGGCAGCCAGGATCAGGGTGGCGAGCAGGTGGTGCGTTTTCACGGGTCATCTCCGGTGGTGAAGTTGAAGAAACAGGCCCCGGTCAGGGGTGGCTGGGTATGAACGCCGCTACAGCGCCGCCTCGATGGCGCGCACGTCGTCCCGCAGGGCGGCGCCCTCGCGCTCGCGCGGGCGGGCCTGGGCGATGGTCTTGTCCAGCACCACGCGCGCGGGTCGGCCGCCGAGCACGGTCACGCGGTCGGCCAGGTAGGCGGCTTCCTCGATGTCGTGGGTCACGAACAGCACGGCGGGGCGAGTGCGCTGCCAGATCGCGAGCAACTCGTCCTGCAGTTTCTGGCGGGTGAGCGCGTCCACGGCGCTGAAGGGCTCGTCCATCAGCAGCAGTTGCGGGTGCACCGCCAGTGCCCGGGCGAGGCCCACACGCTGCGCCTGCCCGCCCGAGAGCTGGAAAGGCCAGCGCTCGGCGAGCTCGCTCACCATGGCCAGCGCCATGGCATCCTGAACGCGCGCCTGCGCGGCCTGGCTGTCCAGCGTCAGGCCTTGCAGACCATAGGCCACGTTGGCCTGCACGCGCCGCCAAGGCAGCAGCCGGGTGTCCTGAAAGACGAAGGCGTAGGGGCGGCCCCCGGCGGTGTCTGGCACCTGCAGCTGCGCCTTGCCCGAGGTAGCGGCCGTCAGGCCCACCACGCAGCGCAGCAGCGTGGATTTGCCCACGCCCGACTGGCCGACGATGGCGACGAATTCGCC
>JAIOIA010000176.1:0-33017 GCA_019912745.1 Comamonas sp. | reverse complement strand
GTGCAGATAACTCGACACGGGCGTGGGCGCCGCCATGGCATTGGGCAGCCAGAAGTGAAACGGGAACTGCGCGCTCTTGGTGAACGCGCCCAGCAGCGTCAGCGCGAGCGTGACGTCATACAGTGGATGCTTGCGCACGCGATCGCCTGCCGCCAGGATGGCGTCCAGCGTGTAACTGCCGACAATGTGTCCCAGCAACAGCATGGCGGCGAGCAGCGCCAGTCCGCCGATGGCCGTGACCGTGAGTGCCATGCGTGCGCCGCGGCGTGCATCGCTGCGGTGGTGCCAGTAGCCGATGAGCAAAAAGGAGAAGAGGCTGGTCAGCTCCCAGAAAAAGACGAGCTGGATCAGGTTGCCGGCCACCACCACGCCGGCCATGGCACCCATGAAGGCGAGCAGGAAGGAAAAGAAGCGCGGCACGGGGTCGGTGGGCGACAGGTAGTAACGCGCATACAGCACCACCAATGCGCCGATGCCGAAGACCAGCATGCAGAACATCCAGGCGAAGCCATCGATCCGAATGATCGGATTCAGCCCGAGCTCGGGCAGCCAGCTGAGTTCGGCCTCGACCACGCCCCCGTGGGCGATCGCCGGGAACAGCAATGCGGTCTGGACCGTGCACCACAGGGCCGTCAGACCTGCGAGAATGGACTCGATGTTGCGAGCGTTCGCAGGCAGCGCCGCCGCCACCAGGCTGGCCGTGAAGGGCAGGAGAATGAGGAGCCACAATGACATCGCGCTCCGATTCTAGGGGGCGCGGCGCGTCGGCATTTTTCGCGTGCTTTCAGAGTTCTTCGACGCGCCGCGGTGGATAGCTGTCCCAGCTCTGGCAGCCCGGGCATTGCCAGAAGTGTTGCAACGCCTCGAAACCGCAGGCCGCGCAGCGGTAGCGGGTCAGGGGCTTGGCGGCCTGATCGAGTGCCCGCTGGATCGCGGGATGGCGCTCTTCATGGCTCAGGGTTTCATGCGCGAGCCATTTGGCGGCCACCACGAGCGATGGCTCGCGGTTCAGATAGTCGGCGTACCAGCTTTGTGCTTGCGTCGTGTCTTGCGCGGTGGGGGTGGTGGCTTGCTGCAGGGCCACAATGGCATCGAGCACGTCGAGCGAGGCCTGGTCACGGTAGTGCGCTTGCAGCAGCGCCTTCACGCTGGCGTGTTCGTGGCAGGCGTTGGAGGCCTCTACCATCAGGCCGGCGGCCAAGGGCAGGGCAGTGGGTGCGGCCTTGGCCAGTTCCGTGAGCGTGCGCAGCGCATCCTCGTGCTCGCCCTGCTGCAATTGCAGGCGCGCCAGTTCCAGCCTGGCGCGGGGCGCGCCTGGCGCGGTGGCGATCGCCTGGCCGAGGAGGGTGCGCGCCGCTGCGACGTCGCCGTGCGCGCGCCGCAACTGGGCCTGCTCGCACAGGTAATGTGCCTGGCGCTGGCTGAAGTCGCCCTGATGCGCGTCCTGCATGCGCTGGGCAATGGCGCTGGCCTGGGCCCAGTCGTGTGAGCGCTCGTAGATCGTCAGAAGGGCCAGTCGCGCCTGCGTCTCGAAGGGTGTGCCTTCCAGGCGCCGCAAGGCGTCTTCCGCGCGGTCCAGCAGCCCGGCTTTGAGGTAGTCCAGTGCCAGCCCGTGCTGGGCACGCTCACGATCGGTGCGGCTCAGGTCGTCACGCGAGAGCAGGTGTTCATGCACCCGCACGGCACGGTTGTACTCGCCGCGGCGGCGAAACAGATTGCCCAGGGCGAAGTGCAGTTCCGTGGTTTCCGGGTCGTTCTGCACGGCCTCGATGAAGGCGTCGATGGCTTGATCCTGCTGCTCGTTGAGCAGGTAGTTGAGCCCCTTGAAATAGGCCTTGGGTGCGCGCCGGCTGTCCGCGCGCAACTGGCGCTGATCCAGACGCGAGGCGAACCAGCCGAAGACAAACGCCAGAGGCAGGCCGATCAGCAGCCAGCTCGGGTCAAATTCCATGGGATGCGGGCGGGTTGTGGGGTGCGGCGGCGTCGATTTTTTCGGGTGTCGCGGCCTGTTGATGCCGCGCGGCGCTGCGATGGCGCCACCAGTGCGGCACCATGCCCAGCACACCCACCACCACGCCGAGCGTGAAGGCCGCCAGCACCACGAGCACGAGCGAAGTCGTCCATTGCGTTCCGAAGAAAAAATGCACCGTGGCGTCTTGCTGATTGTTCAAGGCAAACGCGAACAGGGTGAAAAAAATGGCTGCCTTGAGCAGCCATGTCAGGTACTTCATGAGGCTCCCCCAGCGATCGTCGCGATTCTAAGGCGCGACGCCGCGAGGCCGGGAGGCTCTGCCACGAGTACGGACGGATGTTCAGGCACCCGCGTCGCTCTCGACGTCCGTGCCGACCGCGCCGCGCAGCGCCTTGCCGGGTTTGAAGTGCACCACGCGTTTGCTCGGTACCTCGACGGCCTCGCCCGTGCGGGGATTGCGCCCGATACGTGGTTGCCGATGGTTGACGGAAAAACTGCCAAACCCGCGAATTTCGATGCGGTGGCCGCGCACCAGCGCATCGCCTATGGCGTCCAGGATGCCCTTGACCGCGGATTCCGTATCACGCTGGGTGAACTGGTCGAATCGGGCGGCCAGTTCCTGAACGAGATCTGAGCGGGTCATCGCCATGACAACTTGTGCCTGGTGTCGAGCGCGGTTTTGCGCCCGACACCGGTGGCACGTTTACTTGTCTTCGGAATGATCCAGCTTGGCACGCAGCAGCGCACCGAGGCTGGTGGTGCCGGCATTGCTCGAGGTCTGGCTCAGGCTGGCCATGGCTTCCTGCTGGTCGGCCTGATCCTTGGCGCGGATCGACAGGTGGATGGTGCGGGTCTTGCGATCCACGTTCACCACTACGGCGGTCACTTCGTCGCCTTCCTTGAGCACGTTGCGCGCGTCTTCCACGCGGTCACGAGAGATTTCTGAGGCGCGCAGGTGGCCGATGATGTCCTGGCCGAGGTCGATTTCCGCGCCGCGGGCGTCCACGCTCTTGACCTTGCCGGTCACGGTCTGGCCCTTGTCGTTCACGGAGGCGAACGTGGTGAACGAATCGGAGTCGAGCTGCTTGATGCCCAGCGAAATGCGCTCGCGCTCTACATCCACTGCGAGCACGATGGCTTCGACTTCCTGGCCCTTCTTGTAGTTGCGCACCGCGGTCTCACCGGGTTCGTTCCACGACAGGTCGGACAGGTGCACCAGGCCGTCGATGCCCGAGGGCAGGCCGACGAAGACGCCGAAGTCAGTGATCGACTTGATCGGGCCCGTGACGCGGTCGCCGCGGTTGATGTTCTGCGCGAATTCCTGCCAGGGGTTGGCCTTGCACTGCTTCATGCCCAGGCTGATGCGGCGCTTGTCCTCGTCGATGTCGAGCACCATGACTTCGACCTCGTCGCCGAGCGCGACCACCTTGGCGGGAGCGACGTTCTTGTTGGTCCAGTCCATCTCGGAGACGTGCACCAGGCCTTCGATGCCGGGCTCGAGTTCAACGAAGGCGCCGTAGTCGGCGATGTTGGTGACCTTGCCGAACAGGCGCGTGCCCGAGGGGTAGCGGCGCGAGACGCCCATCCACGGGTCGTCGCCCAGTTGCTTCAGGCCCAGCGAGACGCGCTGCTTTTCCGGGTCGAACTTGAGCACCTTGGCGGTGATTTCCTGACCGGCTTGCACCACCTCGGAGGGGTGACGCACGCGGCGCCAGGCCATGTCGGTGATGTGCAGCAGGCCATCGATGCCGCCCAGGTCGACGAAGGCACCGTATTCGGTGATGTTCTTGACCACGCCCTGCACGATGGCGCCTTCCTTGAGCGTTTCCAGCAGCTTGGCGCGTTCTTCGCCCATGCTCGCTTCCACCACGGCGCGGCGGCTCAGCACCACGTTGTTGCGCTTGCGGTCGAGCTTGATGACCTTGAATTCCAGGGTCTTGTTTTCGAACGGCGTCAGATCCTTGACCGGGCGCGTGTCGACGAGCGAGCCCGGCAGGAAGGCGCGGATGCCGTTGACCATGACGGTGAGGCCGCCCTTGACGCGGCCGCTCGTGGTGCCGGAGACGAATTCACCGGATTCGAGGGCCTTTTCAAGCGAGAGCCACGAGGCGAGGCGCTTGGCGGTGTCGCGCGAGAGGATGGTGTCGCCGTAGCCGTTTTCGATGGAGCCGATGGCCACCGAGACGAAGTCGCCGACCTGGACTTCGATCTCGCCCTGGTCGTTCTTGAATTCGTCGATCGGTACGTAAGCTTCGGATTTGAGACCGGCATTCACCACGACGAAGTTGTGCTCGACGGCGACGACTTCGGCGGTGATGACCTCGCCAGGGCGCATTTCGGTGCGTTTCTGGGACTCTTCAAACAGCTCGGCAAAAGATTCGGACATGGATTTCCTTGATCGCAGCACAGGGTTTCCGCGGGCCGCACGATTGCGGCGGTCGTCAGGGTTGTGTGCGAGGCTGATGCGGTAAAAATTTCCGCGGGGTTACAGGTTGAACAACCGACGGGCCGGTGCGCAGCATGCGCGGGAGGGAGCCAATCGGGCGTCTGGTGCCGGCGTTTTTCCTGCGTTCAGGCCGAAAACGGACGACGTGCCTGCCACCATTGAAGCACCCGCGCCACGGTTTCGTCGATCGTGAGCCCGGAGCTGTCCAGCAGCAAGGCGTCTTCGGCAGGTTTGAGGGGCGCGGCGCTGCGCTGCATGTCGCGCGCGTCGCGCGCCTCAAGGTCCGCGCGAAGGGTGGCAATTGTAGTGGCAATTCCTTTGGAAATCAATTGCTTGTAGCGCCTTTCGGCGCGGCACTGGCTGCTGGCCGTGAGGTAGACCTTCAGGGGCGCACAGGGAAAAATCACCGTCCCCATGTCGCGCCCGTCCGCCACCAGGCCGGGCAGGCGCCTGAAACCATGCTGCAGCGCGACGAGCGCGGCCCGTACGCGTGGCAACTGCGAAACCTGCGAGGCCTGCATGCCTACCTCTTCGGTACGAATGGCTTGCGTCACGTCACGGCCGTCCAGCAGGATGCACTCGGGCAGGAAGAGCACGGGCAGCGCGGCTGCGAGTGAGGCCAGTTGCGCTTCGTGACCCGCGTCGAGAGGGATTGCCGATGCGCTTGCGGCCAGTGCCGTGAGCCGGTAAAGCGCGCCCGAATCGAGCAGGTGGTAGCCCAGGCGCGCCGCGACCTCGGCGGCGAGCGTGCCCTTGCCGGACGCGGTCGGGCCATCGATGCAGATGACGGGAATGTCCTCAGGGTCGGTCTGCGCCACCTGGAACAGCGCATCGAAATAGCCGGGGTAGGTCTTGGCGACGCAGCCGGGGTCTTCGATGCGTACCGGCAGATGCGCGGGATTGAATGCGGCCAGCGACAGGCACATGGCCATGCGATGGTCATCGTAGGTGTGGATGCGCGCGGCTCGCCAGTGTGCGTTGCTAGCGGGTGGCGTCACGCGCAGAAAATCGTCACCGGCCTCGCAGGTGGCGCCCAGCTTCGTGAGTTCGGCCACCATGGCGGCGATGCGATCCGTCTCCTTCACGCGCCAGCTGGCGATGTTCGTGAGTTCGGTGGTGCCGTCGGCGTAAAGCGCCATCGCGGCCAGCGTCATGGCCGCGTCCGGAATGTGGTTGCAGTCGAGCGTGATGGCTTTGAGAGGCCAGGTGCCGCGGCGCACATGCAGGCTGTTGTCACTGCCCGTGATCTGGGCGCCCATGGCGCGCGCCGCCTCGATGAAGTGGATATCGCCCTGGATGGAGTTCAGGCCCACGCCCTGGATTTCAAGGCCATTTTGGCCATCAGGGCTTGCTGCTATTGCGCCAGAAGCTATGAAATAACTTGCCGACGAGGCGTCGGCCTCCACGTGTGTCACGCCGGGGGACTGGTAGCGGCTGCCCGCGGTGATCGTGAAACGCCGCCAGCCCTCGCGCTGCCACCGGATGCCGAACCGCGCCAGCAGCGCCAGAGTGATCTCGATGTAGGGCTTGGAGATGAGTTCACCGATGACCTCGATGACCACGTCCCTCGATCGCGCCACCAGCGGCAGCGCCATGAGCAAGGCCGTGAGGAACTGGCTGGACACGTCGCCGCGCACGCGCACGGGGGCGTCCAGCCGCAGCGGGGGCACGCCGTCGCCGTGTGCGATGCGCAGCGGCGGAAAGCCCTGGGCGCCCAGGTAATGAATGCGGCAACCCAGGGCGCTGAGCGCGTCCACCAGATCGCCGATGGGGCGCTCGTGCATGCGCGGCACGCCCGAAAGCTCGAACTCCCCTCCCATGAGGGCGAGCGCGGCCGTGAGGGGACGCATGGCGGTTCCGGCGTTGCCGAGAAACAGCCGGGTGGGCGCGGGGCTCACATCGGGGGCGTGTGCCGTGCGTCCGCCCAGGCCGGTGATGCGCAGGGCACGCGCACCCAGCGGCTCGACGATGCAGCCGAGCTGGCGCAGGGCGTCGAGCATGACGCGCGTGTCGTCGCTGTCCAGCAGGTCGCGCACCTCGGTGCTGCCTTCGCTCAGCGCGGCGAGCAGCAGAATGCGGTTGGAGATGCTCTTGGAGCCTGGCAGTTGGACCGTGCCGCCCACCGTGCGCAGCGGGGGCAGGTCGAGAAAGGCGGCGCGCCGCATCTCAGGAGGACGCACTCTTGCGCTGCGCGCCCATGCGCCACTTGCCGCGCGTGGAGCTTGCTTCGCCGATCAGGGCTTCGAGCTGCTGGTCGCCATCGGCCTGCATGGCCTGTTCCAGTTCACGCAGCGCTTCGCGAAACAGGGCGGCCTGCCCGAGCACTTCCTCGCGGTTGGAGCGCAGCACGTCGCGCCACATCTTGGGGTCGCTTGCGGCAATGCGGGTGAAATCCCGAAAGCCAGGGCCGGCCAGCGAGAGGTAGTCATCCGCCTCAGGCTGCATGGAGATGCTGTGCATCATCGCGAAGGCGAGCAGGTGGGGCAGGTGGCTGACCGCCGCGAACGCCGAGTCGTGCTCCTGCGGGGTCATGCGCTTGACGCGGCAGCCCAGGGCCTTCCAGAGTGCCTCGGCGCGTTCGACATGGCCGGGTTCGGTGGCGTCCGTAGGGGTCAGGATGACCTGTCGGCCACTGTAGAGCTCGGCTTCGGCGTGCTCGACGCCCGAGACCTCGCGCCCGGTGATGGGATGCGCAGGCACGAAACTGCCGACATGGTCGCGCAGGGAGCGCTGCGCCGCGGCCACGACGTCGGACTTGGTCGAACCCACGTCCATGACCAGCGTCTGCGGCGTGACCAGGTGGCGGATGGCCTTGAGCGTGGCTTCGGTGGCGGCCACAGGAATGGCCAGCAGCACGAGATCGGAGTTGGATACGGCCATCAGCGCCGAAGGGGCCTGCGAGTCGATCACGCCCAGTTGCTGGGCTCGCTCGGTGGTCGTTGGCGACTTGCTGTAGCCGATGACGCGCTTGACCAGGCCCGCACGCTTCATCGCCAGGGCGAACGAGCCGCCCATCAGGCCGCAGCCGATCAGACCGAGTTGTTCAAACATGGCTTGCCTTCATGCAGCGACCGGGTAGGTGCCCAGCACCTTGTAGAAAGCGCACAGCTGTTGCAGCTCGCTGAGTGCGGCGGCGACTTGGGGTTGCACGGGGTGCCCTTCGATATCGATGTAGAAATAATATTCCCACTGACCGGTACGCGCGGGGCGCGACTCGATGCGGGTCATGGAGACCGCATGTTTTTTCAGTGGCACCAGCAGGTCGTGCACGGCGCCGGGCCGGTTGACCACGGAGACTACCATGCTCGTGCAATCGTGCCCGCTGGGCTCGGGCGTGGCCAGCGTCTGCGGCAGGCAGATGACGGCGAAGCGCGTGCGGTTGTGCGTATCGTCCTGGATGGCGCGGGCCAGCACGTGCAGCGCGTATTTTTGCGCCGAGCGTTCGCTCGCGATGCCCGCCCAGGCCGGATTGGAAGCGGCCAGGCGCGCGCCTTCCGCGTTGCTCGACACCGGCCTGCGTTCGGCATGCGGCAGGTGCCGCGAGAGCCAGGTCTGACATTGGGCGAGTGCCTGCGGGTGCGCGAGCACGGCTTCGATGCCCTCCAGGCCTTCCCGCGCGCGCAGCAGGTGGTGTCGCACGAGCAGGCTGACCTCGCCCACGATGTGACACGGCGTGCGCAGGAACATGTCCAGCGAGCGCGTGACCACGCCTTCGCTGGAGTTTTCGACCCCCACGACGCCGAATTCGGCCGTGCCGGCGGCCACGGCATGGAAGACTTCGTCGAAATTGCCGCAATAGGCGAACTCCGCGCTGCTGCCGAAATACTCGATGGCGGCCTGTTCGCAGAACGTGCCCTCGGGGCCGAGGATAGCCACGCGTTGTGGCGCTTCGAGGGCCAGGCAGGCCGACATCAGTTCGCGCCAGATGGCCGCGACGTGTTGGCCTTTGAGGGGCCCCGGATTGGCAGCCTGCACGCTTTCGATGACCTGAGCCACGCGGTCGGGCCGGAACAGGGGACTGCCTTCGCGTTTCTTGACCTCGCCGACCTGTTCGGCCAGCGCCGCGCGTTGGTTCAGAAGAGAGAGCAACTGCAGGTCGATGCGGTCGATCTGCTGGCGCAACTGCGTCAGGTCAGGGGAATTGCGGGGTTCTGGCATGAAGACGGGTTCCGCTGGGATATGGAGGGCGTCGCTGCGATCGCGTGGGGGCTCAGGCGTGTTCGCGCTCGAAAGAGTGCATGTAGTCGACCAGGCCCTGCACACCAGCCATGGGCATGGCGTTGTAGATGCTCGCGCGCATGCCGCCCACGGACTTGTGGCCCTTGAGCTGCAGCAGCCCGCGCTCCTTTGCGCCGGTGAGGAAGGCGTCGTTGAGCGCATCATCGGCCAGCTGGAATGGCACGTTCATGCGCGAGCGGCAGTTGGCGGCGATCTTGTTTACATAGAAGGACGATTGGTCGATGAAGTCATACAGCAGCTTGGCCTTGGCGATGTTGCGCGCCTCCACGGCGGCGATGCCCGTCAGGTGGCCCTCATGCTGGCGCTTGAGCCACTGGAAGGTCAGGCCCGCGACGTAGATGCCCCAGGTGGGCGGCGTGTTGTAGCGCGAATCGGCGTCTGCCACGTTCTTGTAGTCGAAGGCGCTCGGGCAGATGGGCAGGGCGTGACCGATCAGGTCTGCGCGGACCACCACCAGAGTCACGCCCGCCGGGCCGAGGTTCTTTTGCGCGCCCCCGAAGGCCAGGCCCACGCGGCTCCAGTCCACGGGGCGCGAGGCCACGTGGGAAGAAAAATCCACCACCAGCGGCGCGTCGCTGCCCAGGGCCTTCAGGTCGGGCAGTTCGTGAAACTCCACCCCGTGGATGGTTTCATTGCTGCAGATGTGCACGTAGCTCGCGCCGCGCGAGAGCTTCCAGGTGGCGGGGGCGGGCAGGGTGGTGAAGTGGCTCTCCTCGCCCGAAGCGGCGGTGTGGACTTCCGCGGCGTACTTGGCCGCCTCCTTGCGCGATTTCTGGCTCCAGCTGCCGGTGACCACCACATCCACGGTGCCGGCATGGGACAGGTTCAGCGGCACGATGGCGTTTTCGGCGATGCCTCCGCCCTGCATGAAGAGCACCTTGAATTCGGGCGGAATGGCGAGCAGCTCGCGCAGGTCGCTCTCGGCCTGCTCGCAGATGGCGATGAATTCCTTGCCGCGGTGGCTCATTTCCATCACGCTCATGCCGCTGCCGTGCCAGTCGAGCATTTCGCCCGCTGCCTGCTGCAGGACTTCCTCGGGAATGGCGGCCGGGCCGGCGGAAAAATTGTAAGGACGGTTCATTTCGAAAAAAGTCGCTCAAACGCTTGCTGGGAAAGCGCTGACAGCTATTGATTCAAGGGTTATTTTCCGTATTGTCGTCGCCAGCGTCGTTTTCGACGATGCGCTGCAACCCGGAGAGGCTCGCGCCCTCGTCCAGATTGATCAGCGTCACACCCTGCGTGGCGCGGCCCAGCTCACGGATTTCGGCCACGCGGGTGCGCACCAGCACCCCGGTGTCGGTGATCAGCATGATCTCATCATGAGCGCGCACCAGCGTGGCGGCGACGACGCGGCCGTTGCGCTCGGACTGCTGGATGGCGATCATGCCCTTGGTGCCTCGGCCGTGGCGCGTGTATTCCACGATGCTGGTGCGCTTGCCGTAGCCATTCTCGGTGGCGGTGAGCACGCTTTGCGATTCGTCCTCGGCCACGAGCATGGCGATCACGCTCTGGCCGTCTTCAAGCCGCATGCCCTTGACGCCACGCGCGTTGCGGCCCATGGGGCGCACGTCGTTCTCGTCGAAACGCACGGCCTTGCCGCCGTCGGAGAAAAGCATCACGTCGTGCGTGCCATCGGTGAGCGCAGCGCCGATGAGGAAGTCGCCCTCGTCCAGACCGACGGCGATGATGCCGGCCTTGCGCGGGTTGGAGAATTCATCGAGCGCCGTCTTCTTGACCGTGCCCATGCGGGTGGCCATGAAGACGTAGCGGTCGGCGGGGAAGCTGCGCATGTCGCCGGTGAGCGGCAGTACCACGTTGATCTTCTCGCCGTCCTGCAGCGGGAACATGTTGACGATGGGCCGTCCGCGCGAGTTGCGCGAACCGGCGGGCACCTCCCAGACCTTGAGCCAGTACAGGCGCCCGCGGTTGGAAAAGCACAGGATGTAGTCGTGCGTGTTGGCGATGAAGAGCTGGTCGATCCAGTCGTCTTCCTTGGTCGCCGTGGCCTGCTTGCCGCGCCCGCCGCGCTTTTGCGCGCGGTATTCCGAGAGGGGCTGGCTCTTGATGTAGCCCGTGTGCGAGAGCGTCACCACCATGTCGGTGGGGGTGATCAGGTCTTCGGTGGAAAGATCCTGCGCGCTGTGCTCGATCTGGCTGCGGCGCGCGCCGAGTTTGGTCTGGCCGAACTCGGTCTTCACGGCGGTCAGCTCTTCACCGATGATGACGGCGACGCGTTCGGGCTTGGCGAGAATGTCGAGCAGATCCTCGATGTGCGCCATGATCTCCTTGTACTCGGCGACGATCTTGTCCTGCTCAAGGCCCGTGAGGCGCTGCAGGCGCATTTGCAGGATTTCCTGCGCCTGCGTGTCCGACAGGCGGTACAGGCCATCGCTCTGCATGCCGAAGGTGCGCTCCAGCCCCTCGGGGCGGTAGTCGTCGGCATTGACCACGGCGCCGTCTTCGCGGGTGCGAGTCAGCATCTCGCGCACCAGTGCGCTGTCCCAACTGCGCGCCATCAGCTCGGCCTTGGCCACGGGCGGCGTGGGCGATTCGCGGATGATGCGGATGAATTCGTCGATGTTGGCCAGCGCCACGGCCAGGCCTTCGAGCACGTGGCCCCGGTCGCGCGCCTTGCGCAGCTCGAACACCGTGCGGCGCGTGACGACCTCGCGGCGGTGGCCGATGAAGACCTCGATGAGGTCCTTCAGGTTGCACAGCTTCGGTTGGCCATCGACCAGCGCCACCATGTTCATGCCGAAGGTGTCCTGCAGCTGCGTCTGCTTGTACAGGTTGTTGAGCACCACTTCGGGCACTTCGCCGCGCTTCAATTCAATCACCAGGCGCATGCCGGATTTGTCGGACTCGTCCTGGATGTGGCTGATGCCTTCGAGCTTCTTCTCGTGCACCAGCTCGGCCATGCGCTCCTGCAGCGTCTTCTTGTTGACCTGATAGGGCAGCTCGTCGACGATGATGGCCTGGCGCTGGCCCTTGTCGATGTCCTCGAAATGCACCTTGGCGCGCATGACCACGCGCCCGCGGCCGGTGCGGTAACCGTCCTTGACGCCGGTGATGCCGTAGATGATGCCGGCCGTGGGGAAGTCCGGCGCCGGGATGATCTCCATGAGATCGTCGATCGTTGCGTCCGGGCGACGCAGCAAATGCAAACAAGCGTCAACGACTTCGTTCAGATTGTGCGGCGGGATGTTGGTCGCCATGCCCACGGCGATGCCGGCGCTGCCGTTGACCAGCAAATTGGGCAGGCGGCTGGGCAGAACCAGCGGCTCCTTCTCGCTGCCGTCGTAGTTGGGGCCGAAGTCCACCGTCTCCTTGTCGATGTCGGCCAGCATCTCGTGCGCGATCTTCGCCAGGCGGATTTCGGTGTAGCGCATGGCCGCGGCGTTGTCGCCATCGACCGAGCCGAAGTTGCCCTGGCCATCGACCAGCATGTGACGCAGCGAGAAATCCTGCGCCATGCGCACGATGGTGTCGTACACCGCGCTGTCGCCGTGCGGGTGGTACTTGCCGATCACGTCGCCCACGATGCGGGCGGACTTCTTGTACGGCCGGTTCCAGTCGTTGTTCAACTCGTGCATGGCGAACAGCACGCGCCGGTGCACGGGCTTGAGGCCATCGCGGGCGTCGGGCAGGGCGCGGCCGACGATCACGCTCATGGCGTAATCGAGGTAGCTGCGTCGCATTTCCTCTTCGAGGCCGACGGGCAGGGTTTCCTTGGCGAACTCGGGCATCACAACCTATCAAAACACCAGAACAGACAGGCATTTTAGGTGCAAGCATTTGTTGCCCTCTGGCAACATCTTGAGGTCTGCTCACGGCGCAAGCGGCGCCCGCACGTCATTGCCGCCACACTATTGGTAGCGCCTGTGGCACAATCTAAGCAACGTTTTTGGTGCGGTTCACTGACGACGTCTCGTTTTCGCAGCGCGGCTGCGGTTTTTATTTCCCAAGAGGAGAACCATGAAAAAACTGAACCAAGTGGCAGTGCTGTTGGCCTCTGCCGTGCTGGCTGCTTCGGCCACTGCTCAAATCAAGGCGGCTGATGGCGGCAAAGTCCTCAACAACTGGGTGAACGGCACCAGTGAGATGGTCTGGAAGAACGGCACCAACGAACTGTGCTGGCGCGACGCAACCTGGACGCCTGCCACCGCTGCCGAAGGCTGCGATGGTGCTCAGCAAAAGGCGGCTCCGGCTCCTGCCGCCGCTCCGGCTCCTGCCGCGGCTCCCGCTCCGGCTCCTGCGCCCGCTCCTGCCGTGGCCAGCAAGGTCACCTACGGTGCCGATGCCTTCTTCGACTTCGACAAGTCCGTCCTGAAGCCCGAAGGCAAGGCCAAGCTCGATGACCTGGTCTCCAAGATCAAGGGCGTCAACCTGGAAGTGATCGTTGCCGTCGGCCACACCGACTCCATCGGAACCGTCGCCTACAACCAGAAGCTGTCGGTGCGTCGTGCCGAGTCCGTGAAGGCCTACCTGGTGTCCAAGGGCATCGAGAAGAACCGCATCTACACCGAAGGCAAGGGCGAAACCCAGCCTATCGCCTCCAACAAGACCAAGGAAGGTCGCGCCAAGAACCGCCGCGTCGAGATCGAAGTCGTCGGTACGCGCAAATAAGCGCCTTGCGTGCACATCTGAAAGCCCCGCTTGCGGGGCTTTTTTTATGCGCGTTGTCCTTGATTGTCTTGACGTGACCGAGGTTCTGCACCATCAGCGCCGGTCCACGTCTCGCGAGAAAGGGCGGGGGCATGCCCCGCCATGCGCCGTGGCTGTGCCTTCGCCGCGACAATAGGCGCATGTCCGAAGCCCATTCCGAGCAGTTGCTGGCCCAGGTGGCGGCGCTGCCCCCCTTGCCGGGGGTGTATCGCTACTTCGATGCGCAAGAGCAGCTGCTGTATGTCGGCAAGGCGCGCAACCTCAAGCGCCGTGTCAGCAGCTACTTCACCCGGCAGCACGGGGGCACGCGCATTGGTCACATGGTCACCAAGATCGTGCGGCTGGAGACGACAGTGGTTCGCTCCGAGGCCGAGGCGCTGCTGCTGGAAAACAACCTCATCAAGACCCAGCACCCCAAGTACAACATTCTCTTTCGCGATGACAAGAGCTACCCGTATCTGAAGATCAGCGGCATTGCGGTCAAGGATGGCACGACCGATGATCCGTCGCAGCGTTATCCACGCATCTCGTACTACCGCGGCAGCGTGGACAAGAACAACCGCTATTTCGGCCCTTACCCCAACGCCTGGGCGGTCAAGCAGACGATCGAGCTGATCCAGAAGGTCTTCCGGCTGCGCACCTGCGAGGACACGGTGTTCGCCCACCGCACGCGTCCCTGCCTGCTCTACCAGATCAAGCGCTGCTCCGCACCCTGCGTGGGCACCATCTCGCCCGAGGATTACGCCGAGGATGTGCGCGGCGCCGAGGCGCTGCTGCGCGGCGAGACGGACGAGCTCCTGAAGAAGCTGGAAGCGCGCATGATGGCGTATTCGGACAGGCTGGAGTTCGAACAGGCTCTGGAGGTGCGCAACCAGATCACGGCGCTGTCGCGCGTGCTGCACCAGCAGGCGGTGGAGACCGCAGGCGACAAGGACGTGGACATTCTCGCCGTGCGTGTGGAGGGCGGGCGTGCCTGCGTGAACCTGGCGATGGTGCGCGGCGGCCGCCACCTGGGCGATCGCGCCTATTTCCCGTCGCAGGTGGCGGAGGCCTCGGGCATCTACAGCGCCGAGGAGGCGGGCGACGCCGAGCGCGCGCAGCAGTCGGTCAGCGTGCAGGTGCTCGAAGCCTTCATCGCACAGCACTACCTGGACGTGGCGGTGCCGCCGGTGCTGGTCACCAGCGAGCCCGTCGATTCCTTGCTGATCGAGGCACTGACCGAGCAAAGCGGCGTGCGTGTGTCGGCCGTGCACCAGCCGCGCGAGGAGCGGCGTGCGTGGCTGGAAATGGCGCAGGCCAACGCGGGAATTCAGCTGGCGCGCCTGCTGGCCGAGGAAGGCTCGCAACAGGCACGCACGCACGCACTGGCCGAGGCGCTGGGACTCGATCTCGAAAATCTCGACGAGCTCACCGCGGAGTGTTTCGATATTTCACACACCGCGGGCGAGCAGACACAGGCCTCGTGCGTCGTCTTTCACCACCACAAGATGCAGCACGGGGCGTACCGGCGCTTCAAGATCGAAGGCATTACGCCGGGCGACGACTATGCCGCGATGCACCAGGTGCTCGAGCGCCGCTACAAGCCGGTGGCGCAGGCACAGCAGGAAGCGGGCGGCGCCGAGGTGACGCACCGGGAGCTGCGCCTGCCGGATCTGGTGCTCATCGACGGTGGACGCGGGCAGGTGGCGATGGCGCGCCAGGTCTTCGAGCAACTGGGCCTGGATATATCGCGCATCGTGGGCGTGGAAAAAGGCGAAGGCCGCAAGGTGGGACTGGAGGAGCTGGTGTTCGCCGATGGCCGCGAAAAGGTCTACCTCGGGCACGATTCAGCCGCGCTGATGCTGGTGGCGCAAATCCGGGACGAGGCGCACCGCTTTGCGATCACCGGCATGCGCGCGGCGCGTGCCCGGGTGCGCACGGGAGCGAGCCGCCTGGAGGATATCCCGGGCATTGGCCCACGCAGGCGCGCCCGGCTGCTGCAGCGTTTTGGTGGCGTGAGGGGCGTGCAGGACGCGAGCGTCGAAGATCTCGCCACCGTCGACGGCGTCTCGCGCCAGCTCGCCGAGACCATCTACCGCGCGCTGCGCTGAACCGGATTGCGGCATCAGCAGATGGCGCAGAGGACGTCGACGATGCGGCGCTCTCTTCGGCTCAGAAGCCGGTAGCCCACGGCGTAGAGGCGTCGGACGGCGCTGTTGATTTCCGGATCGCTGAATCGCATGGCGCTCCCCCTTCCTGGGTGGTCTTCATGGCCGAACATAAGCGATCAGGCGCGTCATGAAGCTCGGAAAAGCGGCATCCGAGGGATGGTGTTCCGGGGTTGGCGCAGGCTCAGGGAGCCAGCCGCTGCATGAGCCAGCGGTCACCCTGCAGCAGGTAGCGCAGCCGGTCATGCAAGCGGTTCTTGCGTCCTTGCCAGAACTCCCAGCGATCAGGAACCAGGCGATAGCCCCCCCAGTGTGGCGGGCGCGGCGGTGCCGACGGAAACTGCGCGCTGTAGTGCGCCATGTTCCGCTCGAGCACGTCGCGGCTCGCGATCGGCTGGCTCTGCGGACTGGCCCATGCGCCGATGCGCGAATCGAGTGGGCGGCTGTCGTAGTAGGCGTCGCTCTCCTCGGCGCTCACCTTTTGAACGGTCCCTTCGATCCGTACCACGCGCTCCAGCGGCGTCCAATGAAACTGCAGCGCGGCGTAGGGATTGCCCGAAAGCTCTTGCCCCTTGCGGCTGCCGTAGTTGGTGAAGAACACAATGCCCTGGGCGTCATAGCCCTTGATGAGCACGATGCGCGTGCTCGGGCGCAGGTCACTGCCGACGGTGGCCAGGGTCATGGCATTCGCATCGGGAACCTCTGCGTTCAGCGCCTCGGTCAGCCAGCGTTCGAACTGGCGCAGAGGGTTGGGGTCGCAGGCGTCTTCGCTGAGTTCGGAGCGTTCGTAGCTCTGGTGCAGATCAGCGATCGATTGGGAGAGCGTGGAGGCGTTCATGCTGCGATTGTGCCGTGCGCGCGACCTTGACGATGCGTTCGAGCGCCCTGTCACGGATGCCGAGCCGGTGCAACTCGGCCAGTGTCGTTTCGGCGTAATCCCGGGTGCTGCCGTAGATGCCGTGCGCCGTCCTGAAGATGCGCTGGTAGTCGGCATCCGACAGCACACCCGTGCAGGCGGGATGCGAGTGCGAGAGGGTGAAGGCGAGGGCGCGCACCACGCCCCCGGTGGTGTTGACGTTGAGCCAGCGCGGGGTGTAGATAGGCATCGGCATCTCCCGCTGCCACAGCTGCGGAAACACGTCGGGCACCCGGGCGGCGGGCACGCGAAAGGCCAGGCCCCTGCAGCTGCCGCCGGGCAGCAGCGCAAACACCAGACCCGGGCATTGCGCGGTGCCGCGGTTGACGTGACTCCACATCCGCAAGGCCCGGTGCCAGCCGTGCACGGTGGCGCGGCGGGATTCGCTGTAGGGCAGGTCGGGCCGCCAGATCAGCGAGCCGTAGCCGAACACCCAGAGATCACCCTCCTGGGATTGCCATTCCCGCAAAATTCTGCTGGCCAGTGGATCGTCAAGCGCAGGGAGAGAGGGATCTGAAATGGTCATGAGGGAAACGGCAGGCTCGGGACGATTCTAGGCCGCCGACGCGAACTAGAATGCCATATCCACGGGGCCATCTGCGCTGTACGCAGGTGGTCTCTTGTTTTGATTTCGTTATCGGTGTGATTTGTCATGGCTACCCTTCCCATCACCAAGCGCGGCGCGGAAAAACTCAAGGCCGAACTGCAGCGGCTCAAGACCAAGGAGCGCCCGGCCGTCATCGCCGCGATCGCGGAAGCGCGTGCGCAGGGCGACCTGAGCGAAAACGCCGAGTACGACGCGGCCAAGGACCACCAGGGCTTCATCGAAGGGCGCATCGCCGAGATCGAAGGCAAACTCTCGGCGGCGCAGATCATCGACCCGGCCACGGTCGATGCCGAGGGCCGCGTGGTGTTTGGTGCCACGGTCGATCTGGAGGACGTGGATTCGGGCGATGCGGTGACCTACCAGATCGTCGGCGAGGACGAGGCCGATCTGAAGCATGGCCTGATCAACATTGGCAGCCCGATTGCCCGCGCGCTCATCGGCAAGGAAGTGGGTGACACGGCCGACGTGCAGGCGCCGGGCGGCGTGCGCTCCTACGAAGTCGTGGCCGTGCGCTACGTCTGACGATGTTCGAGCGCCTGCCGGTCTTTGCCGCCGCCCTGTGGTGGAGCAGCCTGTCGGTGATCGGCTTCGTGGCCGTGCCGCTGGTCTTCATGCGCATCCCGCAGAGGATGCTGGCGGGGTACGTGGCGGCCAGCCTGTTCGAAGCCCAGACTTATATTTCAATAGCTTGTTGCGCTTTACTGCTGGTGCTTTCAAAACAAAAACATTCTGAAATCTTTGCGCCATGGGCACGAGCAGCTCTTGTTTTTGTGATTCTGGGCATGCTGCTGGCCTTCGTGCTGCAGTTCGGCGTGGCGCCGCGCGTCATTGCCTACCATGGCGTGCGGCTGTGGCACAACATCGCCACGGGCCTGTACGTGGGGCAGTGGCTGTGCGCCACCGTCGTGTTGTGGCAACTGACGAAACCACGAGAGGCGGCAGGCCATGGAATCTCCGATCGTTGAGCTCGACCTGCCCGGGTGGGACCAGGCCGAGCCTCACGCCGAATGGACGCGGGCCGTTGAATCGGGCAAGGTGCTTCTGTTTCCGCGCCTGGCCTTCGAACTGGGGCCCGATGAGCGGGCCCTGCTGCGCGAGGACATGCTTGCGCCCGGGTCGCGCAACGTGAGCCTGGGGGCGGATGGCGTACTCAAGGGCGCGGGCGGATCGGCGCAGGAGCAGGCGCGGCTCGCGGCGATGGTGGGTCGTTTTCGGGCGCAGGCGCTGGCCTTGGTCGATGGGCTCTTCCCTGAGTACCGCGGCGCGCTGCGCGTGGCGCCGACGAGCTTTCGCCCGCGCCGTGTGGAAACGCGCCGGCAGTCGGTGCGCGCCGACGACAAGCGCCTGCATGTGGATGCCTTCCCGACGCGTCCCAACTACGGCGAACGCATCCTGCGCGTGTTCGCCAACGTCAACCCCGACGGTGCGCCGCGCGTCTGGCGCGTGGGCGCGGATTTCGAATCGGTGGCGCGCCAGTTCCTGCCCAGGGCCAAGCCGTACAGCCGCTGGCAGGCGAAGGCGCTGCAGGCGCTGCACGTCACCAAGTCACTGCGCAGCGAGTACGATCACCTGATGCTGCAGCTGCACGACCTGATGAAACGCGACGAGACCTATCAGACGCAGGGGACGCAATGGCGCGCGCCGTTTCCCGCCGGCAGCTGCTGGGTCTGCTATTCCGATGCGGCGGTGCACGCGGTCATGAGCGGGCAGTACATGATGGAGCAGACGCTGCATCTGCCGCCCGGGCGCGAGGTGAACCCCGCCGCCAGCCCCTTGCAGATCCTCACGCGCCTGGTGGGCCGACCCCTCGTCGGTGTCGAGGCGGGTGCGGAGAAGTTATCGTAACTGATAGCGGCTGGCGCTTTCCTGTCAAGCGTTTGGGCCGATTTTTCCTGTTTTTCAGCCGCCCCAGGCCTCGCCCACCCAGCGCGCCGGCCGGATGTAGTGCCAGCGCTTGTTGCGCCGCCCCGCGAGCGCATCGGGCGGGTTGACCTCGCCGTGAAAGATCACGATGCGCGCGTCCTTGGGCACCGCCGGCTCGCGCCAGTAGTTGCTCGGCCACGTCGGGATGCAGTCGTATTTGAAACTGGGGCACCAGGCCCTGGGCCAGTAGGCCAGCTTGCCCTGCCCGTGCAGGAAGTGCGAGAGGTAGCGCTGCTCGTTGCGGTGCGCGCGTCGCACCTCGTCCATGTGCGCGCGAAAGTGCGCCAGCACGTCGGCATGCGCGCCAAGCTCGAAGCGGTAGACCGACGAATTGCCGACGATGCGCTGGCCAAGGCGCCAGAAGCGCGGGTAATCGTGAATGATGAAAAAGTCGCCGCTGCAGGTGAAGAAATCATCGAGCGAGCCCACGATGACCACGTCCAGGTCGAGGAACAGTGCCGTGCCTTTGAGGCCGTGCAGGTCGGCCTCGAAGGTGGTCAGCTTTTTCCAGGCGCCGTCGCGCTGGCCGGGCTTGAGCTCGAGATTGAGCGGCGGAATCGGCAGACACTGGACCTCGGCACGCACGCCTTGCGCGTCATCCGTCAGGCAGACGAAGTTGAAATCGCCCGTCAGGTGACGACGCACCATCGCATAGAGCCGGTTGACGTACTCGGGGCCGTACTTCGTGCCCCATTTCATGCACAGGATGTGGCGCTGCATGTCGGCCATCAGTCGCCCTGGCGCTTCTTGATCGATTTCTGCTTGGGCTTGGCCCGCTTGATCTGCCCACCGGCCGTCAGGCGCTGGTTGCCCAGCACCTTCAATTGCTTGACCTCGGGGCGCCGTCCCGGGCGACCGAATTTGAGCACCTTGACATCGCGCGGCCCGGGCTTGCGGTCTTCATCCACGGTTTTGTGTTTTTCCGGCGTCGGGCGCCAGAGCACCAGCAGCTTGCCGATGTGCTGTACCGGCGCGGCGCCCAGTTCTTGCGCCAGGCGCTCGTAGATGCTTTCGCGTTCGCCGCGTTCGTCGCAGAATACGCGCACCTTGATGAGCCCGTGGGCGTTCAGCGCCGCGTCCACCTCCTTGCGCACGGCATCCGTGAGACCATCGTTGCCGATCATGACCACGGGGTCCAAGTGGTGGGCTTCGGCCCGGTGAGCGCGCCGCTCGGCGGCGGTCAAGACGATTTTCGACATCGCCGTATTATCCCCGCCGATGAAGATTCAAACCAAGAGCAAAAAAGTCAACAAGGCGTGGATGCACCAGCAGGCCACCGATCCGTGGGTCAGGCTGGCCCGCAAGGAAGGCTATCGCGCGCGCGCCGCCTACAAGCTCAGGGAGATCGACGAGCGGCTGCACCTCTTCAAGCCCGGACAGGTGGTGGTCGATCTGGGCAGCACGCCAGGCGCCTGGAGCCAGTACGCGCGTCGCCAGCTGGCCCCGGAAGGCGCGGCGGTGGGCGCACTCGATGGCCAGCTCGTCGCACTCGACCTGCTGCCCATGGAGCACATCGAGGGGGTGAACTTCCTGCAGGGCGATTTCCGCGAAGAGGCGGTTCTGGCGCAGCTCAACGAAGTGGTGCAGGGGCGCGGCGTGGACGTGGTGATGTCGGACATGGCGCCCAATCTCTCCGGCATCGCCTCGGCCGATGCTGCGCGCATCTCGCTTCTGGTGGAACTGGCGGTGGATTTTGCGGTGCAGCACCTGAAAAAGGACGGCGTGCTCGTGGCCAAGGTGTTCCATGGCGAGGGCTATGCACAGCTGGTGGCATTGTTCCGGGAGCACTTTCGCAGCGTCAAGGTGATCAAACCCAAAGCCTCGCGCGACCAATCCACCGAAACCTATCTGGTGGGCCTGGGCCTGCGTTGAACCTGTTCGCCACCGGGGTTGCCGCAGGTTCTGATGGGTTGAAACGCCTACAATGACCCCCAATTGTCGTTAGGGGTCGCTTGGCGGTGCGTGTAGCCGCTTCAGTTGGAGTTGCGCTTGAACAATCAGTGGTTTTCCAAAATTGCCGTGTGGCTCGTCGTCGCCATGGTGCTGTTCACCGTGTTCAGGCAATTCGATACCCGCAGCACCATGGGTGCTGGGGCGATCGGCTATTCCGATTTTCTGGAACAGGTGCGCAACAACCACATTCGTTCGGCCACCATTCAGGAGGGCCCCGGCGGCACCGAGATCGTGGCGCTGACCACCGACGACCGGCGCATACGCACCACGGCCACCTACCTCGATCGCGGTCTGGTCGGTGACCTGATCGATCACGACGTCAAATTCGACGTCAAGCCGCGCGAGGAAGGCTCGCTCCTGATGACCTTGCTCGTGAGCTGGGGACCGATGCTGCTCTTGATCGGCGTGTGGGTTTACTTCATGCGACAGATGCAGGGCGGCGGCAAGGGCGGCGCGTTCAGCTTCGGCAAGTCCAAGGCGCGCATGCTCGACGAGAACAACAACACCATCACCTTCGCCGACGTCGCCGGCTGCGACGAGGCCAAGGAAGAGGTGCAGGAGGTTGTCGACTTCCTGAAAGACCCGCAGAAGTACCAGAAGCTCGGCGGGCGCATTCCGCGCGGCCTGCTGCTGGTGGGGCCGCCGGGCACCGGCAAGACGCTGCTGGCCAAGTCCATCGCCGGCGAGGCCAAGGTGCCGTTCTTCTCCATTTCCGGCTCGGATTTCGTCGAGATGTTCGTCGGCGTGGGTGCGGCGCGCGTGCGCGACATGTTCGAGAACGCCAAGAAGAACGCGCCCTGCATCATCTTCATTGATGAAATCGACGCGGTGGGCCGCCAGCGCGGCGCGGGCCTGGGCGGCGGCAACGACGAGCGCGAGCAGACGCTGAACCAGATGCTGGTGGAGATGGACGGCTTCGAGACCAACCTTGGCGTGATCGTCGTGGCCGCGACCAACCGTCCGGACATCCTTGACCAAGCCCTGCTGCGGCCGGGCCGCTTCGACCGCCAAGTCTACGTGACGCTGCCCGACATCCGCGGGCGCGAGCAGATCCTGAACGTGCACATGCGCAAGATCCCCGTGGGGCAGGACGTGAACCCCGGCATCATCGCGCGCGGCACGCCGGGCATGTCGGGCGCCGATCTCGCCAACCTGTGCAACGAGGCGGCGCTGATGGCCGCGCGGCGCAATGCGCGCGTGGTCGAGATGCAGGACTTCGAGAAGGCCAAGGACAAGATCATCATGGGCCCGGAGCGCAAGAGCATGGTGATGCCCGAGGAAGAGCGGCGCAACACCGCCTACCACGAAAGCGGCCACGCGCTCATCGGGCGCCTGTTGCCCAAGTGCGACCCGGTGCACAAGGTCACCATCATCCCGCGCGGCCGGGCGCTGGGCGTGACCATGGCGCTGCCGGAGCAGGACCGTTATTCCTACGACAAGGAGTACATGCTCAACCAGATCGCCATGCTGTTTGGCGGGCGCATCGCCGAGGAAGTCTTCATGCACCAGATGACGACGGGCGCGAGCAACGACTTCGAGCGAGCGACCAACTTGGCGCGCGACATGGTGATGAAGTACGGCATGAGCGAGGCGCTCGGCACCATGGTCTATGCCGAGAACGAGGGCGAGGTGTTCCTGGGCCGCTCGGTCACCAAGACGACCAACATCTCGGAAGAGACCATGCAGAAGGTCGACGCCGAGGTGCGCCGCATCATCGACGAGCAGTACACGCTGGCGCGCGGCCTGATCGAGGACAACCAGGACAAGATGCACGCCATGGCCAAGGCGCTGCTCGACTGGGAAACCATCGACATGGAGCAGCTCGACGACATCATGGCGGGCAAGGATCCGCGACCGCCCAAGGACTGGACGCCACGCACCCCGCCTTCCGGCGGCAGCGGCCCGGGCAATCCGCCCGCGGTCAAGACCGACCCCGCGCCCACGGTGGCGTGAAGTCGGCATATCCTTGAGGGCCGGCTGTGAGCAGTCGGCCTTTTCCATGTCTTCCCATGCATTGGCAGACCACACGTTTTGCAATCGACCTGTCGCGCCCGCGCGTGATGGGCATCGTCAACGTCACGCCGGATTCGTTCTCCGACGGAGGTGATCACGCGAGCGCCGCGGCGGCCGTCGCGCACTGCGAGCGACTGGTGCTTGATGGCGCGGACATGCTGGACATTGGTGGCGAATCGACGCGTCCAGGCAGCCCGCCGCTGCCGCTGGATGAAGAACTGGCGCGGGTGCTGCCCGTCGTGCGAGCGGCCTTGACGCTGGGCGTGCCGGTGTCGGTCGATACCTACAAACCGCAGGTGATGCAGCGGGTACTGGATCTGGGCGTGGACATCATCAACGACATCTGGGCGCTGCGCCAGCCGGGTGCCGCGCAGGTCGTGGCGGAGCAGGGCTCGTGTGGCGTGTGCCTGATGCACATGCATGGCGAGCCGCAAACCATGCAGCTCGCGCCCATGTCCGGTGATGTCGTCGATCAGGTGCAGACTTTCCTGCGGGGGCGATTGCAGCAGCTGCAGTCGCTGGGTATCCCGGCGGATCGCCTGACGGTGGACCCGGGAGTAGGTTTTGGCAAGACGGTGGAGCAGAATTTCGCCTTGCTGGCCCGTCAGGGCGAGCTGCGGGCACTGGGCAGCCCCCTGCTCGTGGGCTGGTCGCGCAAATCCTCCGTGGGCGCGGTGACCGGCCTGCCGGTGCACGAGCGCGTTTGTCCCAGCGTGGTCGCGGCCGTGCTTGCCGTGCAAGGCGGTGCCGCCATCGTGCGCGTGCACGATGTGAAGGAAACCGTGGCGGCGCTGGCCGTCTGGCGGGCCGTGCAGGAACAGGCTTTGTCGGGTCAGAGGGAGCAATGAAGTGACGCGCAGGTATTTCGGCACCGACGGCATCCGCGGCACCGTGGGGCGCGAGCCCATCACGCCCGACTTCGTGCTGCGCCTGGGCCATGCGGTGGGCCGGGTGCTCGCGCAGGCCGGGGAGCGGCCGCGGGTGCTGATCGGCAAGGACACGCGCATTTCGGGTTACATGCTCGAGTCGGCGCTGGAATCGGGCCTGAACTCCGCCGGCGTGGACGTGGTGCTGCTCGGCCCTTTGCCAACGCCCGGCGTGGCCTATCTGACGCGGGCCCTGCGCGCCGATCTGGGCGTGGTCATTAGCGCCAGCCACAACCCGTTCGCCGACAACGGCATCAAATTTTTCAGCGCCCAGGGCTCCAAGCTGCCCGATGCCTGGGAACTCGATGTGGAGGCCGCGCTTGAGCAGGCGCCCGGCTGGGTCGGTGCGGCGGAGCTGGGCAAGGCCTGGCGGCTCGATGACGCGGCCGGGCGCTACATCGAATTCTGCAAGAGCACCTTTCCGCACCAGTTGACGCTCAAGGGGCTGAAGATCGTCGTCGATGCCGCGCATGGCGCGGCCTACCACATCGCGCCCAAGGTGTTTCACGAGCTGGGGGCGGACGTCATCGCCATCGGCTGCGCCCCCGATGGGTTGAACATCAACGACCAGGTTGGCGCCACGCACCCGGATGCGCTGGTGCGCTCGGTCAAGGCCAATCATGCGGACTTCGGCATCGCGCTCGATGGCGATGCCGATCGGCTGCAGATGGTGGATGCGGGCGGGCGTCTGTACAACGGCGACGAGCTGCTGTACGTGATGGCGGCGCAGCGCCTGCGCCAGGGCGAGCCCGTGCCCGGCGTCGTGGGCACGCTGATGAGCAACATGGCCGTGGAGCGCGCACTCACCGAGCGCGGCGTGGCGTTTGCACGCGCCAGGGTGGGGGACCGCTACGTGCTGGAAGAGCTGCTTGGCCGTGGCTGGCTGCTCGGTGGCGAAGCTTCCGGCCACCTGCTGATGCTGGACAAGCACAGCACGGGCGACGGCTTGGTGAGCGCCCTGCAGGTGCTGGCCGCGTGCGTGGAGCGCGGCATGACGCTCGCGCAGCTGCTCGAAGGGGTGGTGCTGTACCCGCAGGTGCTGCTCAACGTGCGCCTCAATCCCCATCAGGACTGGAAGGCGAGCACCGAACTTGCTCGCGTCACCGCGCAGGTGGAGCACGAACTCGGCCATCAGGGCAGGGTACTGATACGCGCGAGCGGCACCGAGCCGCTGCTGCGCATCATGGTGGAATCCCCCGATTCCGAGCAGGCCAATCGCTGCGCGCGGCAGCTTGCCGACTCGCTCAGGGGCTGATGGTCCTGGTCTTAGGCGCTACGATGGCGGCTCTTTCGGAGGGTGGCCATGGCAGAGAAAGAGGATTTGCGCTCGCTGCTCATGCGGCTGGAGCAACTCAACGAAGTGGGCGCGGCATTGTCACGCGAGCGTGACCTCGGCCACCTGCTCGAACTGATCCTGGACGCCGCGCAGGCCTTGACCGGCGCCGATGGCGGCACGCTCTACCGCATGACCGAAGACCGCGACGCGCTGCGTTTCGTGCTCATGCGCACGCACTCGCTGCAGGTGCGCAGGGGCGGACGGGGTGAGGAGCCACTGCATCTTCCGCTGCTGCCCCTGTACCTGCCGGACGGTTCGCCCAACGAACACCTGGTGGCCGTGCATGCGGCAGTGCATGACACCACGATCGCCATCGACGACGCCTACGACAGCACGCGTTTCGATTTTTCGGGCACGCGGGCGTTCGACGAGCGCACGGGCTACCGGTCGCGCTCCTTCCTCACTGTCCCGCTAAAGAACCACGATGGCGAGATCATCGGCGTGTTGCAGCTCATCAACGCCACCGATGCGCTCACGGGTGCCGTGCGCTCGTTCTCGCCGGCCGAGCAGCGCATCGCCGAGTCGCTTTCGTCGCAGGCGGCGATCGCGCTCACCAACCGGCTGCTGATCGACCAACTGGAGCAGCTGTTCGAATCCTTCGTCAATCTGATCAACCAGGCGATCGACGAGAAATCGCCCTATACCGGTGGCCATTGCCAGAGGGTGCCTCGGCTCACGATGATGCTGGCGGAAGCCGCGCATGCCGCCATGCAGGGGCCGCTGGCCGCGTTCACGATGACCGATCGCGACCGGTATGAACTGAAGATGGCGGGTTTGCTGCACGACTGCGGCAAGATCACGACGCCCGTGCACGTGGTGGACAAGGCGACCAAGCTGCAGACGATCCACGACCGGATCGGCCTGGTCGACACGCGCTTCGAGGTGCTCAAGCGCGACGCCGAAATCGATGCGCTGCGCCGCCAACTGGCACTGCGTCCCTGCGTGGACGAGCCGGCCGAGGCCGCGCAGGCCGAGCGCCTGCGCGGCGAGGTGCAGCAGCTCGACGAGGAGCGTGATTTTTTGCGAACCTGTAATCAGGGGAGCGAAGCCATGTCCGCCGCCGACGAGGAGCGCGTGCGGCGTATCGGTGAAAAACACCAGTGGCGCAGCCCCGAGGGTGTTCCCACGGCGTTGCTCACGGCCGACGAACTGGAAAACCTGACGATACGCAAGGGCACGCTCACGCAGGCCGAACGCGACATCATCAATTACCACATCGTGAGCACGATACGTATGCTCGAGAGCCTGCCGTGGCCGCGCCACCTGAGCAACGTTCCCGAGTACGCCGGTGGCCACCATGAGCGCATGGACGGCAAAGGCTACCCGCGCGGACTCACGCGCGAGCAGATGTCATGGCAGGCACGCATGATGGGCATCGCCGACATTTTCGAGGCGCTGACGGCCGCGGATCGCCCCTACAAGCACGGCATGAAGCTGTCGCAGGCGCTCTCCATCATGCACGGCATGCGCGACGGCGGGCACATCGATCCCGATCTTTTCGATGTTTTCGTCGGCGAGAAGGTCTATCTGCGCTATGCGCAGGAATTTCTCGATCCGTCGCAGATCGATCGGTAGCGGCGCGCGCAGGGGATAATCCGCGTCCTCCGTTCCTTCCATGGCGGCAGGCCGACGCCTGCCGCATTGTTCGCTTTCCATTCATGACCACAGCAGCCCAGCCGTCAGACCCGATCCGCCACTACCTGGAAACCGCACGCAGCCAGATGGGGCAGGGCCAGTTGCGCGAGGCGGCGCTGACACTCAACGAAGCCCAGAAGGTCCTGCCCGGCGACGCGCGCATTTTCATGATGGCGGGCCTGATGGCGGAGAAATCGGGCAACGTGAAGGGCGCGTTCGAGATGCTGCGCAAGAGCGTGGCCACCGCGCCGGGCTGGGGCCCCGGCCTGCTGGAGCTGGCGCTGCTGCTGGCGCGGCAGAACCAGTTCGCCGAGGCCGTCGAAAAAGCCGAGGAAGTGGCTCGCCTGGAGCCGAAGAATCCGATGGTGCTCGCGGGCGTGATCGACATTGCCCATCGCGCGGGGCATGCCGAGATGGCGGTGCGCCACTTGCGCCGAGGACTGGAGCTCGTGCCCGGCGACGTGCAATTGCGTCGCCTGCTGGCGCGCGACCTGAGCGATCTGGCGCGGCATGCCGAGGCGCTTGAGGTCTGGGACGGTTTGATCGAACAGGACCCGCAGGACAGGGAGGCACTTCTGGGCCGCGTGCGCACCTTGATGACGATGGGCGTGCCGACGCGGGCCGCGGCGGATACGGGCACCTTGCGCGCACTGCTTCCCGACGACCCCGCCGTGGCCTATTACGACGCGCTGGCCCGGGGCGAGACACCGCCACACCAACCCGTGGAACTCAATCGCGCCCTGTTCGATGGCATGGCCGAGATCTACGACCAGCACGTCGTGCGGGGCCTGGGCTACCGCCTGCCCAAGATCGTGGCGAACAGGATTTTGCAGCGCTACCCGGACAAGCGCCTGAACGTGCTCGATCTGGGGTGTGGCACGGGCTTGCTCGGAGTCTGCCTGGGGCGCCTGGATGGTTTCCTGATCGGTGTGGAAATCTCGCAGAAGATGATTGAGCAGGCGGCGCGGCACAAGGTCTACGACCGTTTCCACACGGTCGATTTGAACGAGGCGCTGGCCGCCACGCCCGAGGCGCAGTACGAGGCGCTGACGGCCCTGGATGTCTTCATCTACACGGGCGATCTGACGCGTGCCGTTTCCGATGCGCACCGCATCCTGCGGCCGGCAGGCGACTTCTGGTTCTCGTGTGAACTGGCGCCGGAAGACGGCCCCGATCTCGTCCTGCAGGCCAACGGCCGCTACGCGCACAAGCGCAGCCATGTGGCGCACTTGTGCCGCGATGCGGAGTTCGAGTCCGTGGAGATCGAGGAACTCGATCTGCGTCGCGAGGCCCATGTCCCGGTCCGCGGGATCCTGGTGCGTGCCCGCAAGGCGGCCGCCTGAGGCCGGTCAATGCAGCAGCCGCGAGGAGCGCGGCACGTGCGCCATCAGGAAATCCATCTGGTCGGCCAGGATGCGGCGGTTGCGCAAAATGAAATCTTCCCAGAGGCTGGGTACGTAGGGCGCGTACAGCAGCGGCATGTGCGCCTGCTCGGGGGTGCGCGAGGCCTTGCGGTGGTTGCAGGCGCGGCAGGCGGTGACGACGTTCATCCAATGGTTGGCGCCATGGTGCGCTACCGGCACGATGTGCTCGCGCGTGAGATCTTCTTCCTTGAACAGCCCGCCGCAGTAGGCGCAGATGTTGCGGTCGCGCTGGAACAGCTTGGCGTTGGTGAGGCTGGGCTGCAGCTCGAACGGGTTGATCTCGGGCACGCCGCGCGTGCCGATGATGCTGCTCACGGCGATTTGCGATTGCAGTCCGGTCAGGGTGTTGTGCCCGCCGCGAAACAGCGCCACCCGCGCACCCAGCTCCCAGCGCACGTCACCCGCTGCGTAATGGGTGACAGCCTGCTCCGGCGTGATCCACGATTGCGGCAGCCCCTGGGCCGACAGCTTCAAGACTTTCACGATGGCTCCATGACACGAGATGTGATACCCCTGGCGACGGCTGTGACGTGTGCCCTCGTTTACCGCCTGTGCGCAATATACTCGTGTTTGCAGCGTGATTCATTGTGAGGCCATGGCAACAAAGCGCGGCAAGCTATCAAAATTGAGTTTCTGAATGAAAATATTCCACGGTTTGCACGCGGTGGGCAGAGCACGGGCGTGCGCCCTGACCATAGGCAATTTCGATGGGGTGCACCGCGGGCACCAGGCCATGCTCGCCTTGCTGGTGAACGAGGCGCGACGCCGGGATGTTGCCAGTTGCGTGCTGACCTTCGAGCCGCACCCGCGCGATTATTTCGCGGCGCTGCATCGCAACCCGGATCTGGCGCCCGCGCGCATCGGGACCTTGCGCGACAAGCTGGCCGAGCTTGCGCGCTGCGGCGTGCAGCAGGCGGTGGTGTTGCGTTTCAACCAGGCGCTGGCGCAGCTGTCCGCGCAGTCCTTCATCGACGAGGTGGTGGTTCGCGGCCTGGGCGCACGCCATGTGCTGGTGGGCGACGACTTCCGTTTCGGCGCCAAACGCGTCGGAGATCACGCCATGCTCGTCGCTGCCGGGCGCGCGCAGGGCTTTGACGTTGCGTGCATGCCCAGTTACGAGGCGAATGGAGAGCGTGTCTCGAGCACCGCCGTGCGCCAGGCGCTGGCCGCCGGGGACATGAGCGCGGTGCAGCGCCTGCTGGGCCGACCGTATGCCATCTCCGGCCACGTGGTGCGCGGGCGCCAGCTCGGGCGTGCGCTAGGCGCGACGCGCGACGGAGCGGGGGACGGCTTTCGCACGCTGAATCTGCGCTTCTCGCATTGGAAGCCGGCGGCCAGTGGCATCTTCGCGGTGCTCGTTCATGGGCTTGCCGAACAACCGCTGCGGGGTGTGGCCAACCTGGGCGTGCGCCCTTCGCTCGATCCGCATGACGTGAACGCGGGGCGCGTGCTGCTGGAGACGCATTGCCTCGACTGGCCTGCGCACCTCGATGCCGAGGGGGGCTACGGTAAAATCATCCGCGTGGAACTGCTCTACAAATTGCACGACGAACTGCGCTACGAAAACCTGCAGGCGCTCACCGACGGCATCGCACGGGACTGCGATCAGGCGCGCGCGTATTTCGCCACGACCTACGTGCAAACCCGCCGCCAGACGACGCGCGACCGAATTTGACAGGCCATCGCCCCTGTCCCGCATCCCGTTTTTCAGGCGCGACGCCTGAAGTGCTCCGATTTTGAAGGTTGGTTCATGTCCGATTCCCGATCCAAGAGTGCGCCCGAGAGCGCTTACCGCGCCACGCTCAACATGCCTGATACGCCGTTTCCCATGCGCGGCGATCTTCCCAAACGCGAGGCCGGCTGGGTCAAGGCGTGGAACGAGGAGGGCCTGTACCAGAAGCTGCGCGACGCGCGCCATGGTGCGCCCAAGTTCATCCTGCACGACGGCCCGCCCTATGCCAACGGCCAGATCCACATCGGCCACGCGGTCAACAAGATCCTCAAGGACATGATCGTCAAGGCGCGCCAGCTCGAAGGCTTCGACGCGCTCTACACCCCCGGCTGGGACTGCCATGGCCTGCCGATCGAAAACGCCATCGAGAAGAAGTACGGCCGCAACCTGCCGCGCGACGAGATGCAGGCGCGGGGACGGGCGTTTGCCACCGAGCAGATCGCGCAGCAGATGCAGGACTTCCAGCGCCTGGGCGTGCTCGGCGAATGGGACCACCCGTACAAGACCATGGATTTTGCCAACGAGGCGGGCGAGCTGCGCGCGCTCAAGGTGGTGATGCAGCGCGGCTTCGTCTACCGGGGGCTCAAGCCTGTGTACTGGTGCTTCGATTGCGCCTCGTCGCTGGCCGAGTTCGAGATCGAATACCAGGACAAGCAAAGCCAGACGCTGGACGTGATGTTCCCCGCAGCCGACCCCAAAAGGCTCGCGGCGGCGTTCGGGCTGGCGAAGCTTGACAAGCCCGCGTTCGCGGTGATCTGGACCACCACCGCCTGGACCATCCCGGCCAACCAGGCGCTCAACGTCAATCCCGAACTGGAATACAGCCTGGTCGATACCGAACGCGGCCTGCTGGTGCTGGCCAGCGCGCTGGTCGACAAGTGCCTGGAGCGCTGGCAGCTCGGCGGCACGGTGATCGCGACGACGCTGGGGCAAAAGCTCGACCACATGCCGTTCAGACACCCGCTGGCGCATGTGGACAAGGGCTTTGACCGCCTCTCGCCCGTCTACGTCGCCGACTACGCCACGGCCGAGGACGGCACTGGCATCGTGCACAGCTCGCCCGCCTATGGCGTGGAGGACTTCAACTCCTGCGTCGCCAACGGGATGAAATACGAGGACATCCTCAACCCCGTGCAGGGCAACGGTGTCTATGCGCCCGACCTGGGCCTGTTCGCCGGCCAGTTCATCTGGAAGGCCGTGCCCGTCATCATCGACGCGCTCAAGGTGGCTGGGCGCCTGATGGGCACGCACGCGCTCACCCACAGCTACCCGCACTGCTGGCGCCACAAGACGCCGGTGATCTACCGCGCCGCCGCGCAGTGGTTCGTGCGCATGGACGAAGGCGAGGGCGTGTTCACCGATCCGGCGCAAAAGCCCGCGCAAACGCTTCGCCAGATTGCGCTGGAAGCTATCGAAAAGACGAGTTTTTATCCGGAAAACGGCAAGGCCCGCCTGCGCGACATGATCGCCGGCCGGCCCGACTGGTGCATCTCGCGTCAGCGCTCCTGGGGTGTGCCGCTGCCGTTCTTCCTGCACCGGGACAGCGGCGAGCTGCATCCGCGCACGATGGAGATCATCGATCAGGCCGTCGAGATCGTGGAGCAGGGCGGCATCGAAGCCTGGAGCCGCGTGAGCGCCGAGGACATTCTGGGTGCCGAGGACGCGAAACACTACACCAAGAGCACCGACATTCTGGAAGTCTGGTTCGACTCCGGCTCGACCTTCTGGCACGTGCTGCGCGGCACCCACCCCGATCTGCACCACGAAGCAGGCCCCGAGGCCGATCTTTATCTGGAAGGGCACGATCAGCACCGTGGGTGGTTCCATTCTTCGCTGCTGCTCGCCAGCGCCATCTACGGCCGCGCGCCCTACCGCGGCCTGCTCACGCACGGCTTCACCGTGGACGGGCAGGGCAAGAAGATGAGCAAGTCGCTGGGCAACACCGTCTCGCCGCAGGACGTGAGCTCGCGCCTGGGTGCCGAGATCATCCGCCTGTGGTGCGCTTCCACCGACTATTCGGGCGACCTGGCGATCGACGACAAGATCCTCGCCCGCGTGGTGGACGGCTACCGGCGCATCCGCAACACGCTGCGCTTCCTGCTGGCCAACGTGAGCGATTTCGATGCCGCCAAGGACGCGGTGCCCGAGGCTGAACTGCTGGAGATCGACCGCTGGGCGCTGGCGCGCAGCGCGCAGTTGCAGCAGGAAATCCTGGCGCACTACAAGGTGTACGAATTCCACCCGGTCGTGGCCAAGCTGCAGCTCTTCTGCTCAGAGGACCTCGGCGGGTTTTACCTCGACGTGCTCAAGGACCGTCTGTACACCACGGCGGCCGGGAGCCTGGCGCGGCGCAGCGCCCAGACGGCGCTGCACCGGATCGCGCACGCCATGCTGCGCTGGATGGCACCCTTCCTCTCCTTCACGGCGGAAGAGGCGTGGAAGGTGTTGGGCACGTCCGAGTCGATCTACCTGGAAACCTACCAGCCGGTGGCCGAAGTCGACGAGGCCCTGCTCGCGCGCTGGCAGCGCATCCTCGAGATCCGCGCGGCGGTGAACAAGGAAATCGAAAACCAGCGCGCCGCAGGCAGCGTGGGTTCGTCGCTGCAGGCCGTGGTCACGCTGAGCGCGCCGCCCGAGGACCATGCGCTGCTCGCAAGCCTGGGTGACGACCTGAAGTTCGTCCTGATCGTGTCTGCTATTCATCTGGAAGCCGGTGACGCCCTGCAGATCAGCGTCGGTGCCAGCCCTGATACCAAATGCGAACGCTGCTGGCATTACTCCGCCGATGTGGGTCACGACGCGCAGCACCCCACGCTGTGCGGGCGCTGCGTGAGCAACCTCTACGGCAGCGGCGAGCAGCGCCTCCGTGCCTGAAGCGATGCAGAACGCGGGTGCCTGGCGCCGCGCCGTGCCCTGGCTGGCCTGGGCCGTGCTTATCGTGGTGCTCGATCAGCTCACCAAGCGCCTCATCCTGCAGCACTACCAGCTTGGCGATGCCACGCCCATCACGGGCTTCTTCAACATCGTGCGGGCGCACAACACCGGCGCGGCTTTCTCCTTCCTCGCGGCGGCGGGGGGCTGGC
>JAIOIA010000175.1:0-2794 GCA_019912745.1 Comamonas sp. | reverse complement strand
AACTTAGCCCCTATTCCGGGCCGTTTTATCCCCCTGCTTCCGCCCCGCGCGACAATCCCGCCGGCTTGGAAAGGAGGCGGCGATGGCGGTGGACTGGGATTATGTGGTCGAGTTCAACCGCGACGCGCTGAAGCGCATCATCGCCATGATGGTGGAGAAGGCGCGACACCCCCTTCTCCCCTTGCGGGAGAAGGTGCCCCGAAGGGGCGGATGAGGGTTCGCCTTTCACCACAAACCACATCTGGCACTTCCTGCTGCCCGACCCCGGCATGGCCGGCTGCAGTGACAAGGTGGTCAAGGCGCTGGAACCCGCCCACTTCGAGCGCATGAAACAGTGGCGCAAGACCTTCACCAGCCCGCTGGGCAAGGATGAAGTGGCACGCGCCCGCCGCCTGTCGCAGGCGGTGGAAGACCTGTGGCAGCAGCACGCGGCCGAACTCGCCCGCGTGCGTGCGCTGACCAGCGATGAGCTGCACGTCTGGCCGGACGAGGCGCGCAACCACGCGCCCACCAGCACCGCGCAGAAGGATCAGGTCTGGCAGCAGGAAATGCTGAGCGAGCAGGTGCGCAACGCCTCGCCCTACCGCCGCCTGAAGCTGGTGATGGATTACTGGTGCGCGCTGTGGTTCTGGCCGGTGACGCAGGCGGCGGAGCTGCCCAGCCGCGAGGAATGGTGGAACGACCTGGAGTTCCTGCTCCTCGGCAATGCGGTGGACATCGAGGTGGTGCCGGCCGAAGGCGCGGTGGCCGACATGTTCCAGGCCGAAAAGAGCGCCGCCGAGCCGCAGGCGCGGCTGAACCTGGACGTCGCCCGCGACAGGTTCGGTCATGTGAACCTGGACCTGCTGCTGGAAACCAACCCGCGCCTCAAGCAGGCGCAACAGCTTTCGGACGGTCTGCACTTCTTCCACTGGGAGCTGGCCTTTGCCGACCAGTTCGTCGCACGCGGCGGCTTCGACCTGATCCTCGGCAACCCGCCGTGGATCAAGGTGGAGTGGAACGAGCAGAGCCTGCTCTCGGATTTCGATGCGCGCTTCGTGGTGCGCAAGCTCAGCGCCAAGGACACCATGGATGCCCGCGAGGCGGTATTCGCCGCCATTCCCGCCGCGCGCGCCGACTACATCGCCGAATGCGCGGCGCAGGAAGGCACCCAGGCCTTCCTCAACGCGGTGCAGAACTACCCGCTGCTCAAGGGCGTGCAGACCAATTTGTACAAGTGCTTCCTGCCGCTGGTCTGGCGCGTCGGTGCCGGCGTGCAGGCGCTATTGCATCCGGAAGGCCCGTATGACGATCCCAAGGGCGGCGTGCTGCGCGAGGCGCTGTATGCGCGGCTGCGGGCGCACATGCAGTTCATCAACGAATTGCAGTTGTTTGCCGAGGTGGATCACCACACCAAGTACAGCGTGAATATCTACGGTGGCGTGCGGGCCGAACCCGTCTTCGACCAGATCGCCAACCTGTTTGCGCCCGGCACCGTGGATGCCTGCTACGCCCACGACGGCCATGGCCTGTTGGAGGGCTACAAGAATGCGCAGGGCCAATGGAACACCGCCGGCCACCGCGATCGCATCGTGCGCGTGGATGAGGCCGCGCTGACCGTGTTCGCCCAGCTCTACGACGCGCCCGGCACGCCGCCGCGCCGCGCCCGCCTGCCGGCCCTGCACGCCGGCGCACTGAACAGCGTGCTCGGCAAGCTCGCGGCCTATCCGCGCCGGCTGGGCGATCTGGGCGCGGACTACTACGCCACCGAGATGTGGCACGAAACCATGCAGCAGAAGGACGGCACGATCATCCGCCGCGCAGCGGGCGACAACGCCTTCCCGGACACGCCGCAGGACTGGGTGTTGTCCGGCCCGCATTTCTTCCTCGCCAACCCCTACAACAAGACCCCGCGCCGCGCCTGCACTGCCAACGGCCACTACGACGTGCTGGATCTGGCCACCCTGCCCGACGACTACCTGCCGCGCAGCAACTATCGGCCCATGGCCGACCGCGCCGAATACGCCCGCCGCGTCCCGCGCGTGAGCTGGGTGGAGGCAGGCGAGCACGAAGCGAAGCCGGTGACGGAGTACTACCGTCTTTGCTTCAGAGGAATGTTGCCTGTATCAGGCGAAAGGACCTTGACAGGTGCTTTGATTGCTCCAAACACTGCTCACATCAACGGCGCGCAAAGTAATACTTTCCGCGCCGTGGATGTGTTGCTCACATCAACGGCGATGACGTCATCGTTGGTGGCGGATTTCTATATCAAGTCACTGGGGCGAACCAATCTCCACTATTCGTGGACAACACTGCCGCATCTGCAGAGCGATGAAAAGCTCACGGTGCGAGTGTTGGCACTGAACTCCCTCACCACCCACTACGCCGCCCTCTGGAACGAAGTCTTCGATCCCGCCTTCACCGCACAGCGCTGGAGCCAGCCCGCCAACCCGCGTCTGCCGCAGGATTTCTTCGCCCGCCTCACGCCCACTTGGCAACGCGGTTGCGCCCTGCGCGCCGACTACGCCCGCCGCATGGCCCTGGTCGAAATCGACGTGCTGGTGGCGCAGGCGCTGAGCCTGACGCTGGACGAACTGCTGCTGATCTACCGCGTGCAGTTCCCGGTGATGCAGGGCTACGAGCGCGACACCTGGTACGACATGCAGGGCCGCATCGTCTTCACCAATTCCAAGGGCCTGGTCGGCGTCGGCCTGCCGCGCAAAGCAGGCAGCAAGGACGCCGAATGCACCGTGGAGTATCCGGACGGCAAAACCCGACGCCAGCGCCTCGGCTGGGAAGACATCCAGCCCAGCCT
>JAIOIA010000174.1:0-4084 GCA_019912745.1 Comamonas sp. | reverse complement strand
TGGTGGTGGCGGCCGCGGCGGCTACGATGGTGGTGGCAGCAGCTACTGAGTCTCCCCAATCACGAAAAAGCTCCTGCGGGAGCTTTTTTGTTGGGCGCTCTCAGCGCCCGTGCCGGCTCTACTCCCCTTCGCGCAGCTTGCGCGGCTGACGCGCCATCAGGCGGTCGAACCACCCATTGGGAAGCAGCGGCAGCACCCGCGCCACGATCGCCATGGGCCACGGAATCACGCGATAACTGGCGTGCGAGTCAATGGCCCGCGCCGCCCGCCGGGCAAATGCGTCGGCCGTGAGCAAAAAGGGCATGGGGTAGCGGTTGCGCGCCGTCAGCGGTGTGGCCACGAACCCGGGACACAGCGTGAGCACGCTCACCCCGCTGCCGCCGAGTTCGCTGCGCAGGCTTTCGCAGTAGCTGATGACCGCCGCCTTGCTCGCGCAATACGCCGCCTGTCCGGGCACCCCCCGCACGCCCGCGACGCTCGCCACCGCGACGAGGCGCCCACGGCCGCGCTCGCGCATCGGCCCCAGGAAAGGCTGGAAGGTGGCGGCCAGCCCGGTGACATTGGTGGCGAGCGTACGCGCCAGCACGTCGAGATCCTGTGCCGCCCCCGTATCCATGCCGATACTGATGCCTGCGTTGGCGATGACCACGTCGGGCAGCCCCTGGCGGCGCAGGCACTCGTGCACCGCGGCACTCAAGGCGTCCCCATGGCTGACATCGGCCACGTAAACGGCATGATCCCCGGCGTTGGCACCGCCACGGCTCTCCAGCCAGGAACGCGTGCCCGGCCCCCGGCGCGCCACGAGCGCCAGCCGCCAGCCCGCGCGCAGGTAGTGCCCTGCAAGGGCCTGCCCTATTCCGCTGGACGCGCCCGTGATGAAGACCAGCGGCGGCGCGCTCACCGCCGTGGCCCGCCCTGACGGGGCTGCACCAGGCCGCGCACGTGGCCGTCCATCCTGAGCAGGCCTGCCTTGTTGTCGTAGTCGAGCGTGTCGGCCGTGACCGTGTCGCCGCCCTGGATCAGGGTGACGGGGTCGTCGGAGCGCACGCGCTCGGTCTGCGCCCAAGCCTGCAGCCGCTGCCCTTGCAGTCTCAGGGCCGGAATCGCCCGCTGCCCGGCCACCGGCGGCGTGACGCGCTCGACCACCGCATCGCCCAGCAGGGTCACCTCGGAGCCATCGGCATTGCTGATCGCGCGTTGGGCGGTGGCCGTCATGACACGCCCCTGGGCATTGGTGGAATGAATGTCCACCTGGTCTATTTCCAGCGTATCGGTGTCCGGATAGTGCTGCGCGAGACGTCCGCGCACCACGCTTTGCAGCCGCCCATCGGCATCGAAGGACTTGACCGAAAAATCGCGCATGAAATAGTCTGCCTCGTGCGTGGGGCGCGCGGGCGTCTCGGGCTGCAGCGCCTGCGGCGCGTTGCGCACCAGCCACCAGGTGGCCAGGGCCAGCAGCCCCATGAGCGTCAGCGGCAGATACAGCGTGACCTGCTCCCAGGCACGATGCCAGACCAGCCGCGTCATGGAAGTTGCGCCAGCAGGCGCGCGTAGTGCCCCCCTGCCATCAGCAGCAGGTCGCACAGCTCGCGCACCGCGCCATGCCCGCCCCGGGCATGGGTCACGTAGTGCGCCACGGCGCGGGCTTGCGCATGGGCCTGCGCCGGCGCACAGGCCCACGCTGCGCGGCGTAGCAACGGCACATCGGGCCAATCGTCGCCCATCACGGCCGTCTCTTCCCAAGCCAGCGACCGTTCTGCCAGCAGGGCCTCGGCGGCGGGCAGTTTGTTCTCGCACCCCAGGCGCAGGTGAACAATGCCCAGGGCGCCCAGGCGCGCGCGCAGGGCCGCCGAATCGCGCCCGCTGACCACCATGACCGCCAGCCCGGCCTGCCGCAGCAGCTTCAGGCCATGGCCATCGAGCGAATCAAAGCGCTTGAGGATTTCACCTTCGGCGGACAGGTACAGGCCGCCATCGGTCAGCACGCCATCCACGTCGAGGATCAGGCCACGCACCGACTGGGCGCGCAGCAGCGACTCGGGCGCGAAATGCAGCGCGGGCTCCAGGGCAGGCAAGGGGGCGGTCATCAGATCACCTTCGCGCGCAGCAGGTCGCCAATGTGCACGATGCCGACGAGCTCGCCCTTGTCGTCCGTCACGAGAACACTCGTGATGTGGTGCTGCTCCATGAGCTGCGCCGCATCGGCGGCAAGCGCGTCGGGCGCGATGGTGCGCGGGCGCTGGTGCATGAGGTCCCCTGCGGTGAGCGCGAGCAGGTCGCTGCCCGCCTCGATGCGCCGGCGCAGGTCGCCATCGGTGAAGATGCCCAGCAGATGCCCGCCCACATCCACCACGGCCGCCGCGCCCACGGCCTTGGCGCTCATTTCGCGCATGAGAGCGCTGAAGCTCGCCGCGGGCGCCACCCGCGGCACCTCTTCGTCCCGGCGCATGACGTCACGCACCAACGTGAGCAGGCGCCGCCCCAGCGCTCCGCCCGGATGCGAACGGGCGAAATCCTCGGCGCGAAAGCCGCGTGCATCAAGCAAGGCCACGGCCAGTGCATCTCCCATGGCGATCTGCGCCGTGGTGCTGGCCGTCGGCGCCAGGTTGAGCGGGCAGGCCTCGCGCTGCACGCTGCAATCGAGCACGAGATCGGCATGCCGGGCCAGCGTGGACTGCAGGCCACCCGTGAGCGCCACGAGCGGCACGCCTTCACGTGCGAGGACCGGCAGAAGGCTCGTGATCTCACTGCTCTCGCCGCTGTTGGAGAGCGCCAGCACCAGGTCTGAGCGCGTCACCATGCCCAGATCGCCATGGCTGGCCTCGGCCGGGTGCACGAAAAACGAGGGCGTGCCCGTGGACGCCAGCGTGGCCGCGATCTTGCGACCGACATGCCCGCTTTTGCCCATGCCCATGACCACGACGCGTCCCCGGATCGCCAGAATGCGCGAGACCGCCTGCACAAAAGCGCCTCCGAGGCGCCCGGCCATGTCCTGCAGCGCCGCCGCTTCGGTGGTACAGGCATCGCGGCCGAGTCGCAGGACGCGCCCGGCATCGACGTTCAGGGCGTCGGATGAAGAAATCATGGGCAAATTCTATCGGCGGCGTACGCTCGGGCAAAAGGCCAAGCCATCGCACAATAGCGTCACCCCGCACAACGCGCCGGTCGCGCGGCGCACCCTGGTACAGACACCATGACCACCCCCAGCATCACCGACTACCTGCGCTCGCACATTCGCACCGTCCCCGACTGGCCCGCGCCAGGCGTGCAGTTTCGCGACATCACGCCGCTGCTGCAGGACCCGCGGGTGTTCCGCGTGCTGATCGACACCTTCGTGCACCGCTACATGGACAAACGACTGCGCCCGGACATGGTGGCGGGGCTGGATGCACGCGGCTTCATCATCGGTTCGGTCCTGGCGTATGAACTGGGGCTGGGGTTCGTACCCATCCGCAAGAAGGGCAAACTGCCCTACACCACGGTGCAGGAAACCTATGAACTCGAATACGGCAGCGCCACGGTCGAGCTGCATGCCGACGCAGTGAAACCCGGGGATGCGGTGCTGCTGGTCGATGACCTGATCGCCACGGGCGGCACGATGATGGCCGGCAAGAAACTGCTGGAAAAACTCGGGGCGCGTGTGGTCGAGGGCGCCGCCATCGTCGATCTGCCGGAACTCGGCGGCTCCATGCGCCTGCGCTCGGCCGGCCTGCCGCTGTTCACCCTGGTGGACTTCAACGGCCACTGAGCCACACCGCCCACGCCCACGGCAGGGAGGTCAGCGCAGCTCGCCGTACTGCGTCGCCCCCAGACGCGAGGCGCGCTCTTCCTGATCAACGATCATGGTGTCGGCAAAGCCATTGCCAGCGGCCCCCACCTCCTCGACCGGCGGATGCGAATGCCTTGGCGCGGCGGCAGCAGGCGGGGGCGCCGCCTTTTTCAGGGCCTGCTTGAACGCCTCCACCTCATCGGGTGCGATAGGCTCGAAATCGGACTTGGCGGGCGGCGGCGCCACCGGCAGGGCCGCGGGCGCCGGTGCGGGCGTCTCGCGCACGACGGGCGCCCGCGGTGGCCCAGGCACCGC
>JAIOIA010000173.1:0-6557 GCA_019912745.1 Comamonas sp. | reverse complement strand
AGCCCGCACGCATGGCGCGGCATGTCCACATAATGACGCCATGCCACGCCCGAGCCAACACCTGTATCCGCAGCGCGAACCAGCCGCGCTGCTGCCCGCAGCCACGGTGCTGCTGCTGCGCGATGACGCCCAGGCAGGCCTGCAGGTCTTGATGACCCGGCGCTCGCCAAGAGCGAGCTTCGCGCCCGGTGCCTACGTGTTTCCAGGCGGCGGCGTCGACGCCGCGGACGCCAGATGCCACGATCTGGCCGACCACCGGCCGGGGCAGACGGGCGAGGTGCTGACCCAGGCGATCGCCGCGATCCGCGAGAGTTTTGAAGAGCTCGGCGTGCTGCTCGCTCGCCACGGTGATGGCACCTGGGCCGACGAGCATGACGTGGCGGCTCTGGATCGCAAGGCACCCTTTTCCAGCCAGTGCGCGGCCCGCGGCCTGACGCTGGCGGCCGACGCCATGCATCTGCTGGCGCACTGGAACACCGACCGCGATCTGCCACGACGCTTTTCCGTGCCCTTCTTCGTCGCCCGCATGCCACCAGGCCAGAGCCCGGTGGCCGACGACGCCGAGCAGTTCGCGCCCGAATGGGTCAGCCCCGCCGACGCCCTCGCGCGCCATGCGGCAGGGACATTTTTCATGATCTACCCGACGGTACGCACGCTGGAGCGCCTGCGCGCATTCACTAGGGTGGACGCGGTGCTGGCCGTGCTTCGGACCGAAAAGCCGCTGTGGACGAGCTGCCCGCGCGCGGGCTTCAAGCATGGGCATGAAGAGCGTTTCATGGAGCACGAAGCGGAATACGGTGAACTGGCGCTCGTGTGTCCCGATGGGCAGATCCGCCACGCGCTGGACTGGCAAAACGACCACGCCGTGCCGTTGCTGCGCAACGTGCAGCGCCTGACGGCCGCCAACCCCGGCGCCATGACCGGTCCCGGCACCAACAGCTACGTCGTGGGCGAGCCGGGTACGGGCTGCATCGTGATCGACCCCGGTCCCCATGACGACGAACACATCGAGCGCCTGTGGCGCGCCGCGGGCGGCGACGTGCGGGCCATCGTCTGCACCCATTCGCACGCCGACCACTTCCCCGGCGCCCGGCCGCTGCAGGCGCTGTGCGAGCATGCTGGGCGGCCGCGCCCGCCCATCCTGGGTCTGACGTCGGGGCCGCATGCCCGCACCCACAGCGAATTCACACCCGACCGGGAGCTATCCAATGGAGAGCTGCTCACGCTTGCCGGGAAAGGGCTGGAAGGCGAAATCACTCATACTCTCGAAATCGTGCACACGCCCGGCCACGCCGCCAACCACCTGTGTCTGCTGCTGCGCGAGGACGGCCTACTGTTCTCGGGCGACCATATCCTGAACGGCAGCACCACGGTGATCGACCCACCCGACGGCAACATGACGGACTATCTCGAGTCGCTCGACCGGCTCGATGCGCTGTGCGTGCAATGGAACGTGCCCTTCATCCTGCCGGCGCACGGCCATGTGCTGGGCGATGCACGCGGCGCCATCGCGCACCTGAAGGCCCATCGCCTGGCGCGCGAAGCCAAGGTGCTCGCGGCGATGCAGCGGCTGCCGGACGGCACGCCGGAGCAATGGGTGGCGCTGGCGTACGACGACGTGCCCGCGCGCATGTGGCCACTGGCGCAGCGCTCGCTGCTGGCGCATGTGGAGCGCATCCGCTCCTTGCAGCCAGGCAACGACTGAACCGTGGCGGTGCCCGGCCGAATCGGCCACGCACTGGCATGCGCATATCCATATGACGCGAATGTCTGAAACCTTCGCCGAATCGCCTATATCTTCCAAGTCTCTTCTGACTTTTCGGAATTTGCGATGAAAGCCGACACCATCCTGCAGACCATAGGCAACACCCCGCACGTGCGCATCCACCGGCTGTTCGGTGACGCCGAGGTCTGGCTCAAGTGCGAACGCGCCAACCCCGGCGGCTCGCTCAAGGACCGCATCGCCCTGGGCATGGTCGAGGCGGCCGAGCGATCGGGTCAGCTTCACCCCGGCGGCACCATCATCGAACCGACCAGCGGCAACACGGGCGTGGGCCTGGCGATGGTCGCGGCCGTCAAAGGCTATCGACTCATCGTCGTGATGCCCGAGAGCATGAGCGTCGAGCGCCGCCGCCTCATCAAGGCCTACGGTGCAGAACTGGTACTCACGCCCAAGGAAAAAGGGACGACCGGTGCGGTGGCACGCGCCCAGGAGCTCACCGAGCAGACACCCGGTGCCGTCATGCTCAACCAGTTCGAGAACCCGGCCAACATCGAAGCGCACGCACGCACCACCGCACAGGAGGTGCTGGCCGACTTCCCCGAAGGGCTGGATGCCATCATCACCGGCGTGGGCACGGGCGGGCACCTCACGGCGCTGGCCCGTGTCCTCAAGCCGCACTGGCCGCAGCTCAAGGCGTATGCGGTAGAGCCGCGCCAGTCTGCCGTGATCAGCGGCGGCCAGGCCGGCCCGCATGGCATCCAGGGCCTGGGCGCCGGCTTTGTGCCGAAGAACCTGGACACCAAAGCCATCGACGGCGTGATCACCGTGGCCGACGAGGACGCCCGCGAATGGGCGCGCCGCTGCGCGCGCGAGGAAGGCATCCTCGTGGGCATCTCCACCGGCGCGGCGCTGGCCGCCATCGCACAGCAACTGCCCAAGCTACCCCAGGGCGCCAGGGTGCTGGGAGTGAACTACGATACCGGGGAGCGCTACCTGTCGGTCGACGGCTTCCTGCCTGCGGCCTGAACGCACAGCGGTGGCTGCGGCCACCGCCCCAAAAAAGTGTGAAGCCCGCCGATAAGCCGGATTCTGTGCATGCGGTTGCCCGCATGTGACCGCCATCAATCTGGGCCGGGGGTCGCCCCACCGGCTCGATGCCACCTACCCGCACACTCCGGGGGCCCCGTCAACGTGTGCCTACTTGGTGTTGCTGCGCGTAGAGATTGCCCGTTGCACCCCCGGTGGTCTGCCTCGCGGCACTCCCCCGGGACTCGTCTCTGTTGCTCTGATCCTCACCTCGCGGTGGACAGCCGTTGGCTGCTACGCTGCCCTGTGCAGTCCGGACGTTCCTCCAGTGCCTGGTTTCCCAGCTCGCACCGGCGGCGGTCTGGCGTGCTTCACGGGCACGATTATCGGCGAGCGCGCTACGATGCGCACATCGCCCGAGGATATTTCGCATGCCCGCCTTTGCTCCCATGACCACCCTCGCCGAAGCAGGCCAGGAACTTGCCCGCCACCGCTGCACCTCCGTGCAGCTCGCGCAGACGGCCCTGGAGCGCATCGGCTCGGGCGAAGGGCCTGTCACCTTCACCCACGTCTTCGCCGACAGCGCGCTGGCCGAAGCCCGCGCCAGCGACCTGCTGCGCGCCGCGGGCATCGTGCGCTCGCCGATGGAAGGCCTGCCCATCTCGATCAAGGACCTGTTTGACGTTCAGGGCCGGGTCACGCACGCGGGTTCCCGGCTGCTGCGAGACACCGTCCCCGCCGCGCAGGATGCGGTCGTCGTCGCACGCCTGCGCGCCGCGGGCGCGGTCATCGTGGGCAGCACCAACATGACGGAGTTCGCGTTCTCGGGCATCGGCATCAACCCGCATTACGGCACACCGCGCAACCCCTGGGGCCGGGACGGCGCGGGGCGCATTCCGGGGGGCTCATCGTCGGGCGCGGCCGTCAGCGTGACCGACGGCATGGCGCTGGCCGCCATCGGCACGGACACGGGTGGGTCGGTGCGCATTCCCTCCGCCTTGTGCGGCCTCACCGGCTTCAAGCCCACCGCACGGCGCATTCCCACCGGCGGCGCGCTGCCGCTGTCGACCACGCTCGACTCGATCGGCCCCCTCGCGGCCTCGGTGCGCTGCTGCGCGCTGCTGGACAGCATTCTCGCGGGTGAACCCTGGGCCGAACCCGTGCCCACGACCCTCGCGCACATCCGCCTGCTGGCGCCGGGCAATCTGGTGCGAGACAACATGGACGCGGCTGTGGCCGACGCCTGGGAAAGGACGCTGGCGCGCCTGGAACGCGCGGGCGCGCGCATCACGCACGCGCCGCTGCCGCCGCTGGATGAACTGGCCGCGATTCACGCCCACGGCACGCTGTCGAACGCCGAAGCCTGGGCGTGGCATCGCCCCTATTTCCCCGATCAGCAGGACGAATACGATCCGCGCGTTGCCTCGCGCATCCTGGTGGGCAGCCGCATGAACGCGGCCGATTACATCGACCTGCTGAACGCACGCCAGCGCTGGATCGGCGAAATGCACCGCGCCCTGGCCGATTACGTCGCCTTCCTCATGCCCACGCTGCCCATCGTTGCGCCCGAGATCGCGCCGCTTCAGGCGAGCGACGAGGCGTTCTTCGCCGCCAATGCGCTGATCCTGCGCAATCCGTCCCTGGTGAATTTCCTCGATGGCTGCGCCGTGTCGCTGCCGATTCACGCCGCGGGCGGCGCGCCCGTGGGCCTGAGCCTGGTCTGCCCGGGCGGGCACGACCCGCGCCTGCTCTCGCTGGCGCTGGCCGTGGAGGCGGCGCTCACCCGCGCAGCGCCTTGAGCGCCTCCACCCGCTGCTCGATCGGCGGATGCGAGGAAAACAGCGCGCCTATGCCGCCCGTGATGCCCATGGCCTGCATGCTCTTGGGCAGCTCGCCCGGCTGCATGCCGCCCAGACGGTACAGTGCGTTGATCATCGGCTGCGTCTGACCGAGCAGCTGCGCCGAGCCCGCGTCCGCGCGGAACTCGCGCTGGCGCGAGAACCACGCCACGATGATCGCGGCCACGAAACCGAAGACGATATCGAGCACCAGCGTCGTGATCATGTAGCCGATGCCCGGGCCGCTGTCGCGGTCGTCGCCCCGGCGCAGGAAGCCGTCCACCACATAGCCGATCGCGCGCGAGGCAAACACCACGAAGGTGTTCATCACACCCTGGATCAGCGTCATCGTCACCATGTCGCCATTGGCCACGTGCGCCATCTCGTGCCCAAGCACGGCGCGCACTTCCTCGCGCGTCATGCCAGAGAGCAGGCCCGTGGACACCGCCACGAGCGCCGAATTCTTGAACGCACCCGTGGCGAAGGCGTTGGGCTCGCCCTCGTAGATGCCCACCTCGGGCATGCGCACGCCGGCCTTGTCGGCGAGTTCGCGCACGGTCTCGACGATCCAGGCTTCATCGGCATTGCGCGGCGCGCTGATGATTTGCACGCCCATGCTCATCTTGGCGATCATCTTGCTCATGAGCAGTGAAATGATGGCGCCGCCAAAACCGATCACCAGCGCGAACCCCAGCAGGTTCGTCATGTCCAGGCCATTGGCCGTGAGGTAGCGGTTCACGCCAAGCAGGCTCGCCACCACGCCGAGCACCGCCACGACGGCGATGTTGGTGAGCAGGAACAGCACGATACGTTTCATGTGAAAGGCTCCAGACGAGCGTCAAAAGGTGCGTGAAAGATGGGCACTGCCTGCCGCGCTTCAAGAGACGCGCGGCCGGCAGCGCTGCGTGGAGTCGGCATCCGGGAGAAAGTTCTCGCCGTCTGCCCGCGCCCCGGCGCGCCACGCGCCGACGCCTGCGCTTCAGTCATCTTCCTCGCCCCGCGGCAGCCCGACCTGCTTCTGCAGATAGCTCCACAGCGTCTGCGCCAGCGTCTTGGTCGGCTCGCGGCGCGAAGGCCTCTTGCGGTAGGCACGCACGTCCATCACCATGCGCAGACTCTGCGGGGCGTCCTTGGGCGCGGCGCTCGCGAGCTTGCGCGCGCGCACCTCGCCCCGCACGGCGCTGTGCGGCAGGAAGGCGATGCCGTGGCCCTCGAGCGCCATGGCCTTCAGCCCTTCGGCCATGTCGGTCTCGTACACGCGATCCAGATGCACCGCGCTGCCCGCCTGGCGCAGCACCAGATCCGTCATGCGCCCCAGGTAGGCGCCGGGGGCATACCCCAGGAACGGCAGCGGATGGCTGGTCGTGCCCGGCAGTCGATAAAGGGGCTCGCCATCGCTGCCCGCCCTGGCGTAGGGCGCGAGCGGCTCCTCGCCGATCAGGATCATGTCGAAGTGCTGCGGATCGAGCTGCAGCGGCTGCGAAGGGTGGTGGTAGGTGATGAGCACATCGCAGCTGCCTTCCATCAGTCGCACGACCGCGTCATGCACGTTCAGTGCGATCAAACGACTCTTGAGCGGCCCGAAACCCTTGCGCAGACTCGTCACCCAGGTGGGGAAGAAGGTGAGCGCAAGCGTGTGCGGCACGGCAAATTCGATCACGTCGTCGCTCGGCGCGGTATGCGCGCGCAGCACGGCACGCGTGTTCTGCAGCGTCTGCAGCACTTCCAGCGCCTGGTCGTACAGCGTGTCTCCCGCGGCCGTCAGGCGCGTGGGGTAGGACGTGCGATCCACGAGGTCAGTCCCCGCCCAGGCCTCCAGCGCCTGGATGCGGCGCGAGAACGCCGGCTGCGTCACGTGCCGCAGCTGCGCCGAGCGGCTGAAACTGCGCGTTTCAGCCAGGCTGACGAAATCTTCGAGCCATTTGGTTTCCATGGCGCGCATTATCCAGTCAGCCCGCCCCGGCCCGGCC
>JAIOIA010000172.1:0-3359 GCA_019912745.1 Comamonas sp. | reverse complement strand
CGCAGCTCCTCGATGCGCGGCACGGCGGCGGGCGTGATCTCCAGCACACCCGCGCCCGCCTCGTAGGCCGCGCGCGCCGCCGCGGCCGAGAGCGTGTGCAAGGGCGGGCGCGCGGCGCGCGCCATGCCCGCGAGCACGGCGCGCATCTGCGCCGTGAGCGCAAGATCAGAAAATACGGGTGCGAAAGTACTCATGCCGGGACTTCAGGCTTGCGGCGTGCGCAGCACGTGCGTGGGCGTGATCAGGCGCACCTGCAGGCGTTCGATCAGCGCCAGGATGGCGAGCGTGATGTGCTGCTGCACGTCGCGATGCAGCGCGAATTCGGGCTTGAGCACGTAGTAGACGAATTCATAGTCGAGCGAGGTTCCGCCAAAGCCGATCACGTGGCCGCGATCGAAACGCACGCCGTCGATCGCGGAGATCAGCGCGCGCACCTCCTGCACGATGCGCTCGGCCTTCTCGCTCGGCGTGTCGATGGCAGTACTGAGCGTGTAGGCCACGCGCCGCTCTTGCATGCGGCTGTAGTTGTGCACGCGCTTGCCCAACAGCTGCGCGTTGGAGATCGCGATCTCCTCGCCCGACAGGGAGCGCAGGCGCGTGCTCTTGATGCCCACATGGCTCACGGTGCCTGAGACATCGTCGAACCCGATGTACTCGCCTACGGCAAAGGGCTTGTCCAGGCCGATGCTGATGGTGGCGAGCAGATCGCCCAACACGCTTTGCGCCGCCAACGCCACGGCCACGCCGCCGATGCCCAGGCTCGCGATGAAGGCATTGACATTGATCCCCGCGTTGGAGAGCACCGCCAGCAGCAGCACCACCCAGACGACGAGCTGCACGCTCCACTTGATGATGCCCAGCAGCACCGGGTTGCGCGGCGTGCCCTCGCGCTCGGCCAGGTGTTCGAGCGAACGCTCCAGCAGCCGCGAGAGCCACAGCGCCAGCTGCACGCCCACAAGCACATAGATGAGGTGCCCCATGGCCGCATGCATCTCGCCCGGCAGGTGCAGCACGCGCGCGGCGATCGCCAGCGCCAGCAACAACAGCAGCCAGCCGCGCGTGCCCCGTGCCACCGCCGCGGCGATATCCACCGGGCTTTGCGGGTAGGCCGCGGCCAGGCGCGTGAGGCGCCGCGAGAGCACGAGAACCACGCCATGCACCAGCGCCCAGGCCGCCAGCGCAAGAGAGACGGTCAGCAGCCACGACAGCGCCGTGTGCCCCAACCAGATGGACTCAACGAGCCAGCGATGCATGCCTCACTCCAGCGTGGCAGGCCGCGCCAATCGACACAGCCGCCCCCCGATTCACGTCACGTTCTCTCACTTGAAATGCACGACGACGGGCTGCGCGCCGCTCAGGCCCTCATACGTCACCGTGGCCGTCAGGCCCGGCTTGGGCGGCATCAGCGCCGAAAACGACCCCAGGCTGATCAGGTCACCGGGCTTCATCTGCCGATGTTCCTTGCGCAGCGCCTGCGCGAGCCAGACCACGGCGTTCAGCGGATGCTCCAGGATGTCGCTGCCCTTGCCCGCGCCGATCTGCTGCCCCTGCTGGTTCGTTACCTTGATGTTCATGTGCGCCAGTTGCGCCAACATCACGTAGCGGTCCATGCGGTCCGACGGCACGGCGATCGGCGTGCCCGCCACGCCCAGTCGCGCCCCCACATTGATCGCGCCCACGCCCGCGCCGTCGAGCTTCGGGGGTGCCTGCACGATGAGGTCGGGCAGCTCGATGAAGGGAATCACCTGGTCGATGTGCTGCATCACGTCCTCGGGCGTCCTGGCGTGATTCACGCCCGCATCCTTCACGCGCACCAGCATGTCGGCCTCGAAGAGCGGGCGCGCGCCAAAGTTGGGCGCGGTGGTGAAGCCGCTCGGCTGGATCATGCCCTGGTACAACACACCCCAGACCGGCTGGTCGGTGTTGAACTTCTTCTGCGTCGCCGGGTTGGTCAGCCCTGCCTTGTAGCCCACCACCTTGCCGTAGTGCGCGGCCAGCAGCTTGTTGAAGCGGGCGCGCGTGCAGGCAGCATCCTTGTCGCTTTGCCTGGCGAAATTGGGCGCGGGCGTCTTGGCAAAGTAATGGTCGGCCATCTCCTGCACCTGGGCCTGCGTCAGGCACGCGGCCTGCGCGCCCAGGGCCAGCGTGAAACCGGCGACCGCCGCCGTCAAGGTCTTGATGAATGGCATGCCTGTCTCCTTCTTGCGTGGTTTGCAACCCCTCGATCCTACGCGAGGCGCCCTCAGACCCGCAGCACCCAGGCCTCGCCGAACGCCACGCTTTGCACGGGCCAGTCGCCTGCCACCTGCACGCGGCGCACGCCCTGCGCCAGGACCCGCACGGCGCGGATCACGCCCGCATGGGTGATCCACACCGCGTCGCGTTCGCTGGCGCGCCAATCGTCGAAGGCGGCGCCGACCCGCGCCATCAGCGCGGCCACGCTCTCGCCGTGCCCGCCCGGGCGAGCTTCGGCAAAATCGGCGAGCCAGGCATCCATCGCCTCGCGGCCGATCGCCGACCAGAGCCGACCCTCCCAGCCGCCGAAATCCAGTTCGCGCAGCCGGGCGTCTGATTCCAGGGTCAAATCAGGCCGCAGCCCTTGCAGGGAAAGCGCCAGACGCTCGCAACGCTGCAGCGGTGAATGCCGCACCACCAGCCGCGGCGGCACGCGCTCGGCCCACTGGCGCGCGGCCGCCTCGGTGGCCTGCGCATCGGCCGCGACGTCGCTGGCGCCGTAGCAGATGCCCTCGGGCAACGCCACCTGCGCATGGCGCAGCAGCCACAGCCTCATGCCGCCACGCTCCACGCCAGGCCCAGGTAGAGCGCCACTTCGCACAGCTGCTGCGTGGCGCCCAGCGTGTCGCCGGTGAAGCCCTGCAGGCGCCGGCGCATGAGCCGCATCATGGCCAGCGCCATCAGCAGCGCGCACCCCGCCGACACTATCGTTGCGATCGTGCCTTGCACTTGCCAGATCAGCGCCAGCGCAGGAATTGACCAAAAAATCCCGGTGAACAGGCTCGCCCCTGATACCGCTTGCGCAAGCGGCTTGGACTTGGCCTGCGCGCTCTCGCTCACATAAGGCAGGCCACGCATGATGAAGAGTGGCGCCAGGCGCGAGAGCACATGCGCGCCCAGCACGGCCGCCGCCGCGCGGGCGGCGCCGTGATGCACCAGCAACGCCAGCAGCGCCACCTTGAGCAACAGCGCCAGCACCAGCGTCACCGCACCGTAGCTGCCGATGCGCGAATCCTTCATGATGGACAGCGCCCGCTCGCGCGTCGCGCCGCCGCCCAGGCCATCCGCCGTATCGGCCAGGCCATCCTCGTGAAACGCCCCCGTGAGCCACACCGTGGCCGCGG
>JAIOIA010000171.1:0-7036 GCA_019912745.1 Comamonas sp. | reverse complement strand
GGCCCGCACGCCCGCCAGGGCCGCGGGCAGGGCCTTGGCATCGTTGCCGCCGGCCATCGCCAGGTCGCTCTTGCCGCCGCCCTTGCCGCCGACCTGTTGGGCGACGAAGTTCACCAGTTCGCCCGCCTTGAGCCTGGCGGTCTCCGCCTGGGTCACGCCCGCGGCGATCTGCACCCTGTCGCCGTCGACCGCGGCCAGCACGATGGCGGCGGTCTTCAGCTTGTCCTTGAGCTTGTCCATGGTTTCGCGCAGCGTGCGCGCGTCGGCGCCGGGCAGCACGGTGGCCAGCACCTTAACGCCCTTGACCTGCACCGCCTGGCCCGCGAGCTCGTCACCCTGGCTCGCGGCGAGCCTGCCCTTGAGCTGGGCGATTTCCTTCTCCAGGGTCTTGGCGTGGTCCTGCGCCGCGGCGATGCGCTGCGTCAGCTCCGCGACGGGCGCCTTGAGCGCCGCCGCCGCATCGTGCACCGTGGTTTCGAGCGACTGCAGATAAGCCAGCGCGTTCTCGCCCGTCACGCCCTCCACGCGGCGTATGCCCGCGGCCACCCCGCTCTCGGCCACGATCTTGAACAGGCCGATGTCGCCGGTGCGCGCCACGTGCGTGCCGCCGCAGAACTCGCGGCTCGTGCCGATGTCGAGCACGCGCACGCTTTCGCCGTACTTTTCGCCGAAGAGCATCATCGCGCCGGTCTGCTTGGCCGCTTCGATGTCCATCACGCGCGCCTGCGTGGCGGTGTTGGCCAGCACCTGTGCGTTCACGCGGCGCTCCACTTCCTTGATCTGCGCCGGCGTCACCGGCTGGTTGTGCGCGAAGTCAAAGCGCGTCTTGTCGGCATCGACGAGCGAACCCTTCTGCTGCACGTGCGCGCCCAGCACCTCGCGCAGCGCCTTGTGCATGAGGTGGGTGACGCTGTGGTTGCGCATGGTGGCGGCGCGCCGTGCGGTGTCGACCTGCGCCTGCAGCGCATCGCCAACCTTCAGGCCACCGCTCTCCAGTACGCCGTGATGGCCGAACACGCCCGCCTTGATCTTCTGCGTGTCGTGCACGGCAAAGCGCACGCCGTCGGCGGCAAGCAGGCCCTGGTCGCCCACCTGGCCTCCGGATTCGGCGTAGAACGGCGTGACGTCGAGCACCACCACACCCGCCTGGCCTGCTGCCAGTTGCGCGACGCTCTCGCCTTCGAAATACAGCGCGACCACCTTGGCGGTTTCGCTCAGATGCTCGTAGCCGGTGAAGGTGTTGGCCGCGCCGTGGTAGTCGAGCGCGCGATCCATCTTGAACTTGCCGGCCGCGCGCGCCGTGTCCTTCTGGTGCTGCATGGCGGTGTCGAAACCGGCTTCATCGACGCTCACGCCACGCTCGCGGCAGACGTCGTTGGTCAGATCGAGCGGAAAGCCATAGGTGTCGTGCAGCTTGAAGGCAACGTCGCCCGGCAGCGTTGTCACGCCATCGGCCAGAGCCCCGTCGAGGATCTCCATGCCGTGCGCCAGCGTTTCAAAGAAGCGCTCTTCCTCGGTCTGCAGCACGCTGGTGATGTGCGCCTGCTGCTCTTTCAGGCGCGGATAGGCCTCGCCCATCTGCATGACGAGGTCGGCCACGAGCTTGTGGAAGAACGGCGTCTTGCGCCCCAGCTTGTAGCCATGGCGAATCGCACGGCGGATGATGCGCCGCTGCACGTAGCCACGGCCCTCGTTACCCGGGATCACGCCGTCGCTCACCAGAAACGCGGTGGCACGGATGTGATCGGCGATCACCTTGAGCGAGGGGTTGGCCAGGTCGGTGCAGCCGGTCTCGCGCGCGGCGGCTGCGATCAGCGCCTGGAACAGGTCGATCTCGTAATTGCTGTGCACGTGCTGCAGGATCGCGGCCAGGCGCTCCAGCCCCATGCCGGTATCGACGCAGGGCGCGGGCAGCGGCGTGACCGAGCCGTCCTCGGCCATGTCGAACTGCATGAACACGTGGTTCCAGATCTCGATGAAGCGGTCGCCGTCCTCGTCGGGCGAACCGGGCGGGCCGCCGGGAATGTGCGCGCCGTGGTCGTAGAAGATTTCCGAGCACGGGCCGCAGGGGCCGGTGTCGGCCATCATCCAGAAGTTGTCGCTCTTGTAACGCCCACCCTTGTTGTCGCCGATGCGAATCACGCGAGAGGGGTCCAGGCCGATCACCTGGGTCCAGATGTCGTAGGCCTCGTCATCCTCGTGGTAGACCGTGGCCAGCAGCCGCTCGGGCGGCAGGCCGTAGACCTGGGTCAGCAGCTCCCAGCCCCACTCGATCGACTCACGCTTGAAGTAGTCGCCGAAGCTCCAGTTGCCCAGCATCTCGAAAAAGGTGTGGTGGCGCGCGGTGTAGCCCACGTTCTCCAGGTCATTGTGCTTGCCCCCGGCGCGCAGGCAGGCCTGCACGCTGGTGGCGCGCTTGTACGGGCGCTGGTCGGTGCCGAGAAACACATCCTTGAACTGCACCATGCCGCTGTTCGTGAACATCAGCGTCGGGTCGTTGCCGGGCACCAGCGGGCTCGACGGCACAACGGTGTGGCCGCGCGCGGCGAAGAAGTCGAGGAAGGTCTGACGGATGTCGGCGACCGACATGGGAGGCTGGGGATTTTTCATGGAATTTTCCGGCTTCTGCGCCTGTCCAATCTGCGCGAGCAGCTACATCAACTATAGCACCCGACACCATTCGGCGATCCGCCGCCGTGGTGCGGGAGCAAAGAAGGCGATTTTATCTTTCCGGCCCGACGCGGCCCTCACGCTGCGCGCCTGTCCCCGCCGCCGCGAAGGTGCTGCCCGGCAGCCAGGCGCGCAGCTGGGCCGCCAGCTCACTCGTGCCGGTCAGGCGCAGCGCGCCGCTGCCCAGCCCGCGCGACCAGTCCGAATAGCCCAGCCACACCTCGGTCAGCGTGCGCAGGTCGGTGCTGACGTACAGATCGACGTCGAAGCCCGGATCGAGCAGGCACAGATCGGCATCGTGCCCGCGTTCGACAACCAGCCAGTAGGTGCGCTCGGGCGGCGCGCGGTCGTTGAAGATGAACTCGATCGTGGTGCGGGCCAGGGGGGCCGGCTCGGCCCTGACGTTGCGGCGGATGTCCCACATCAGAAGGTTGGCGTCCAGATGACGCAAGGTGGCCTCGGTCGTCACCCAGCGCCGCCCCCAGACGCCCATGGATTCGACGATGGGGCGCAGCTCCAGCCCGGCGGACGTCAGGCGGTATTCGTGCGGATTGGCGGGATGGCTCGCCGGCGCGCGCGCCACGATGCCTGCGGCCTCCAGCTCCTTCAAGCGTTTGGCCAGCAAGGCCGAGGACATGCGCGGCACGCCCCGGCGCAGGTCGTTGAAGCGGCTGGAGCCCAGCATCAGCTCGCGCACCAACAGCAGCGTCCAGCGGCTGCACAACACCTCCGCGGCCATGGCCACGGGACAAAACTGACGGTAGCTGCCGGCCGACATGGGCGATCTCCCGGCACAAGGCGTGCCCGTGCCTGCCAATCTACCCTGACCACGCCCTGCGCGCCAGTTCAGAAGTTGAACCGCACGGGTTCATAAGCAGAACTTGTAGCCGACCTCTTCACCGCGCAGCATGGACACGCCCGATCCACCCTTGCTCGCTTGCACTGGAGACCTTCATGACCACCATGCCCCTCGAAGCCCCCGCCATCGACTACAGCGCCCTCAAGCAGCGCCAGCACGCCGTCTGGTCCTCGGGGGACTACGCCATCCTCGGCACGACCTTGCAGATCATGGGCGAGAACCTCTGCGAGGCCATCGACCTGCGCGCCGGCAGCCGCGTGCTCGACGTGGCCGCCGGCAACGGCAACGCCACGCTGGCGGCGGCGCGGCGCTTTGCCCACGTCACCTCGACCGACTACGTGGGCGCGCTGCTCGAACGCGGGCGCGAGCGCGCTGCCGCCGAACGCCTGCAAATCAGCTTCCGCGAGGCCGACGCCGAGGCGCTGCCCTTCACCGACGCCAGCTTCGACGTGGCGCTGTCCACCGTGGGCGTGATGTTCACTCCCCACCAGGAGCGCGCCGCCGCCGAGCTACGGCGCGTGGTGCGCCCGGGCGGGCGCATCGGGCTGGCCTGCTGGACACCCGAAGGCTTCATCGGCCAGGCGCTCAAGACCGTGAGCCGTCATCTGCCCCCGCCGCCCGCCGGCCTGAAACCGCCCGTGCGCTGGGGCACGGAAACCGGCTTGCGCGAGCTGTTTCCCGGCTGCGACATGCGGATTCAACGGCGCGACTTCATGTTCCGCTACGAGTCGGCGCGGCACTGGGTGGACGTTTTCCGCGCCTGGTACGGCCCGGTGCACCGCGCGTTCGCCGCGCTGGCGAGCGACCAGCAGGAGCAGCTCGAAAGCGAGCTGCTGGAGCTGCTGGCACGCTTCAACCGCGCCGGCCCACAGTCGCTGGTGGTGCCCGGGGCCTACCTGGAGGCCGTGATCGAACGCGACGCGTGACCGGCCACGCCGCGCTTCCAATAGGCCGACAGGCGGATGCGCCGGGCGTCCACGCCCTTGCTCAGGAGCGGCTCACGCAGCGCGGCCATCAGCGCATGCTCGCCCCCGCCCCAGACGAATCCCGCGCCGGCGGGCACGGCCAACTGCCGCACCGCCTGCGCCAGTGAATCCGTGAACACGCAGTCCAGCGTCGCGCGGCTGCGCCACGCGCGCCCGTCGGCCGGATCGGCCAGTTGCACCCGCACGATCGCCTGCGTGCCCTCGGGCAACTCGGCGAGGCGGCGCTCGATGGCGGGCATGGCCGATTCATCGCCCAGCAGCAGGTGCCAATCGAGCTCCATCGGAATCAGCATGCTCCCGCGCGGCCCGACCAGCCCCACCCACTGGCCCAGGGGCGCCGTGCGCGCCCAGTGCGCGGCCGGGCCGTCTCCATGCACCGCGAATTCGAGCTGCACGGTATGGCGGGCGCCGTCGTGGTTCAGCGGCGTGTAGTCGCGCATGGTCGCTCGCGCGCCCTCGACGATGGGAATGCCGTCGACAAGCACCGGCAGGTTGGGCTTGTCGCGCCCCTCCTGCGGCAGGGCGAGCTTGACATGGTCGTCAAAACCGGGGCTGGCAAAGCCCGCGAGATCGGGCCCGCCCAGCGTCAGACGCACGAAACCGGGGCTGAGGGCTTCACGCGCGAGCAGCTGCACGTGGCGCGCAGTGAACGGGTAGCGCACGCGCTGGACCAAGGGCTCAAGGGTCTGGACGGGCATGGTGACTCCGCTGATATGTCGATGAAGTCAACCGGTTACCCGCGCCGTCATGGCTGCGTGCCTGACGGCGGGGCCTTCTCGGCTCACGCGGAATACGTGGGACGGCAGTCCGACCCTGAGGCTGTCCACGTGAGCCGCAGCCCCTTTCCCGGGCTCTGGTTGACAGTGAACTGAGGGCGCGCACATGGCTTGCGCGTGAATCTGGAGCGGGTGAAGGGAATCGAACCCTCGTATGAAGCTTGGGAAGCTGCCGTTCTACCATTGAACTACACCCGCGCAAGGGTGGGGATTCTAAGGCATGGCGCGCGTCTCAGAGCATGGTCTTGAGGGCATCATGCACGGCGCTGACCGCCTGCATGCGGCTGGCGATGCTGCCGCAGACCAGTTCGCACAGGTCGTCCACCCGCTGATCGGCGATGCTGAAATAGACGCTGGTGCCGCGCTCCTCGCGCGCGACGATGCCATGCTTGGTCATGAGTGACAGGTGGCGCGAGACGTTCGCCGCCGTGGTGCCGCAGGCCTGGGCAAGCTCGCCCACGTTGTATTCGCGTTCACGCAGCAGGTTGAGCAGCCGCAAACGCATGGGCTCGGACAGCACCTGAAAATAAGAGGCCACCTGATCGATCACCTGAGGGGGCATGGGCTTCATGTCGCAATCTCCATGGCTGCATTATACTTTATTGACTAATTGCATGAATGCGTAAATAATCAACATCAAATTTGCGAGAAACACCCCAATGTCCACCCTCCGCTTGAGCACCGCTTTCATGGCCCCCGCCCTGGCCTTTGCACTGGTCGGGGGCGGGCATGCCGCCGACACCCCGCCGCTGGCCTGGGCGCCGGTGCAATCGAGCACGCAGGCGCCCCTGCAAAGCGGCGATGCCAAGGTGGAGGCGGTGCGCGATGCCACGCTCGCCGCCCAAGTGGCGGGCAGCATCGTCGCGCTGCGCGTGCATGCCGGCGACCACGTGAAGGCCGGGCAGGAGCTGCTGCGCATCGACGCACGCATGGCGGCCCAGGGCGCCGCCGCCAGCAGCGCGCAGGTGGCGGCGGCGCAAGCCCAGGCCACTGTGGCCGCCAAGGAATACGAGCGCCAGCAGCAGCTCTTCGCCAAGAACTACATCAGCCAGGCGGCGCTGGACAACGCCCGCGCGCAGTGGCAGGCCAGCCAGGCGCAGGTCAAGGCCCTGCAGGCGCAGGCCGGTGTGGCCGCCACGCAAACCGGCCTGCACGTGGTGCAGGCACCGTTTGACGGGGTGGTCGCCAGCGTGCCCGTGACCTTGGGCGACATGGCGCTGCCGGGCAAGCCGCTCGTGAGCCTGTATGACCCGAGCCGCCTGCGCGTGTCGGCCGCGCTCACGCAGCAGCAAGCCGAGCAGTTGCGCACCGCCTCGCAGGTCGAAGTGGAACTGCCCGGCGCCTCCGGCCCCCGCACGCCGGTCGCCAGGGATCAGGTGCAGTGGCTGCCCACCGCCGACGCGCAAAGCCACACGACGACGGTGCGCGTGGCCCTGCCCGCCGACACGTCGGGCGCGATGCCCGGCGCCTTCGCGCGGCTGTGGTTCCAGGGCGCAAGCCCGTCAGCCGGCGAACGGCTCTTCGTGCCCGCGCGCAGCGTGGTGCGCCGCGCCGAGATGACCGGCGTGTACGTGCAGGGCAGCAACGGCCGGCCGCAATTGCGCCAGGTGCGCCTGGGGCAGGCCGTGGGCGAGCAGATCGAGATCCTCAGCGGCGTGAGCGCCGGTGAGCAGGTGGCCACCGAGCCGCAAACCGCCGCCAGGGTGCGTTGAGATGAGCGCCTCGCCCCACCCCCTGGGCCTCTC
>JAIOIA010000170.1:0-12847 GCA_019912745.1 Comamonas sp. | reverse complement strand
GCGCCGTCGGGGCGGGCCTGCGCATCCATCAGATAGGCGAGTCGGGCGCTGTTCTTGATCAGGTTGCTGCTGCCGAAGCCCAGCGCGAACAGCGGCGCCAGCTCGGGCGGCTGGGTCGGCGGCGTGATGGCTTCGAAGCCGGGCGCCGGAGCCACGTTGCTGAAGAGCTGGGTCTGCGGCAGCTTGCCCTGGGCAAAGAGCTCGCCAATGGGTGTGTAGGACGGCAGCAGCGTGTCGATCCCCGGGGCGTAGGCCGCCTCGAAAAGATCCGAAGGCTGGGTGTAGATGTTGCCGTAGGCCTTCTGATAGCTGGTGGCGAGCATGGGCGCGAACACCGTGGCGCCCAGGTCCACGTTGCCGTAGTAGATCGCGTCGCCGAACGCGCCCATGGCGTAGGGGCCGGACATCGGTGCCGAGGCCGTTACGCGCTGGCCCAGCGCCTGCAGCGCGCGGTGCGTCGCCATGGCCACGTGCCCGCCCTGGGAGTAGCCGGTGATGAACAGCTTGCCGTTGTCCACGCCCCCCGTGGCGGGCAACGCCTTGCGCGCGGCCGTGAGCGCATCAATCATGTCCTTCGATTGCTGGTCCGCGTTCAGATAGGGGTGGTAGCCGAGCGTGGAGACGTCGTAGCCCGCGTAATTGGGCGCGACCACGATGAAGCCCTGCGCGGCGAACATGGCCGCGAGCAGCGTGCCTTCGGAGGCTCCCGGGCGCGCAGGGTTGGTGATGTCGGCGATGTTGTAGCCGCGGTCGGTGGTGGTGCCGTGCGCGTACAGCACGACGGGATGGGGCCCGCTGCATCCGGCGGCCGTTCCCGAAGGGACCATGAGCGCGCCCGAGGCGTTGGTGGCTTCACCGGCGCCGCCCACGGTGCCATATTCGAAATAGCGGAAACTCACATCGCATTTCGGCGCGCCGGCGAGAGCCAGCAGCGTCTGGCCGCTGGTGCCGCCGCCTTGCAGCCGCGCGGTGAAGTCCGCCGCGCCCATGGCCGTGACCTGCAGCGGCGGGTTGTACATGAGAGAGCCGCGTGCGCCGCTCAGGTCGATGTCGATGCTGCCCCCCGGATCCGAGCCGCCGCCGCAAGCGGCCAGCACGGCCGCGGCACTGGCCAGGACCAGTCCAGTCCAAAGCTTCATTTTCGGTCTCCCGTACAAGTAAAAACGCTCGCAGCGTTTGCGAGCGTTTTCATCGTAGTCTCAACCCGAAGCCAGCGGGGGCAGGGAAACCACCTAAGGCGATGCCGAATAAATCCACGCGATGCGGCGCGTGGATGGATGCGTCAGCCGCCGAGATAGGCCTTGCGGATGGCCGGGTTGGACAGCAGGTTCCTGCCCGTGTCTTCGAGCACGAGGTGGCCGTTTTCCAGAACGTAACCGCGATCCGCGATGGACAGCGCGCGGTTGGCGTTCTGCTCGACCAGGAAGACCGTCACACCATCGGCGCGGATGGTCTCGATGATTTCGAAGATCTGCGCGATGATGAGCGGCGCCAGGCCCAGCGTGGGCTCGTCGAGCAGCAGCAGGCGCGGTTCGCTCATGAGCGCGCGACCGATCGCCAGCATCTGCTGCTCGCCGCCGCTCATCGTGCCCGCGCGCTGGCTGGCGCGGTCCTTCAGGCGCGGGAACAGCTCGAACACGTGCGCCACGCCTTTCTCGCTGGCTTCCTTGCCCTGAAAGAACCCGCCCATCTTGAGGTTCTCGACGACCGTGAGCTGGGGGAACACGCGCCTGCCCTCGGGGGAGATGGCCAGGCCCTTGCGCATGATCTCGTGCGTGGGCAGCTGCGTGATGTCCTGGCCTTCCAGAATCACCTTGCCGCCGCTGGCGCGCGGCGTGCCGCAGATGGTCATCAGGAGCGAGGTCTTGCCCGCGCCGTTGGAGCCGATCAGCGAGACGATCTCGCCCTGGTTGACGTGCAGGGTGACCTCGTTGACCGCGCAGATCGCGCCGTAATGGGTGGAGAGTTTTTCCACCTGGAGCATGGGGGTCGAGGTGCTCATCAGGCTTCTCCCAGATAGGCCTTGATGACCCGTTCGTCGTTGCGCACGGCCTCGGGCGTGCCCAAGGCAATCGGGCGGCCGTACTCCATCACCAGAATCCGTTCGGACACGCCCATCACCAGCCCCATGTCGTGTTCGATCAGGAGCACCGTCACGCCATGATCGCGCCGCAATTGGTCGATCAGTTGCTGCAGATCGTTTTTTTCCTGCGGGTTGAGGCCGGCCGCCGGCTCGTCGAGCATCAGCAGGCGCGGCTCGGTGATCATGCAGCGCGCGATTTCCAGGCGCCGCTGGTGGCCGTAGGCGAGATTGCCGGCCTCGCGGTTGGCGTACTCGCGCAGGCCCATGATGTCCAGCCATTTGAGCGCATTGACGATTTTGAGCCGCTCGCTCTCGCGGTAGCCGCGCGTGTTAAACAGGCCCGACAGGGGCGGCGGCCTGTGGTGGCGGTGCTGCGCCACGAGCAGGTTCTCCAGCACCGTCATGCTTTTGAACAGGCGCACGTTCTGGAAGGTGCGTACCACGCCTTCGTTGGCCACGTGGTGGCTGCTGTGCCCCGCAATGCTCTTGCCCGCCAGCGCGATGGCGCCCGTGGTGGGCTTGTAGAAGCCACTGATGCAGTTGAACACCGTGGTCTTGCCCGCGCCGTTGGGGCCGATGATGGCGAAGACCTCCTGGGGTGCCACGTCGAAGGCGATGCCGTCGACGGCCAGCAGGCCGCCGAAGCGCATGCTCAGATCCTTCACGCTCAGGATGGGGGCGCTCATCGCGGCACCTCCACCTGATGGCGTTTCATCGGCAGCAGGCCCTGAGGGCGCCAGACCATCATCACGATCATCACCAGGCCGAAGATCAACATGCGGTACTGTGAGAACTCGCGCGCGAGCTCGGGCAGCACGGTGAGCACGATGGCCGCGACGATCACCCCGAGCTGCGAACCCATGCCGCCGAGCACGACGATGGCCAGGATCAGCGCCGATTCGATGAAGGTGAAGGACTCCGGATTGACGATGCCCTGGCGTGCCGCGAAGAATGCGCCGCCGAAGCCCGCGAACATGGCGCCCAGCGTGAAGGCCGAGAGCTTGATCTTCATGGGGTTGAGCCCAAGCGAGCGGCAGGCGATCTCGTCCTCGCGCAGCGCCTCCCAGGATCGGCCGATCGGCATGCGGATCAGGCGGTTGCTGACGTACAGCGTGATGCAGGCAAGCATCAGGGCCATCAGGTACAGGAAGATCACGACGTGGATGGTGTTGAACTCCAGCCCGAGGAACTGGTGGAAGGTGGTGCCGCCTTCCACCGCCGGGTTGCGCGTCATCGGCAGGCCGAACACTGTGGGCTTGGGCAGGCCGACGATGCCGTCCGGTCCGCCGGTGAGACCCACGAGGTTCACCAGCAGCAGGCGGATGATTTCGCCAAAGCCCAGGGTCACGATGGCCAGGTAGTCGCCGCGCAGGCGCAGCACGGGAAAACCGAGCACGAAGCCGAACAGCGCCGACATCGCGCCAGTGAAGGGCAGCGCCTCCCAGAAGCTCCAGCCCGCCCAGTGGTGCAGCAGCGCGAAGGTGTAGGCGCCCGTGGCGTAGAAGCCGACAAAACCCAGGTCCAGCAGACCGGCGAAGCCGACCACGATGTTCAGCCCCAGACCCAGCATGACGTAGATCAGCGTGAGCGTGGCGATGTCGATCGAATTGCGCCCGCCGAAGAATGGCCAGGCGACGGCGGCCACGAGCACCGCCAGCATCAGCACGCGGTGCCGACCGGGTTCGAAGCTGGGCAGGCTGGGCAGCTTGACCGACGGAAGTCTGGGCAAGAGCAGCGGCCGCAGCAATTGCACGACGAAGACGGCGAGGCATCCCCAGACCAGGGTGGGCCAGTTCGGCACGATGGTGGTGCGCGCGCCCGCGCGCTCTAGGTGCAGCGTGAATGAGGGCAGCAGCACGATGGCCGCGAGTACGGTGGCGGTGATGGCGCCGCGCAGGGCACCGCGGATGTCGGTGGAAGTGGTGGTGGGGTGCGCCATCAGACTTTCTCCACTTCAGGTTTGCCCAGGAGCCCGGTGGGGCGGAACATGAGTATCAGGACGAGGAGAAGGAAGGCCACGATGTCCTTGTATTCCGATGAGATGTAGGCGGCGGCCAGCGTTTCGGCGATGCCGAGGATGACGCCCCCGAGCATGGCGCCGGGGATGCTGCCGATGCCGCCGAGCACCGCTGCCGTGAAGGCCTTGATGCCGGCAATGAAGCCGATGAAGGGATTGAGCTTGCCCACGGCGAGGGCGATCAGCACGCCGCCCACCGCGGCAAGCACGGCGCCGAGCACGAAGGTGAAGGAGATCACGCGATTGGTGTCTATGCCCAGCAGGTTGGCCATGTGCATGTCCTGCGAGCAGGCGCGGCTGGCGCGGCCCATGCGCGAATTGCGGATGTACAGCGTGAGCAGCACCATCAGCACCACGGTGACGGCGATCACCAGCACGCGGGCGTAGGGGATGAAGATTTCAAATCCGCCGCCCTCGCCGCCAAAGCGCATCGCGCCTGGAATCAGCGCGGGCACGGCCATGTCGCGCGCGCCCTGGCCCAGCGCCATCCAGTTCTGCAGGAAGATGGACATGCCGATGGCGGAAATCAGGGGCACGAGGCGCGGACTGTCGCGCAGCGGCTTGTAGGCGAGCTGCTCCACCGCGTATCCGTAGACGGCGGTGACCAGGACAGCGACGATGATCATGAGCGCGATCACCAGCCAGACCGGCAGGCCGCCCTGTACGCCCACGGCCGAGAGTGTGACGAGGCCCACGTAGGCGCCGATCATGTAGATCTCGCCGTGGGCGAAGTTGATCATGCCGATGATGCCGTACACCATCGTGTAGCCGATCGCGATCAGCGCGTAGATCGCGCCGAGTGACAGGCCGTTGAACAGCTGCTGCAGCAGCTCGGGCAGGAAATTGGACATGTGAGGTCCTCGGACAGGGCACGTACAGGTGTGTCACGTGCTTGCGGGAAAGCAAATACGACAGCGCCGCCAGCGTGTACCGCTACGGACGAACCGTGGTGCGGAACAGCGGCGGCGCTCAGCCCGGGATCGGGCTTACTTCACGAGAGACTTGGAGCCATCCTTGTGCCACTCGAAGACCTGGAATTCGAACGACTTCAGGTCACCCTTGGCATCCCAGCTGGTCGCGCCCAGCGGGGTTTCGAACGTGGTCTTGTGCAGGTGATCGGCGACCTTCTTGGCATCGTCGCCGACGGCCTTGATGCTGTTCATGATCACTTCCGCCGCGGCGTAGGAGGTCATCTGGAAGGCGCCCGCGGGGTCACGCTTCTTGTCCTTGAAGGCCTTCACGATGGCGGCGTTCTTGGGATTGGTCGAGAAGTCCGCGGGCAGCGTGAGCAGCATGCCTTCGACGGCCGGACCGGCAATGGCATTGATCTCGGGATTGCCCACGCCCTCGGGACCCATGAACCTGGCCTTCAGGCCCTGCTCGCCCGCCTGGCGCAGCAGCAGGCCCATTTCAGGGTGGTAGCCGCCGTAGTAGACGAAATCGACACCCGCGCTCTTGAGCTTGGTGATGACGGCGGAGTAGTCGCTGTCGCCGGCATTGATGCCTTCGAACAGCGCCACGTCCACGCCGGCCTTCTTCAGGTCGTCGCGCACGTTGGAGGCAATGCCCTGGCCGTAGGACTGCTTGTCGTGCAGCACCGCCACTTTCTTGGGCTTGATCTTCTCGACGATGAACTTGGCGGCCGACGGACCTTGCTGGTCGTCGCGCCCGATGGTGCGGAAGATCGAATGGAAATTCTTGCCGTCGGTCAGATTTGGCGAGGTGGCCGAGGGAGTGACGACGACCACGCCTTCGTTGTTGTAGATCGGGGCGGCGGCGATGGCGGCGCCCGAGCACACCGGACCAACGACGTAGTGAATCTTGTCGTTGATCACGCGGTTGGCGGCCACCGGGCCTTGCTTGGGTTCGCAGCCGTCGTCCACGACGACGGTTTCGACCTTCTTGCCATTGATGCCACCGGCGGCGTTGACCATTTCAACGGCGGTGAGCACCCCTTCCTTGATCATGTCGCCGTACTGCGTGAGCGGGCCGGTGGCCGGAATCACCATGGCGATCTTGATTTGCGCGTGGGCGGGAAACATCAGCGAAGCGCTGGCCAGGCCGATGGCGCCAACCAGGGTATGCAAGCGGAATTTCATGGAGTCTCTTTTCAAATGGGTAGAAGTGAAAACCTCTGCGGTGCCGGTAAGCACCTGCGAGAGGGAAGAGATTAACCGTTTTGCGGCGTTTGACAACGGGGAAAACCTGAGGCGCCAGTACAGTTTTAGAGCGATTTTTCTGGTATGGAGGGTGTGGCCTCGGTGGGTGCGGCACGGGGCGCCTGGGTGTCGTGATCCGGGTGCCAGCGGCACACGACGCGCTGAAAGACGAGAGCGTTGGGGATTTGCAGCCATCGGCGCTCGTCAGGCGGCGTGCTCGTGTCTTCCAGCGTGGTGTAGAGCAGGTTGACGTCGATCACCTTGCCTTGCGGGCCGGGTTTTTCGGTGTTGGCGTCCAGCAACTCGATGTGATCACCGACGCGAAAGGGACCGGCCATGAAAATCAGGAACGCGCAGAAGATGTTGGAGAGCACGCTCCACGCCGCGAAGAAGGCGACTGCGCCGACTGCGGCAAAGCCGGTGAACGCGGACCACAGCACGCTGGCGGAGACGCCCAGGCGTTCGAGCACCAGCAGCGCAGCGCCGCCCAGGATGAGCAGGCGAACGACGCCGTTGATCGGCTTGACCAGCTCGTGCGGGAACTGATAGTGGTCGCTGGCGCGAAAGATCAGGCGGCGCAGCAGGTGGTGCAGCACCAGCGCCACCGCCACGATCAGCAGGATTTGCATGGCGGGCGTGATGACGTCTAGCCAGTCATGCATCCACGGCGGCAACGCGGTTTTCAGGCGCGCCAGCACGGTGCTTGTCCCCGTTCCTTATTGCTCTCGGCGCAGGGCCGGGAACAGGATCACGTCGCGGATGCTGGCGCTGTCGGTGAGCAGCATCATCAGGCGGTCGATGCCGACGCCGCAGCCCCCGGTGGGCGGCAGGCCGTACTCGAGCGCGCGCACGAAATCGTGGTCGAAGAACATCGCCTCCTCATCGCCCGCATCCTTGGCCGCCACCTGCGCGGCAAAGCGCGCGGCCTGGTCCTCGGCGTCGTTCAATTCCGAGAAGCCGTTGGCCATCTCGCGTCCGGTGATGTAGAGCTCGAAGCGCTCGGTCACCTCGGGGCGCTCGTCGTTGGCGCGCGCCAGCGGCGAAATCTCGGTGGGGTGCTCCATGATGAAGGTGGGCTGCCACAGCTTGTGTTCCACGGCCTCTTCGAAGTAGAGCACCTGCAGGCTGGCGAGCGTGCGCCGCGCGAGGTGGTCCTTTTCTTCCTTGAGGCCGAGTTTCCTGAGCGCCTGGATGAGCCACGCGGCATCGTCCACTTGCTCGCCCGCGTCGGTGTGCGCGACGATGGCCTCGCGGATGGTCATGCGCGCGAAGGGCGCGGCCAGGTCGACGTCGCGCCCGTTGTAGGAGAGTTGCAGCGAGCCGGAGGCCTTGAGCGCCGCATCGCGCAGCAGTTGCTCGGTGTAGTCCATCAGGTCGCGGTAGTTCCAGTACGCGGCGTAGAACTCCATCATCGTGAATTCGGGGTTGTGGCGCACGCTGATGCCTTCGTTGCGAAAGCTGCGATTGATCTCGAACACGCGCTCGAAGCCGCCGACCACCAGGCGCTTGAGGTACAGCTCGGGCGCGATGCGCAGGTACATGTCCTGGTCGAGCGCGTTGTGGTGCGTGACGAAGGGCTTGGCGTTGGCGCCGCCGGGGATGGGGTGGAGCATGGGCGTTTCCACCTCCAGAAAATCGTGCGCGACCATGAAGGCGCGGATGCCGGCCACGGTCTGGCTGCGCGCGACGAAGCGCCTACGTGCCGCGTCGTCGGTCATCAGATCGACATAGCGCTGGCGGTATTTGGTTTCCTGGTCCTGCATGCCGTGGAATTTGTCGGGCATGGGTCGCAGGCTCTTGGTGAGCAGGCGCAGGCGCGTGACCTTGATCGAGAGCTCGCCGGTCTTGGTCTTCATGAGCGTGCCCTCGGCGCCGAGGATGTCGCCCAGGTCCAGACGCTTGAATTCGGCGTAGGCATCCTCGCCGAGCGCGTCGCGCGTGACGTACAGCTGGATGCGCCCGGCGGTCTCGCCCAGCGAGCCGTCCTGCAGCGTGGCGAAACTGGCCTTGCCCATCATGCGCTTGAGCATCATGCGCCCGGCCACGCTCACGGCGACGGCCTGTGCCTGCAGGACCTCGGACTCGGTGGCGCCGTACTGCTCGTGCAGCGCGGCGGCGCGGTGCAGCGGCTTGAAATCGTTGGGAAAGGCGACGCCTTGCCCCTGGGTCTGCCGTTCGCGCAGGTGCCTGAGCTTCTCGCGGCGCTCCGCGATGAGCTGGTTTTCGTCGGAAGCAGGCGTGGCGGCAGCGGTGGTGGGCTCGGAGGAAGACATGGCAGCTTGGGCGCCACCGCATGACGGTGCGCCTGGTCAGGACAGGCGGGGCCGCCTGCGATGGTAAAACCGCCGATTTTAGGGCGACGCTGAATAAGTCCTCGCGATGTGGCGCGCCCTGCATGGGGGAGGGAGCAAGGAGCAAAGCGCAGACATGGCGGCAGCCATGGAGAGCATTTGCAACGCTGCAGGCCGCCCCAGGCAGGGACGTGACGCGCGCCAGGGGGTATGTTCAGCGTTGCCTCGGGGTCGCGCCCATGCGGGCCTTCATTTGACGACCGTCTTGCTGCCGTCCTGGTGCCATTCGAAAACCTGGAATTCAAAGGACTTCAGGTCCCCGCCCGCGTCCCAGCTCGTGGGACCCAGCGGGGTCTGGAAGGTGGTCTTGTGCATGTGGTCGGCAACGAGCTGGGGATCGTCGCCCACCGCCTTGATGCTGTCCATGATCACCTGCGCGGCGGCGTAGGAGGTGAGGCCGAACGCGCTGGAGGCGTTGCGCTTCTTGGCCTCGAAGGCCTTGACGACGGCGGCGTTCTTCGGATTGGCCGCGAAGTCGGCCGGCAGCGTGACGAGCATGCCCTCGACGGCGGGGCCGGCGATGGCGTTGATCTCGGAATTGCCGACGCCCTCCGGCCCCATCATCCTGACGTTCAGCCCGGCTTCCTTCGCTTGGCGCAGCAGAACCCCCATTTCATTGTGATAGCCACCGAAGTACACGAAATCGACACCTGCGTTCTTGATCCTGGCGATCACGTCCGAGTAATCCTTGCCACCCGGGGTGATGCCTTCATACAGCGCGACCTCGGCCCCGGCCCGGCTCAGGAGCTTACGCGCGGTGTTCGCGATGCCGCGCCCGTAGGACTGCTTGTCATGCAGCAGGGCGATCTTGCGCGGCTTGATTTTCTCCATGATGAACTTGGCCGCGGCTTCGCCCTGTTCGTTGTCCTGGCCGATGGTGCGGAAGATGTAGTGGTAGTCCATGCCGCTGGTCAGGGATGGTGACGTGGCCGATGGCGTCACCACGACGACGCGCTGGCTGTCGTAGATGGGGGCGGCGGCGATGGCGGCGCCGGAGCAGACCGGACCGATGACGTAGCGCACCTTCGCGTCAAGCAGGCGATTGGCCGCGCCCGGGGCTTTGCCGGGGTCGCATGCATCATCGAACACCACCGTCTGCACCTGCTGACCATTGATGCCGCCCGCGGCATTGACCTGCTCCACCGCGGTGCCCACGCCTTCCTGGATCATGGTGCCGTACTGCGTGAGCGGGCCGCTTGCCGGAATCACCAGACCGATCTTGATCTGTGCCTGTGCCGCCGTCGCGAGAATGGCCGCGGTCACGGCCACTGCCATCGTGCGAACCTTCATCTGGAATTTCATGTGGACCTTTGGGGGCGTGTGAATGTCATGCGCGGCGATCGTAGCCGCCAGCGATGCCGGCTAGCGTATCGGCTTGCCGGGCTTTGACAAGGGGGAAACCCTGAATGGGTGGTGTTTTTCGCCACTGCAGGGCGCTCCGCGCCGGCGCGGAGCATGCGTGGCATCATCGCACGCTCGGACCGCACGGATGCCCTCATGCTTTACCAGATCGCTTCTTTCCTGCTCGACGTGGCGGGCAGCGTCATCGCCGGCGCGTGCCTGCTGCGCCTGTACATGCAGCGCCAGCGCGTGCCTTTCGGCAATCCCGTCGGGCAGGCGGTGTTCGCGCTCAGCGACTGGCTGGTGCTGCCCTTGCGCAAGCTGGTGCCCGCAGTGAAAGGCTGGGATGGCGCCTGCATCGTGGGGGCCGTGCTGGCGCAGCTGGTGGAATATCTGGTGCTGGTGCTGTTGGCGGGAAGCGGTCTGCAACTGCTGCCGGCCCTGGTGTTGTTCAGCACCTTGCGCGTGGCCATCCTGGGGCTGATCGGCCTCATCATCCTGCACGCGGTGCTCAGCTGGGTGCCCAATCATTCGCCGATCGCAGGCGTCGTGGCGCGCCTGGCCGAGCCTTTGCTCGCGCCCCTGCGCCGCGTGCTGCCAAACCTGGGCGGGCTGGATTTCTCGCCGCTGGTGGCCCTGGTGATCCTGCAGGTGCTGCTGATCGTGCTGGGCAACCTGCAGGCCGGGATGCTGTTTTAAGAAAAGTGCCTCAAACGCCCGATGGGCGGGCGCTGACAGCTATTTTTTCAGGCAATGGCGTCGGCGGGCAGGCGCTGCAGCATGGCCAGCAGCCGCGCCACGGTGTCGCGCAGCTGGCGCCGATCCACGATCATGTCCACCGCCCCTTTGGTCTGCAGGAACTCGGCGCGCTGAAAGCCTTCGGGCAGCGTGACGCGCACGGTGGATTCGATCACGCGCGGGCCGGCGAAGCCGATGAGCGCGCCAGGTTCGGCCACTACCACGTCGCCGACGAAGGCAAAGCCGGCCGAGACGCCGCCCATGGTCGGGTCGGTCAGCACACTGATGTAGGGCAGGCCCTTCTTGGCCAGGCGGGTGAGCGCGGCATTGGTCTTGGCCATCTGCATGAGGCTCAGCAGCCCTTCCTGCATGCGCGCGCCACCGGTGGCGGTGAAGCAGATGAAGGGTACCTTCTGATCGATGGCGTTTTCTACGCCACGCGCGAAGCGTTCGCCGACGACCGAGCCCATGGAGCCGCCCATGAAGTCGAACTCGAAGGCCGCGGCCACGACGCTGATGCTCTTGACGGCCCCGCCCATCACGACGAGCGCATCGGTCTCGCCGGTGTTTTCCAGGGCTTCCTTCAAGCGCTCGGGGTACTTGCGGCTGTCCTTGAATTTGAGGGCGTCGACCGGAATCACTTCCTGCCCGATCTCGTAGCGGCCTTCGCCATCGAGAAAGGCGCTGAGCCGTGCGCGCGCGCCGATGCGATGGTGGTGGCCGCAGTTGGGACAGACGTTCTGGTTGTGCTCCAGGTCGGTCTTGTAGAGCACCGTGTCGCAGCTCGGGCATTTGATCCACAGCCCTTCCGGGATCTGGCGCCGCTCGGCCGGGTCGGTCTGATGGATCTTGGACGGTAGAAGCTTTTCCAGCCAGGACATGTCGTTTGCCTTTCAGCTATCCAGTGCCTTGCGAATCTGACGCAAGAAATCGGTGGTGACGCCCACGACGCGCTCGTGTGGCTGGTCCTCGATGAGCGTGATGATGCGGCTGCCGATCACGACGGCGTCGGCCACGCGGGAGATGGCCCTGGCGGTGTCCGCATCGCGGATGCCAAAGCCCACGCCCACGGGGATTTTCACGTGCTCGCGGATGCGCGGCAGCATGGCCTCGACCTCGTGCACGTTGAGCGCGCCCGAGCCGGTCACGCCCTTGAGCGAGACGTAGTACACGTAGCCGCTGGCGACGGCGGCCACCTGACGCATGCGCTCGGGCGTGGACGTGGGGGCCAGCAGGAAGATCAGGTCGATGCCGTGCGCGCGCAATTGCCCGGCAAACTCCTCGCACTCTTCGGGCGGGTAATCGACAACGAGCACGCCATCGACCCCGGCCGCCGCCGCATCGCGCGCGAAGCTGCTCGCGCCGTGGCGCTGCTCATAACGTTCCACGGGGTTGGCATAGCCCATCAGGACGACGGGTGTGTCGGCGTTGCGCTGCCGGAAGGCGTGAACCATGTTCAGCACTTCGCTCATGCCCACACCCAGCTGCAAGGCCTTTTCGCCGGCGTTCTGGATCACGGGGCCGTCGGCCATGGGGTCGGAAAACGGCACGCCCAGTTCGATCACGTCGGCCCCGGCTTCGACCATGCCATGCATCAGCGCAGGCGTGATGTCGGCGAACGGGAAACCCGCCGTCACATAGGGAATGAGGGCCTTGCGCCCCTTGGTGGCCAGGGCTTCGAAAGTGGCGGGAATGCGGCTCATGCCTTCGCTCCCTTCACGCTGACGCCGTGCTGGCTGGGCCGGTCGTGGTATTCGCCGCCCGAGAGATCGGCGACGGTGCCGATGTCCTTGTCGCCGCGGCCCGAGAGGTTCACGAGGATGGTCTGCTCGGGCTTCATGGTCTTGGCGAGCTTCATCGCGTAGGCCACCGCGTGGCTCGATTCGAGCGCCGGAATGATGCCCTCGGTGCGGCACAGGTGGTGAAAGGCCGCCAGCGCCTCGTCGTCGGTGATGCCCACATACTCGGCGCGGTGGATCTGCTGCAGCCAGGCGTGCTCGGGGCCGACGCCGGGGTAGTCCAGGCCCGCGCTGATTGAGTGCGTCTCGGTGATCTGGCCGTTCTCGTCCTGCAGGATGTAGGTGCGGTTGCCATGCAGCACGCCGGGGCTGCCGCGCTCCAGGCTCGCCGAGTGTCTGCCCGAATCCAGCCCCAGCCC
>JAIOIA010000169.1:0-11811 GCA_019912745.1 Comamonas sp. | reverse complement strand
CGCCAGCATGGCGATCACCAGCGGCTGTTGCAGGATGGCCTGCCCCTGAAAAGCGAACAACAACACCAGCGTGAGCAGTAGCGCCGCGATGGACAGCGGGCCCATGCGCGCCAGCGCGGCCTCGAACGCGGCCCGGCCTCGACGCAGCAGCGCGCGGCGCCAGAACTGGGCCAGGATCACCGGCACGACGATGTAAAGCGCCACGGACACCAGCAGCGTGTCCCACGGTACCGTAATGGCCGACAGGCCCAGCAGCAGGCCGACGATGGGTGCGAAGGCGAACACCATGACGGTGTCGTTCAAGGCCACCTGCGACAGCGTGAACACCGGATCGCCCCCGGTCAGTCGGCTCCAGACAAAGACCATTGCCGTGCAGGGCGCAGCGGCGAGCAGGATCAGGCCCGCAACATAGCTGTCGAGCTGGTCGGCGGGGAGCCACTGCGCGAAGACCTGGCGGATGAAGATCCACGCCAGCAGCGCCATTGAGAACGGCTTGACCGCCCAGTTCACGAACAGCGTCACGCCGATGCCACGCCAATGCTGCCTGACCTGGCTCAGAGCGCCGAAGTCCACCTTGAGCAGCATCGGAATGATCATGACCCAGATCAACAGGCCCACGGGCAAGTTAACCTGGGCGATCTCCATGCGGCCGATGGCCTGGAACACGCCGGGTGCGAATTGGCCCAGGGCAACGCCGGCGACGATGCACAGCAGCACCCAGACGGTCAGGAAGCGCTCGAAGACGCTCATGCCGGGCATGGCTGGCGCGTGGCCGGCCGTGGTGGCTTGGGTCATGGGCGGCTCACGTCAGCAACAGGAAGTCCGGGAGGAGCCCGAGCAGCATGCCGGGGCGGCCGCGGGTGCGGGGTGCTGCGCTTCGCTGAAGACCGGGATATTGCCCAGCGTGTGGAAATGCTCCCAGGCCACGCCCTGCGGGTCGGTGACCCAGTGCTTCTCGCTGCGCGCATAGCAGCAGGCCGTGGTGCCTTCATTCAGCAACGTCATGTCAGCCGCCTCGGCGCGGGCCTTGAGCGCGGCCAGTTCCTCGGCATCGTCGGTCTGAACGCCCAAGTGGTCGATGCCCGGTTTGCTGCCGCGCGCGGAGATGGCGAAGTTCACCGGCGGGTCTTCGAGCATCCATTTCGCGTAATCGACTTCGACGCGTGCCGGCTGCGCAGCGAACAGTTGCGAATAGAAGCCGATGCTGCGGTTCAGGTCATCGACGCGCAGGTGGACGTGAAAGCGTTTCATGGAGTGCCTTTCAGCAGGAGGTACAGACGGGGGAAGCAGCGGTGGCTTCGCACGCGCCGCCCTGGCAGCAGTGTTCGGTCAGGTAGCCAAGCAGCTCGTTCATTTGGCCGAAGTCGGCGCGGTAAATGAGATTGCGGCCTTGCTGTTCAACCGTGACGAGGCCGGCGTGAGCCAGCTCCTTCAGGTGGAAGGACAGCGCGTTGCGAGCCACGTCGAACTGGTCGGCCAGCACGCTGGGCGTGAGCCCCTCGGGGCCGGCGACGACCAAGGCGCGGAACACACGCAGGCGCTGCGCATGGGCCAAGGCGCCAAGGGCAGTCACAGTTTGAATTTCATTCATGCTTCAATAATACAACAATTATTGAATTATAATCATAAAATGCTTATTTCTGGATCAGATCCATACACCTGAGAAGCCGGGCTCGCAAGGCAGTTGCTCACGCCGGCGCGACAGTGGCGCGCCGTGGCCGAACGGCGCGCGCGGGGTGTCAACGCGTGGCGGGCCTGGCGGGCACGTATTTGCCCAGCTCCCATTTGGCTATGGCGTTGCGGTGCACCTCGTCCGGGCCGTCGGCAAAGCGCAGCGTGCGGGCGTTGGCGTAGGCGTAAGCGAGCGGGAAGTCATCGCTCACGCCGCCGCCGCCGTGTGCCTGGATGGCCCAGTCGATCACCTGGCAGGCCATGTTGGGCGCGACGACCTTGATCATCGCGATCTCGGTGCGCGCGACCTTGTTGCCCGCGGTGTCCATCATCCATGCGGCCTTGAGGGTGAGCAGGCGCGCCATGTCGATCTTGCAGCGGGCTTCGGCAATGCGCTCCTGCGTCACGGTCTGCGCGGCGATGGGTTTGCCGAAGGCCACGCGGCTGCTGGCGCGCTTGCACATGAGTTCCAGCGCACGCTCGGCCTGGCCGATCAGGCGCATGCAGTGGTGGATGCGCCCCGGCCCGAGGCGCCCTTGAGCGATCTCGAAGCCGCGGCCCTCACCCAGCAGGATGTTGGCCACGGGCACGCGCACATGGTCGAAGAGCACTTCGGCGTGGCCGTGCGGCGCGTCGTCGTAGCCGAAGACGTTGAGGTTGCGCAGCACCGTGATGCCCGGGGTGTCCGAGGGCACGACGATCATGCTCTGCTGCGAGTGCCTGGCGGCGTCGGGGTCGGTCTTGCCCATGGTGATGAAGACCTTGCAGCGCGGGTCGCCCGCGCCGCTGGTCCACCACTTGCGGCCGGTGATGACGTAGTCGTTGCCGTCGCGCTCGATGCGCGTGGTGATGTTGGTGGCGTCGCTGCTGGCCACTTCGGGCTCGGTCATGGCGAAGCCCGAGCGGATGCGCCCTTCGAGCAGGGGCGTCAGCCATTCGGCCTTGATGGCTTCGCTGCCATAGCGGGCGATGGTTTCCATGTTGCCGGTGTCGGGCGCCGAGCAGTTGAAGACCTCGCTGGCCCAGAGCACGCGCCCCATGATCTCGGCCAGCGGCGCGTATTCCTGGTTGGTCAGGCCCGCGCCGTGGTAGCCCGAGGCTTCGGCGGTATCGACCGGCAGGAACAGGTTCCACAGGCCGGCGGCCTGGGCCTTGGGCTTGAGGCTTTCGATGGTCTTGAGCGGCGTCCAGCGTTTGCCCGCCACGGTGTTCGCGGCCAGTTCGGCGGCGAGCTCCTTCTCCGCCGGGTAGATGTGCTCGTCCATGAACTGCGTCAGGCGCGCCTGCAGTTCTCGGGTCTTGGGGGAGTAGTCGAAGTCCATGGGGTTTCCCTGAGTGGTGGTTTGGGTGGAGTGCTCTCAGCCGCGGCTGGCGAACGACCAGGCGAGCTCCGCCATGGGTCGGGCCTGCGCGCCCGCGGCCTTCGCTTCGGCGCTGGCGGCGGTGCCGTCTTCCACGCGCTTGGCGATGCCCTGCAGGATGGCGGCGATGCGAAACAGGTTGTAGGCGAGGTAGAAGTTCCAGTCGGCGTGCAGGCTGGCGGTGTCCTTGATACCGCTGCGCTCGCAGTAGCGGTGGATGTAGTCGCGCTCGCTCGGGATGCCCAGCTGCGCCAGGTCCAGCCCGGCGATGCCGCGCCCCAGCTGCGCCGGGATATGCCAGCTCATGCAGTGGTAGGCAAAGTCGGCCAGCGGGTGGCCGAGCGTGGACAATTCCCAGTCGAGCACCGCGATGATGCGCGGCTCGCTCGAGTGGAACATCAGGTTGTCCAGCCGATAGTCGCCGTGCACGATGGCGACGCGGCTCTCGTCGCGCGCGCTCTCGGGCATGTGCGCGGGCAGCCAGTCCATCAGGCGGTCCATCTCGGTGATGGGCTCGGTGACGGAGGCGCGGTACTGCTTGCTCCAGCGGCCGATCTGGCGCTCGAAATAGTTGCCCGGCTTGCCGTAGTGCGCCAGACCCTGCGCCGCGGGGTTCACGCGGTGCAGCGCGGCAATCACGCGGTTCATTTCGTCGTAGATTGCGCCGCGCTCGGCCACGCTCATGCCGGGCAGGGACTGGTCCCAGAGCACGCGCCCCTGCATGTGCTCCATGAGGTAGAACGCGCGGCCGATGACGGATTCGTCCTCGCACAGCGCGATCATGCGCGGCACCGGCACGTCGGTACCCGCCAGGCCCTGCATCACCGCGAATTCACGCTCGATGGCGTGCGCCGAAGGCAGCAGTTTGGCCACCGGCCCGGGCTTGGAACGCATCACGTAGCTGCGCGCGGGCGTGCTCAAGAGGTAGGTGGGGTTGGATTGCCCGCCCTTGAACAGCTGCACCTGCAGCGGCCCGGCGAAGCCCTCGACGTGCTGGCGCGCCCAGGCGGTGAAGGCATCGACATCGAAGGCGTGCCGGCCCGAGACCGGGCGCGTGCCGATGAACTGGTCGTAGGAAGCCATGGCCAGCCTTTCAAAAAGAGTAGCTGCTAGCGCACGCCAGCAAATGAAATCCAACGATAAAATAATTGAAATCGTTGGTGGAAAAACGTGGGCAGCTACGCTTTTGATTGCATGCTAGCCGATGCTTTCCGTGATTTGCAGCAGCGCCGCGCGGTCGCGCAGCACCAGTCCACCCGGCTCGATACGGATGATGTCCTCGCGTTCCAGGGTTTTGAGCTCCTGATTGACGCGCTGGCGCGAGGCACCCAGCAGCTGCGCCAGTTCTTCCTGCGCCAGATGCAGGCCGATGCGCACCTCGCCCTCGCGCGAGAGGCTGGTGACGCCGTAGCTGCGCGCCAGATGCAGCAGCTGCTTGGCCAGGCGCGCGCGCAGCGGCAGCGTGTTCAGGTCTTCCACCAGGCCGAAGAGCTGGCGGATGCGCCGCGCTTGCAGGCGCAGCAGCGCCTCGTAGAGCTCTGTGTGCTGCGCGAGGATCTTGCGGAAATCCGCGCGCGCCACGCACACGGTGGTGGTCTCGCCATGCGCGTAGGCATCGTGCGTGCGCTGGTCGCCGTCCAGCATGGCGACGTCGCCGAACCAGATGCCCGGCTCCACGTAGGTGAGCGTGATCTGCTTGCCCGACAGCGAGGTGGAACTCACGCGCACCGCGCCGCGCGCGCAAGCGATCCACTCCTCGGGCAGGTCGCCGCGCGCCGCGATCAGCGTGCCGTCCTTGTAGCGTTTGACGTAGGTGCATCGAAGAATGTCGTGCCGCAACGAAGGCGACAACGAGGAAAACCAGCGACCGGAATTGATCGCTTCGCGTTCTTCGATCGTAAGGATGGGTTCATCCATGGTCTGTCTTTTGAGTGACTGCACAAGGGCATTGCTGCACGCTGCTCGACCCCTGATCATGCACTATTGCGTCGCAAATTTCTCCCGGGCCGCACCGGTGCTTCCCGGGCCGGTGCCGGGAGAACGGATGTCGGCCACCGGCTCCATGCCGAAGTCCGGGCGCTGCAGCCACGCCAGCACCTGCGCGGCCGTGTCCTGGGCACTGGCGAGCTGCTGCCGGGTGTGCAGGCTCTCGAATCGCTCCCGGTCGGGGAACGTGGCCGCATCGGCGCTGCGCAGCTGCAGCTGCATGTCGGTGTCGATCACGCCGGGCGCGAGCGAGCAGATGCGCGCGCCGTGCAGCTTGGCCGCTTCTTCCAGCGCCACGCAGCGCGTGAAGTGATCCAGCCCCGCCTTGGCGGCGCAGTAAGTGGCCTGCGCGGCCATGGGCCTGCGCCCCAACCCCGAGGAGATGTTGAGCACCTTGCGCCGCGCGGGCCAGTGTTCGGTGGCGGCCAGGAACTGCGCGGTGAGCAGCATCGGCGCTTCCAGACCCACGCGCAGCGCCGAAGCGATCGAGGCTTGCTGCGCGCTGCCCGCGCATTGGCTCAGCGGCGCGATGTGCGCCAACTGCCCCGCGTTGTTGATGAGCGTGGCGCTCGCATGCTGGTGCGGGGCCTGCGCACCCAGCCACTCGCCCAGGCGCTGCGCGGCGGACGCGGCCTCGCTCAGGTCGTGCTGCCATTGCTCCAGGCGCCCGCCTGGTGGCGCGCGCAGGCTGGTATCGGCGTGGCGCGCCATGAGGATGAGGGTGTGGCCGGGCTGCAGCAATTGGCGCGCCAGAGCCAGACCCAGGCCGCGCGAAGCGCCGGTGATGATGAAGAGATGAGATGAAGCCATGGCGCGTCAGAGTCCTGTGGTGCCGACAGATTCCCGGCGCATGGGCATCCGGGTGATTGCGATTGAACCAGAAGAATCAGAAAGGCGCCGGCGACGCCAGTTGCAGCCAGGCCCCGGTGCCGGGATGGCGCAGCCGCAGGCGGCAGGCGTGCAGCAGCAGCCGCAGGGCGTCCCCGTGGGTTGCCGCGTCCGCATAGAGCGCATCGCCGACGATGGGGTGGCCGATGTGCGCCAGGTGCAGCCGCAGCTGGTGCGTGCGCCCCGTGAGCGGCTGCAGTTCGAGCCGCGTGGTGGCGCTCGCGCCATCATGCGCGAGCATGCGCCAGAGTGTCTGGCTGGGTTTGCCGTTCAGCGGGTCCACCTTCTGGCGCGGGCGCCTGGGCCAGTCCGCCGCCAGGGGCGCATCGATCGATTGCCATCCGTCGCCGTCGGCACCGGCCTGCGCATGCGGCAGGCCGTGCACGACGGCCTCGTAGTGCTTGACGACTTCGCGCCGAGCGAAGGCGATGCTCAGCAATCGCTGCATGCCCGGGCTGCGCGCCATCAGCACCAGGCCGGAGGTGGCCTGGTCCAGACGGTGCACGATGAGCGCGCCCGGCCAGCGCTGCTGCGCGCGGGTGCTCAGCGCGTCCTGCTTGAGCGGGCCGCGCCCGGGCACGCACAGCCATCCGGCGGGTTTGTCGAGCACGAGCAGGTCTTCGTCTTCATGCACGCATGGCGGTGCAGGCCCTGCATTAGTCGCCGCCATGGAGCAACTGGTCCACGGTCCGGCACAGTTCCTGCACGTCGTTGGGCTTGTGGATGAGCGCGCGGGCGCCTTCATCGAGGGCGGCCTGTTCGATCTCCGCAGTGATGTAGCCCGAGGCCAGCGCCACGGGCAGGTCGGCGCGGATCGCGCGCGCGGCGCGCAGCAGCTGCACCCCGGAGAACGCGGGCATGTTGTAGTCCGTGATGACCAGGTCGTAGCGATCGGGCTCGCGGGCCAGGGCCGCGAGCGCGGCCTGCGGGTCGGTGAAGCCGCACACTTCGCACGCGCGTCGCCCGAGGAGGCGTTGCACCAGAAACACCAGGGCCTCGTCGTCGTCGACATACATCACGCAGGGCTTGCGTGTATTGACGGGCGCGGCCATCTCCGCGGCGGACAGCAGCGGGGCGGGCCGGCTGAAGGCCTGCGGTTCATCGTCGGCCTCGGCCAGCGGAAAGTACAGCGTGAAGCAGCAGCCTTCGCCCGGCGCGCTGCGCACGTCGACGGCGCCGCCGTGCGTGCGCATGACGCCGTGCACCACGGGCAGGCCCAGCCCCGTGCCCTGGCCTACGGGCTTGGTGGTGAAAAAGGGTTCGAAGATCCGCGCGCGCGTCTGCGCATCCATGCCTGGGCCATCGTCGGCCACGTCCAGCGCCACGCACGTCGCCTCGGACAGATGCAGGCGCTCGCGCAATTGGGGTTCGAGCCGCAGCACCTGCGCCCGCATGCGCACCTGCCCGAGGCGCGTGCCCAGCGCCTGCACGGCATTGGTGCACAGGTTCAGCAGCGCCTGCTCCACCTGCGTGGCGTCGGCCAGGATGAGGGGCAGCCGCGCGGGCGTGTGCACCTCGAACAGAATGTTCTTCGGCAGCGTGACGCGCACCAACCGCTCGGTTTCGCGCATCAGGTCGGTGAGCTGCACCGCGTGGCGCTGGCGCGCTTCGTCGCGGCTGAAGGCGAGGATCTGGCGCACCAGGTCGCGTGCGCGGCGCGCCGCCTTGTCGATTTCGCGCAGGCTCTCCAGCACGCGCGCGTCGGTGTCCGGGGTGGCCGCGTCCGCCTTGGCCAGCTCCACGTTGCCCAGAATGGCGTGCAGGATGTTGTTGAAGTCGTGCGCGATGCCGCCCGCCATCGTTCCCACGGCCTGCATCTTCTGCGACTCGCGCAGCTGCACCTCCAGCTCCTGGCGGCGATCCTCGGCCTTCTTGCGCGCGGTCAGGTCGCGCGCGAACACGGTGGTAGTCGTGCTGCCTTCGTGGTGTTCGAAGGCCATGTTTACCTCCACGGCCAGCAGGCGCCCCGTGGCGGTGCGCGCCTGCATCTCGCCCAGCGCCGCCTGCGTGGTCAGCATCGCGTAGGCCAGGGCGCGTTCCTGCAGGTCGGGGAAAAAGCGTGAAAGCGGGCTGCCCAGCGCATCGCGCGTCGGGCATTGAAACAGCGCCGCCGCCGTCGGGTTGAACACGGTGATGCGCTGGTGCTGATCGACGCAGACGATGGCGTCCAGCGCCGAGTTGATCACGGCCTCCAACCGCCGCTCGCTCGCGTGCAGCTGCTCGTTGCGCTGCTGCAGCGTCTGGCGTTCGGCCAGCAGCGGCCCCTGGTCGATCACCGCGCACAGGAACTGGCGCAGCGGCGCGCCGCTGCCCTGCTGCGTCTCGATGTAGGCGATGTGCAGGTCGCCCGTCATGCGCCGATCGCTGCCGATCTGGAACACCACCTCGGAGGTGTCGCTGCGCCCGTGCGTGCGGGCCATGGCGAAGGCACGGTGCACGCGATCGGCGTCGCCGTCGCTCACGAAGGGCATGAGCGAGGTCAGCGGGCGATCGAGCTCGGTGGGCTGAAACGAGCGGTGCGCCATGGCGTTGGCCTGCACCACCATGTCGTATTCGTCGAGCACCATCAGCGACAGCGGTACGCCGGCAAACAGCGCCTCGAAGCGCTCGGAGGCGCTTTCCGCCGCCTGCTGGCTGTAGAGCAGCTCCTGATTCTGGGTCTGCAGCTCCCGCTGGGCCGCGCGCAACTGCTCGATCAGCTCGGCCTGCGGCCCCTTGGCATGGTCGCGCGTGGGCTGCGTGGCGGCGGCCTTGTCGGGCGGCGGCTTGCGGTGCTCTGGTGCCTGGCTGCGCAGTGCTTCGCTCTGGGACAGAAAAGACAGGTCTGGGAGGTTCATGGCCGTCAGTGTGCGGACGCGACAGTGTAGGCCAGGGAGCGTTCCGGATATGTATGAATTTTTTTGAATTGCTTTGAGATCCTGGTACGGTGACGGCACGCGGATCGTGGCCGGTTCATTGACCCTTCTGTACGACCACTGCGGCGCGGCCAGGTTGCTGCCGGGCGGATGCGGGCCCCATGGACCGCTGGCTGGCCGAGACCGTGCCGCCGCGCAGCCAGCCACCGGGCAGGCGCCGATGGTGAACCAGCTGGCGCCTTGCGTCTGGTCCGCCTCAGGAAAGCGGCCCCCGCCGCCAGGCCGGTGCGGGGTTTCGGGAGCCTGTCAGGCGACGTCCGGCAGCGGCGGGCAGCTGCAGAACAGGTTGCGGTCGCCGTAGACGTTGTCCACGCGGCCGACGGGCGCCCAGTATTTCAGCCGGCGCAGCGAGGCCACGGGGTAGGCGGCCAGGTCGCGCGGGTAGGGGTGCTTCCATTCTTGCGTCAGCAGGCTTTCGGCCGTGTGCGGCGCGTTTCTCAAAGGGTTGTCGTCCTGCGGCCAGGTGCCGTTTTCCACTTGGCGGATTTCGCCCCGGATGGCGATCATCGCGTCGATGAAGCGGTCCAGCTCCGCGAGGTCTTCGCTTTCGGTGGGCTCCACCATGAGGGTGTTGGCGACGGGAAACGACAGCGTGGGCGCGTGAAAGCCGTAGTCGATCAGCCGCTTGGCCACGTCCTCGGCCATCACGCCGCTGGTGTCCTTGAGGTGGCGCAAATCGAGGATGCACTCGTGCGCCACGAGGCCGTTGGCACTGGCGTACAGCGTGGGGTAGTGGTCCTTCAGGCGCGCGCTGATGTAGTTGGCGCTCAGGATGGCGGCCTCGGTGGCGGCCGTGAGGCCCTCGGCGCCCATCATGCGGATGTACATCCAGCTGATGGGCAGCACGGCGGCGTTGCCCAAGGGCGCGGCGCTGACCGCGCCGTTCTTGCCGGGATGGCCCGCCGTGGCGTGGCCGGGCAGGAAGGGCACGAGGTCTTGCACCACGCACACCGGGCCCACGCCCGGGCCGCCGCCGCCGTGCGGGATGCAAAAGGTCTTGTGCAGGTTCAGGTGGCTGACGTCGCCGCCGAATTCGCCAGGCGCCGCCACCCCCACGAGCGCATTCATGTTGGCGCCGTCCACGTACACGCGCCCGCCATGCTGGTGCACGATCTGGCACAACTCCTTGACCTGGGTCTCGAACACGCCGTGCGTGCTCGGGTAGGTGATCATCATGCAGGCCAGTTTTTCGCTGTGTTTCTCGCACTGCGCCTTCAGGTCCGCCATGTCCACGTTGCCGTTGTCGTCGCACTTCGTGACGACGACCTGCAGGCCCGCCATGTGGGCGCTTGCGGGGTTGGTACCGTGGGCGCTGCTCGGGATCAGGCAGATGGTGCGCTCGGGGTGGCCCTGGGCCTCATGCCAGGCCTTGATGGCGAGCAGGCCTGCGTATTCGCCCTGGCTGCCCGCGTTGGGCTGCAGGCTCACGCCGGCGTAGCCCGTGGCCTGGCACAGCCAGTCGCGCAGCAGGCGGTCGAGTTCGGCATAACCGGCGAGCTGCTCGGCCGGTGCGAACGGGTGGATGTGGGCGAACTCCGGCCAGGTGATGGGGATCATCTCGCTGGTGGCGTTCAGCTTCATGGTGCAACTGCCCAGCGGGATCATGCTGCGGTCCAGCGCCAGGTCCTTGTCGGAGAGCGCGCGGATGTAGCGCAGCATCGCCGTTTCGCTGTGGTGCGTGTTGAACACCGGGTGCGTGAGAAAGGCGCTGGTGCGGCGCAGCGCGGCTGGGATGAGGTCGGCGCCATCGTCAAGCTGGTCGATGGAGGGCAGCGGCTGGCTGTCTTTCGCGAAGATTTTCCAGAGCAGCTCGACGTCCTCGCGCGTGGTGGTTTCGTCGAGCGAGATGCAGAGGTAGTCTTTCCAGGTTTTCCTGAGATTGGCGCCCATGGATACGGCGCGGGCGGCTATTGGATCAGTAGCGCCATCGGTCTTCAGGCACAGCGTGTCGAAGGCACTGTCATGGTGGCGCGCGGTGTAGCCCAGTTGCGCCAGGCCCCGGCTCAGGATGGCGGTGAGCCGTGCCACGCGCCGGGCGATGCGGCTCAATCCTTCGGGGCCGTGGTAGACCGCGTACATGCTGGCGATGACCGCGGGCAGCACCTGCGCGGTGCAGATGTTGGACGTGGCCTTTTCGCGGCGGATGTGCTGTTCGCGCGTTTGCAGCGCCAGGCGGTAGGCGCTCGCGCCATGCGCGTCCACGCTCACGCCCACGAGCCGCCCGGGCAGGCTGCGCTTGAAGCTGTCCTTGCAGGCCATGTAGCCCGCGTGCGGGCCGCCCGCGCCCATGGGCATGCCGAAGCGCTGCGTGGTGCCGACAACGATGTCGGCGCCCATCTCGCCCGGCGACTTGAGCAGCGTGAGCGCGAGCAGGTCGGCCGCGAGGATGTAGGCCGCGCCCTTGGCGTGGATGGCGTCGCTGCTGGTCTGCCAGTCGGCGAGCCAGCCGCTGGAAGCGGGATATTGGTTCAGCGCGGCGAAGTAGTCGTCGCCGTTGATGGCCGCGATCCACTCATGCTCCGAGCGGATGACCTGGACGCTGAAGCCCAGCGGCGCGGCGCGTGTTTCGATGACCTCGATGGTCTGCGGGTGGCAGTCACCCGAGACGATGAAGACGTTGCCCTTGGCTTTGACCGTGCGCCGCGCCAGCGTCATCGCCTCGGCGGCGGCGGTGGCTTCGTCCAGCATGGAGGCGTTGGCGATGTCCATGCCGGTCAGGTCCATCACCATGGTCTGGAAGTTGATCAGCGCCTCCATGCGGCCTTGGGAAATCTCGGCCTGGTAAGGCGTGTAGGCGGTGTACCAGGCGGGGTTTTCCAGCACGTTGCGCAGGATCACGCCGGGCGTGTGCGTGCCGTAGTAGCCTTGGCCGATGAAATTCTTCATCACCCGGTTCTTGTTGGCGATGGCGCGCAGTTCGGCCAGCGCCTGCGCCTCGGTGCAGGCGGGCGGCAGTTTCATGGCGCCGGCGCGCGCGATCGACTGCGGCA
>JAIOIA010000168.1:0-10835 GCA_019912745.1 Comamonas sp. | reverse complement strand
AAGCCACCGTGGCGCGCACCGGCGCCTGCGCGGGCGGGACCAGAGCCGCGGCGGGTTGGCGCGCACCGACGGCCGCCGACTTGTCGCTGCCCTCCACGCGGAAGGCAGCGACCACCTGCGCGAGGTGCTGCGCCTGCTCGTTCAGGCTGTGCGCGGCCGCGGCGCTTTCTTCCACCAGCGCGGCGTTCTGCTGCGTCATCTGATCGAGCTGCCCCACAGCTTGGTTCACTTCGCCGACCCCGGCGCTCTGCTGCGAGGAGGCCGCCGTGATCTCGCCCATCATGTCGGACACGCGCTGCACCGACTGCACCACCTCCTGCATGGTCTCGCCCGCGCCATGCACGAGCTGCGAGCCGGCCTCGACACTTTGCACCGAGGCGCCGATCAGCGCCTTGATCTCCTTGGCCGCCTGCGCCGAGCGCCCGGCCAGCGCGCGCACCTCGCTGGCCACCACGGCGAAGCCGCGGCCCTGCTCACCCGCGCGCGCCGCTTCCACGGCGGCGTTGAGCGCCAGGATGTTGGTCTGGAAAGCGATGCCGTCGATCACGCCGATGATGTCGGCGATTTTGTGGCTGCTGCTCTGGATCTCGCTCATGGTGGAGATCACCTGCGAGACCACCGAGCCGCCGCGCCGCGCCACGTCGCTGGCGCTGGACGCGAGCTGGCTCGCCTGGCGTGCCGTGCCGTCGCTTTGCTGGATGGTGCTGGTGAACTCTTCCATGGCCGCGGCCGTCTGCTGCAGGCTGCTGGAGGCGGCCTCGGTGCGCGCCGAAAGATCCTGATTGCCGCTGGCGATCTGCGAGCTGGCCACCGCGATGCTGTCCGCGCTCTGGCGCACGTCATGCACCATTCTGGCCAGCGAGGCGCGCATTTCCTCCAGCGAATGCAGCAGCTGGCCGAATTCGTCGCCGCGCGTCTCCGAGCGGGCCCGGGAGCTCAGATCGCCCATGGCGATGCGCCCGGCCATGCCATTGGCCTGCGCCAGCGGCACGCGGATGCTGCGGATGAGGTAGTAGGCGCCGATGACGATCAGCACGAGCAGCAGACCCACCCCCACCGCCGCCATCCTGACCGTGTCCATGCTCGCCCGCGCCGCCGCCTCGCGGGCCGCATCGCCGTGGGTCTTCTGCAGCTCGACGAAATCCGCCAGCGCCTTGAGGTAGGCATCGGACGCAGGCACATACGACTCCCTCACGTGCTGCACAGCCTTCTCGTTGTCGCCCGCCTCCTTGAGCTTGTTCACCTGCGCACGCTGCTCGAACATGGCCTTGCGTGCATCGGCGATGCGCTGCATTGCGGCGCGGTCGGCATCGGACAGCTGCAGGCTCTCGAGGCGCTTTTGCAGGCCACTGATCTCCCTGGACGTGGCCGCCATCGCCTCCTTGAACGCGGCAGCAACCGCGGGCTCGGTGCTGATCGCGATCGCCAGCGTGCGCGCCGCATTGGTTTCGGTCAGGCCCATCCAGCGCGTCGCGGTGGTCACACGCAACATCACGTCGTCGCCCACGGCGCGAGACATCGCCGACGTCTGCCCCGAGCGCCAGCCCGCGCCCGCGACGATGGCGCTGAACGCAATGACGATCACGGCCACCGACAGCCACAGTTTCTGCGCGATGCTGATCTGCTTCATGTTGCCTCCTGTCTGGTTCTCCTGTCAGGGTGCATTACACACGAAGACGGCGCCAGAGCACGCGGCTTACCCACCGCAATGAATCGGGGGCTCAAGACCGCTCTTGCTGGCGCCGCTCCCGGCGCTGGCGGGCCCGGCGCGCCTGGCGGCTTTCCTGCGCGCGCGCTGCCCGCTCCTGCCGTTCGTGGCGGCGCGCACGCCAGCGCGCACCGGCCCAGCGCCCCAGCAGCACGCTTGCCAGGGCCAGGATGACGAGCGCCAGGACTTCGGGTACGGAAACGTCGTTCACCATCAGAGCACCCTCGTCACGTCATCGGGCTTGAAGCCGAAATTGCCCGCCTTGCCCTTGCGGCCACGCGCGGCGCCGGCGTTGTTCAGGCTGCGGATCTCCAGCTGCTCCTCGCGCGCCTTGCCGCCGCGGCCCACTCCGGCGATGCGCACGCTGCGGACATAGGCCGCGGCTCCGGCGAGCGCATCACCCGCTTCCAGCGCCATCAGGGTCAGGCCGCGGCCGCCCTTTTCCAGGCGCTTGAGCTCGCCCAGGCCGAAAGTCAGGATGCGTCCGCCCGTGGACACGCAGGCCACGTGCGTCGCCGCTATGGCGCCGATAGCTTCTTGCGCTTGCCCATCATAGGTTTGAGGCATTTTTTGTTCAAAATCCAGTGCAATGATGGACGGGCGGCAGACGTGCTCGCCCTCGCCCACGTTCATGAACGCCTTGCCTCCGCGCGTGCGCGAGAGCATGTCGGCCACGTGCGCCACGAAGCCGTAGCCCGCGGAACTCGACAGCAGCAGGCTCGCGCGCTCGGCCCCCGCGAAATAATGCAGCACCTCGGTGCCCGCCTCCAACTCGATCAAGGTGGTGATGGGCTGGCCATCGCCGCGCGCGCCAGGCAGGCTTGCCACCGGCACGCTGTACACGCGCCCGTTGCCGCCAAAGGCCAGCAGTTGATCGACGGTGCGGCACTCGAAGGTGCCGTACAGGCCGTCACCCGCCTTGAACGAAAAGCCTGCCGCATCGTGCCCGTGGCCGGTGCGCGCGCGCACCCAGCCCTTTTCGCTGATGACCACCGTCACCGGCTCGTCGGCTACCTTCACCTCGGCAACGGCCCTTTTTTCGGCCTGGATCAGCGTGCGCCGCGCGTCGCCGAATTCCTTCGCGTCGCGCTCGATCTCCCTGGCCATGAGGCGGCGCAGCGCCGCCGGACTGGCCAGGATGTCTTCGAGCTGCCCCTGCTCCTGGCGCAGTTCGGCCAGCTCCTGCTCGATCCTGATCGCCTCCAGCCGCGCGAGCTGGCGCAGGCGGATGTCCAGGATATCGTCGGCCTGGCGCTCGCTCAAGCGAAAGCGCGCCATCAGCGCCGCCCTGGGCTCGTCCGCCTCGCGGATGATGGCGATCACCTCGTCGATGTTCAGCAGCACGAGCTGCCGGCCTTCGAGGATGTGGATGCGATCGAGCACTTTTTGCAGGCGATGTTCGCTGCGCCGCGTGAGGGTCTGCTGGCGGAAGGCGATCCACTCCTCCAGCATCCGCCGCAGGCTTTTTTGCACCGGCCGGCCATCGAGCCCCACGCTCGTGAGATTGACGGGCGCGGACGTTTCCAGACTGGTGTGCACCAGCAGCGTGTTGGCCAGTTCCTCCTGGTTCACGGCACGGCTCTTGGGCTCGAACACCAGGCGTACCGGTGCATCCTTGCTCGATTCGTCGCGCACGCCGTCGAGCACCGCGAGGACCGTGCCCTTGAGCTGGTTCTGCTCCTGCGTGAGGCTCTTCTTGCCACTTTTAAGCTTGGGGTTGGTGAGCTCCTCGATCTCTTCGAGCACCTTCTGCGCCGAGGTGCCCGGTGGCAGCTCCGTCACCACCATCTGCCACTGCCCGCGCGCCAGATCCTCGATGCGCCAGCGCGCGCGCACCTTCAGGCTGCCGCGCCCGCTCGCGTAGGCCGCGCGGATGTCCGCATCGCTGCTGATGATCTGCCCGCCGCCGGGGTAGTCGGGTGCGGGCAGCAGCGCGAACAATTCGTCGTCAGTGAGCTTGGCGTTCTTCACCAGCGCGATGCAGGCATCGGCCACCTCGCGCAGGTTGTGGCTGGGAATTTCGGTGGCCAGGCCCACCGCGATGCCACTGGCACCGTTGAGCAGCGCAAAAGGCAGACGCGCCGGCAGTTGGCGCGGTTCTTCGGTGGAGCCGTCGTAGTTGGGCACGAAATCCACCGTGCCCTGTTCTATCTCTTCGAGCAGCAGCCGCGTGATCTTGGCCAGGCGCGCCTCGGTGTAGCGCATCGCCGCCGCACCGTCGCCGTCGCGGCTGCCGAAGTTGCCATGGCCGTCGATCAGCGGGTAGCGCTGCGAAAAATCCTGCGCCATGCGCACCAGTGCGTCGTAGGCCGCGCTGTCGCCATGCGGGTGAAAGCGCCCCAGCACATCGCCCACCACGCGCGCGCTCTTGACCGGCCTGGCGGGCGTGTTTCCATTGGCCCCGCCCCAGCCCAGGCCCAGTTGCTGCATCGCGTACAGGATGCGCCGCTGCACGGGTTTTTGCCCATCGGCCACGTCGGGCAGCGCGCGGCCCTTGACCACGGACAGCGCGTATTCCAGATAGGCGCGGCGGGCGTAGTTGGCGAGGGATTCATCGCCTTCCGGGATGAAAAGATCGGGTTCAACGAGATCGTTCATGCTTCAAAATAGATAGCTTATTGCGCTTGTCAGGCAAGCGGCAGCGGCACATAAAACAAAATTCCACAGCCCCACGGCAATTGGGCAAGCACCGGTTGCACACATTGACCACGCTGCATCACACAGCGAATGGGCGCCACAGGCGTTGGCACAAAGGGTGGTGCCAGCGGGTCGGTCATTGCGCGGACTCCAAAAATGCCAGCGCCGCAGCCTCGGAATCCTCGATGGCGATGTCCACTGCGCGCTTGGCGGCGTCACGCAACCCCGCCGCATGCTCACGCGCTTCGGCGGCGGTGCCCAAGCGTTCAATCCCAACGCGCGCATTAGAGACCGCTCGGTGTCTGCGATCTGTACCGCAGTAGAGTCGCGGAATTTTTCGGCCTGATGGAAATATTCCTCGATGGGCGCTTGAAACTTGCCGGACAGGCAAGGCAGCCCATGTCATCACGCAAAACCAGTAGATAGCGCTGGCGAACGACTTCTTCCGGCGTGAGCTTGATGGGCTTGCCACGAACAATGCAGGTGCCGTAGGGTGCTGCTTTCTTATAAGCTCTAACGCCATAAATCATTCATATTTTTTCAGACCAACGACCCTCTACCCCAGACCCTCTCCCTGAGGTAGAGGGTGCGATACCGGTGCGGTGTGGACTCAGTGGGTTGCTTCATGGTCAAACCGCCGGATACGCGCCAGCACATCCGCCATGCGCTCCTTGGCGGTTGCAGCGTCGTAGTCGAACTGCAGCCCCGTCCAGAACCCGTCGGAGGTGCCGAAGAACTTGGACAGGCGCAGCCCGGTATCGACGGTGATGGAACGCACACCCGCGACGATTTCGCCGATGCGGCGCTGGGAAACGCCGATCTCCTTGGCCAGCCGGTACTGGGTCAGACCCATGGGCTCCAGAAATTCATGCAACAGGATTTCGCCGGGGTGCGGCCATGCGACTTTGGTGGTCATGTCGTACTCCTATCAGTGGTAGTCAACGATTTGCACTTGCGTGGCGTGCCCGCCGTGTCGGACAAAGCACACGCGCCATTGCTCGTTGATGCGGATGCTGCGCTGGCCTTTGCGGTCGCCCTGCAGCGCCTCCAGGCGGTTGCCGGGCGGAATACGCAAATCGTCCAGCACGGCAGCGCGATGCAGCATGGCCAGCTTGCGCAGGGCGACGGCTTCAATGTTCACCCAACGGCGCACCCGATGCTGCTCGAACAGCGCCTGGGTATCGGCATCGGCAAAGGATTTGATCGCCATATTTAATACTAACGATTTTCGTTACTATCGTCAATCGATAGCAACACCATCCCGACACCACCCACGCTCATACATCCACCTCCACCCCATCCCCGTGCAGCTCCATCAGCTCGCGCCGCGCGGCGGCCTCGCCCTTGCCCATCAGCTTCGTGATCTCGGCCTCGGTACGGGCGAAGTCGAAGACGCCCAGCTCCACCTGCAGCAGGCGGCGCGTGTCGGGGTTGAGCGTGGTTTCCCACAGCTGCTCGGCGTTCATCTCGCCCAGGCCCTTGAAGCGGCTGACGCTCCACTTGCCCTCGGGCACGCCTTCCTTGCGCAGCTTTTCGATGATCGCGGCAAGTTCCGCTTCGTCCAGCGCATACAGCTTGGTGGCCGGCTTCTTGCCGCGCGCCGGGGCATCGACGCGGTAGAGCGGCGGGCGTGCCACGTACACATGGCCCGTCGCTATCAACTTGGGGAAGTGGCGGAAGAAGAGCGTGAGCAGCAGCACCTGGATGTGCGCGCCGTCCACGTCGGCGTCCGAGAGGATGCAGATCTTGCCGTAGCGCAGGTTGCCCAAGTCCACCTCATCCTCGGGTCCGTGGGGATCGACGCCTATGGCCACCGAGATGTCGTGGATCTCGGTGTTGGCGAAGAGCCGGTCGCGCTCGACCTCCCAGGTGTTGAGCACCTTGCCGCGCAGCGGCAGGATGGCCTGCGTTTCCTTGTCGCGGCCCATCTTGGCACTGCCGCCGGCGCTGTCGCCCTCGACCAGAAACACCTCGTTGAGCGCGATGTCGCGGCTCTCGCAGTCGGTGAGCTTGCCCGGCAGCACGGCGACGCCGCTGCCCTTGCGCTTTTCCACCTTCTGCCCGGCGCGCTGGCGCGTCTGAGCGGCCTTGATGGCAAGCTCGGCGATGCGCTTGCCCCACTCCACATTGGCGTTGAGCCAGAGTTCGAGCGCAGGCTTGACGAAGCTGCTCACCAGCCGCACGGCATCACGCGAGTTCAGCCGCTCCTTGATCTGGCCCTGGAACTGCGGATCGAGCACCTTGGCCGAGAGCACGTAGCTCACGCGCGCGAACACGTCCTCGGGCATGAGCTTCACGCCCTTCGGGGTGAGCGCGTGCAGCTCGATAAAGCCCTTGACGGCCTGGAACAGCCCGTCGCGCAGACCACTGTCGTGCGTGCCGCCGGCGGTGGTCGAGATCAGATTGACGTAGCTCTCGCGCACCGGGTGGCCGTCTTCGGTGAAGGCCAGAACCCATTGCGCGCCCTCGCCTTCGGCGAAGTTGTCGTCGTCGGCCTCCGCATAGCTCTCGCCCTCGAACAGCGGCACGATGGCGTCCGCGGGCAGGCTCTGCTCCAGGTAGTCGCGCAGGCCGCCCTTGTATTGCCAACTCTGCGTCTCTTTCTTCTTCTCGTCGATGAGCTGCACGGTCACGCCGGGCAGCAGCACCGCCTTGCTGCGCAGCAGGTGCACGAGCTCGGCCATGGGGATCTGCACGGATTCGAAATACTTCGCATCCGGCCACACGCGCACCGTCGTGCCGTGCTTGCGCTCGCCCTCGGCCTGCGGCCGGGTCTGCAGCTTCTGCACCACATCGCCGCCCGCAAACGCCATGCTGGCGGCCACGCCATCGCGAAAACTCTGCACCTCCATGCGCTTGCCCAACGCGTTGGTCACCGAGACGCCCACGCCATGCAGCCCGCCCGAGAAACTGTAGGCGCCGCCCGCGCCCTTGTCGAACTTGCCGCCGGCATGCAGGCGCGCGAACACGAGTTCGAGCACAGGCACGTTTTCCTCGGGATGCAGTCCGTGCGGGATGCCCCGGCCGTCGTCCTCCACGCTGACCGAGCCATCGGCATGCAGCGTCACGCGAATTTTCTTGCCGAAACCCGCCAGCGCCTCGTCGGCGGCGTTGTCTATCACCTCCTGAATCACGTGCAGCGGGTTGTCGGTACGGGTGTACATGCCCGGGCGCTGCTTGACGGGCTCCAGGCCTTTCAGGACGCGGATGGTGCTTTCGGAGTATTCGGTAGTGGGTGATTTCGCCATGGCGGCGGATTGTAGGACTGGATATGCATCCAGTTTTCTCGGGGTTCAAACAGGGCCGCGCGTGTCGGCAGCACCAGGCTCCAGTGCTGGGTGACCAGGGACGCCCAGTCGGCATTCAGGGTCGTGACGATCATGTCCAGAAAGCCGCGCTCCGGGTGGCTGCGCGAGGTGCGCAGCGCCGTCACCTCGGCCCGCGCGTGCAAGCGGTCGCCCGGGCGCACCGGGGCATGAAAGCGCGTTTCATTGAACTGCGCACCGACGATGGGCGTGCTGCCGAGCAGCCGCGCATCGACCAGCAGCCGCATGGTGAGCGCCAGCGTCTGCCAGCCGCTGCCCACCAGCTCGCCAAACACCGTCTGTCGTGCCGCCGCCTCGTCCAGGTGCATGGGCTGCGGATCGTACTCGCGGGCGAACGCGACGATCATCTCGCGCGTCACGGTCACGCTGGCGGTCTCGATCACGTCGCCGACCTTGAAATCCTCCAGATGACGCGGAGCGTTGGTTTGCGTGTCTTGCATGGGCCTCTCCATCCGCGCAAGAGCGGCGGGCATACCAAAATGACTTCACTTTTTGAAGGAACAAGCATGGGATGGCAAGACGTCGGCGAAAGCCTGTGCCCGGTGGCGCGCGCGCTGGCCGTGGTGGGCGATCGCTGGACGGTGTTGCTCGTGCGCGAGTTGTTCCTGGGCACCCGGCGCTTCGAGGAATTCCAGGCTCAGACGGGCATGTCCTCGCACCTGCTCTCGACCCGGCTCAAGCGCCTGGAATCGGATGGCATCGTGCGGCGCGAGCGCTACAACGAGCGCCCGCCGCGCTTCGAATACCGGCTCACGGCGAAGGGGCTCGATCTGTACCCGCTGCTGCTCAGCCTCAAGGCCTGGGGCGAAAAGTGGAGCAACCTGCCGCGCCGCAGCGAGCCCGCGCTCACCATCACGCACCGCGCCTGCGGCCACCCGGTGACGCTCGCGCCCGTCTGCCCTGAATGCCAAACGCCGGTCGGCGTGAAGGACGCGCTCGTCCGCTTGAGCGCAGGCTTTCAGGCCGAGCGGCAGGCGCGCCGTGATGGCCGCGCAGCATCCACGCATGCATGCGCGGATGCCGCGCCAGCCACCCGGCGCCGCAAGCCCGCCATCCAGGCGGATTGAAGCCCTTTTTTCTTTCTCTCTCTTCCCACCGCAAGTCTTCGCGCTCGCCAAACCTTCCCGGCCAGCGCATACTTTCACCCTTCTCCCATGCCTCACTCCGCCAAGAAACTCCCGATGCTGCAGGTGCTCGTCTGCGGCGGCATCATCGTCACGCTGTCGCTCGGCATCCGCCACGGCTTCGGCTTGTGGATGCTGCCGATCACGCAGCAAATGGGCTGGACGCGCGAGACTTTCGCGCTGGCGATCGCCATCCAGAATCTTTCATGGGGCGTGCTCGGCATCTTCGGCGGCATGCTGGCCGATCGCTACGGCGCGTTTCGCGTGCTGCTGGGCGGCACACTCTTGTACGCGGCGGGCCTGCTGGGCATGGCGCTCTCGCCCACGCCCTTCTTGTTCGCGCTCACCACCGGCGTGCTGATCGGCGCGGCGCAGGCGGGCACGACCTACTCCATCATCTACGGCGTGATCGGTCGGCAGATCGCGCCCGAGCGCCGCTCCTGGGCCATGGGCGTGGCGGCGGCGGCGGGCTCCTTCGGACAGTTCCTGCTGATGCCGATCGAGGGGCAGATGATTCTGCACCTGGGCTGGCAGAGCGCGCTGCTCACCATCGTGGTGCTGGCGCTGATGATGGCGCCGCTGGCGCTCGGCCTGCGCGAGCCCAACTTTCACGCCCAGCATGCGGCGGTGCGCACCCAGTCCATACGCCACGCGATCGCCGAGGCCTTGCGTCATCCGCCCTATCTGCTGCTCACCGCAGGCTATTTCGTCTGCGGCTTTCAGGTCACCTTCATCGCGGTGCACCTGCCCGGCTACTTGTCGGACAAGGGCCTCACGCCGCAGGTGAGCGCGTTTGCGCTGGCGATCGTGGGCCTGCTCAACATCGTGGGCTCTTACAGCGCCGGGGTGCTGGGGCAACGCTTTCAAAAGCGCTGGATCCTCGCGGGCATCTACGCCGTGCGCGCGGTGGTGATCGCGCTCTTTCTGCTGGCACCGATCTCGCCTGCCTCGGTCTACGTCTTCGCGGCGGCGATGGGTTTGCTGTGGCTCTCCACCGTGCCGCCGACCAATGCGGTGGTGGCGCAGATCTTCGGCGTGCAGCATTTTTCGATGCTCAGCGGCTTTTCCTTCTTCAGCCACCAGCTCGGCAGCTTCATGGGCGTGTGGCTGGGGGGTTATCTGTACGATCGCACCGGCAGTTATGACATGGTGTGGATGATCGCGATCGGCCTGAGCGTGATGGCGACGCTGCTCAACCTGCCGGTGAAGGAAGCCCCGGTGAACCGCGCCACGGCGCAAGCGGCATGAGCACCATCCGCATCCTGCTCTGGCTCGCATCGCTGCTGACATTGGCGGCTGTGCTGATGCTGTACTTGCAGCCCGGCTTCATGGTGCTGCTGGCCGAACAGGTCTGGGCCTGTTTCTGAACCATGCACGAACACCTTCCGCCATCCGACTGGGTGCTGCGCTGGGCGCATCTCGTCCCCGTCGGCGGGCGCGTGCTCGATGTCGCCTGCGGCAGGGGGCGGCACCTGCGCTGGTTTCATGAACAGAATCACCCTGTAACCGGCGTCGATAAAGCGCAAGAAGCTATCGATTCAATATCAATGCTGGGCGAAGCCGTTTGCGCGGATATCGAAAACGGCCCCTGGCCCTTCGCCGGGCGCAGCTTCGACGGCGTGATCGTGACGAACTACCTCTGGCGAGCGCTGTTGCCCACGATCGTCGCGAGCGTCACACCGGGTGGTGTGCTGATCTACGAAACCTTCGCGCAGGGCAACGAAACCGTGGGCAGACCCTCGCGCCCGGACTTCCTGCTGCGCCCGGGCGAGCTGCTCGCGGCCTGCGCGCCGCTGCGCATCGTGGCCTACGAAGACGGCTTCCTTCCCGCGCCCGAGCGCTTCGTGCAACGCATCGCGGCCATGCGCCCGCCGGCGTCATCGTCAACCCCGGCGGCGCGCATCCCGTTGCAGCTGCCATAGAATGCTCCATTAACGATTTTTGACACGGACATGACCACCCGCAGTCCACTCTTCACCGGCAGCACCGTTGCCCTCGTGACCCCCATGCACGAGGATGGCAGCGTCGACTACCCCACGC
>JAIOIA010000167.1:0-9906 GCA_019912745.1 Comamonas sp. | reverse complement strand
AGGAAATGGTGATGCCCGGCGACAACGTGTCCATGACCGTCAAGCTGATCCACCCCATCGCCATGGAAGAAGGCCTGCGCTTTGCCATCCGCGAAGGCGGACGCACCGTGGGCGCGGGCGTCGTGGCCAAGATCATCGAGTGAGGGAATTCGTAGGGGCATAGCTCAATTGGCAGAGCGTCGGTCTCCAAAACCGAAGGTTGTAGGTTCGATTCCTACTGCCCCTGCCACACCGGGTGGCGCGTGACAGAGCCCGTCAGACCTGACGGGCTTCGGCGTCTGCGCGGTGCATTGAATACAGGAACATGAATGGCGACTTCCCAGGTTGAAACGGTTTCCACGACGGCGGACAGGGCCAAGCTGGCTCTGGCGGCTCTGCTTGTCGTTGCCGCATTGGCGGGCTTTTATTTCCTCGGTCGCGAGGGTGCCTTGGTGCAATGGGGCTCGCTCGTCGTCGGTCTTGCGGCTGCGTGTGTCGTGTTTTTCCTCTCCGAAGCCGGGCGTCAGCTGGTTGCGTTGTCGCGGGATTCGTGGCGTGAGATGGGCAAGGTGGTGTGGCCCACGCGCAAGGAAACCATGCAGATGACGGTTTACGTTTTCGCGCTCGTGGTCCTGATGGCGTTCTTTCTCTGGTTTACCGACAAGACGCTGGAGTGGGTGCTCTACGACCTGGTGCTCGGGTGGAGGAAGTGATGTCGGAGATGACCGAGGGGGCGCAGATGGCGCCGCAGGAAGATGGGGCCGGCTCCAATTTGCGCTGGTATATCGTGCATGCCTATTCGGGCATGGAGAAGGCCGTCGAACGCAATATTCTCGAGCGCATCAAGCGCTCCGGGATGCAGGAGAAGTTTGGCCGGATTCTCGTTCCCACCGAGGAGGTGGTGGAAGTGCGCAATGGCCAGCGGCGCACGACGGAGCGTCGTCTGTACCCGGGCTATGTGTTCGTGCAAATGCTCATGGACGACGATACCTGGCATCTGATCAAGCACACCAACAAGGTGACGGGTTTTGTCGGTGGCGCCAAGAACCGCCCTGCGCCGATTTCCGATGAAGAGGTGCGCAAGATCGAGAGTCAGGTGCAGGAGGGTACGGAAAAGCCCCGGCACAAGATTGAGTTCATCACGGGCGAAATGGTGCGCGTCAAGGACGGCCCCTTCACCGATTTCAATGGAACCGTCGAAGAGGTCAACTATGAAAAGAGTCGCCTGCGCGTGGCGGTGACGATTTTCGGACGATCCACCCCGGTGGAGCTGGAGTTTGCCCAGGTCGAGAAGTCCTGAGCTCCGACAGATTTTGCGTACCAGGGCTTTTCGGCTCGGCCTTGTGTGCGTTGGGTAGTTTTAGAGTCGTTCACCCCCGGGGAGCTTGACCGTTGTCGGTCGGGCGATATACCCGCAAGGAGTTTTCATGGCGAAAAAAATCGTCGGCTTCATCAAGCTGCAAGTGCCAGCTGGCAAGGCCAATCCATCACCTCCCATTGGCCCGGCGCTGGGTCAGCGTGGCTTGAACATCATGGAGTTCTGCAAGGCGTTCAATGCGCAGACCCAAGGGGTTGAGCCCGGTCTGCCGCTGCCCGTGGTGATCACGGCGTTTGCGGACAAGAGCTTCACCTTCATCATCAAGACGCCGCCGGCGACCGTGCTGATCAAGAAGGCAATCAAGCTGGACAAGGGTTCGGCCAACGCCAAGGCGACCAAGGTCGGCAAGATCACGCGCGCGCAGCTCGAAGAGATCGCCAAGACCAAGCTCAAAGACATGAACGCCGCCGACGTGGACGCCGCCGTGCGCACGCTCGCCGGTTCGGCCCGCTCGATGGGCGTCGCGGTGGAGGGTGTGTAAATGGCCAAGCTCACGAAGAAACAGAAAGCCCTGGAGGGCAAGGTGGACAGCGGCAAGCTGTACACGCTCGTGGACGCGCTCGGTCTGGTCAAGGAAGCGGCCACGGCCAAATTCGACGAATCGATCGACGTTGCCGTGCAGTTGGGGATTGACGCCAAGAAATCCGACCAGGTGGTGCGTGGCGCCGTCGTGCTGCCCAACGGCACGGGCAAGACCAAGCGTGTCGCCGTGTTCGCTCAAGGCTCCAAGGCGGAAGAGGCCGTGGCCGCTGGCGCCGACGTGGTGGGCATGGACGATCTGGCAGCACGCGTGAAGGCGGGAGACATGCCGTTCGACATCGTCATCGCGGCACCGGACGCGATGCGCGTCGTCGGTCAGCTGGGCCAGATTCTCGGCCCGCGCGGTCTAATGCCCAACCCCAAGGTGGGCACCGTGACGCCCGATGTGGCGACGGCGGTGAAGAATGCCAAGGCCGGTCAGGTCCAGTTTCGCGTGGACAAGGCGGGCATCGTGCATTCGACGATCGGTCGTCGTTCGTTCGACGTGGCCAAGCTCCAGGGCAACCTGGTGGCGCTGGTAGAGGCGCTGAACAAGGCCAAGCCGGCGACGAGCAAGGGCGTGTACCTGCGCAAGGTGGCGGTTTCGAGCACCATGGGCGTGGGTGTGCGCGTGGACACGCAGACCCTGAGCGCCTGAGTGGCAAAGGATTGGGGCGCTCTTGCAGGCGCTCCGGTGGTGGGCGGTGTAGTGATGCACTGGCCATCCAAGACCGTTGGTGTGCACGAAGGGTGCACTCAAATCCACGGAGCCAACGCAGATGGCGACCCCGCTGATTCTGGAATTCGGATTCCTCGACAGTTGGTCGCTGCAAACGAAGAGCGCGCATCGAGGGGCTCGCCCCGAGGTGTGCATATGAAGGAGTAGACCTTGAGTCTGAATCGCAGTGAGAAAGAAGCGGTCATCCATGATGTGACCGGGCTCGCCGCCAAAGCTCAAACGCTCGTGATCGCGGAGTACCGTGGCATCACGGTCGCCGACATGACGAAACTGCGCGCCAGTGCCCGCAGCCAGGGGGTGTCCCTGAGTGTTCTGAAGAACACTTTGGCCCGCCGGGCGGTGAATGGCAGCAGTTTTGAAGTGCTGGCCGACCAGATGACCGGCCCTCTGATCTACGGCTTCTCCGAAGACGCTGTGGCCGCCGCCAAGGTGGTGGCCGATTTCGCGAAGACCAACGACAAGCTGGTGATTCGCGGCGGCGCCTTCGGGGGCAAGGCCCTGGATGTGAACGGCGTGAAGCAGTTGGCAAGCATCCCTTCCCGGGAAGTATTGCTGGCTCAGTTGTGTGGCTTGCTCATGTCGCCGATCTCCCGCACCGCCGTGGTGCTGGGTGCGCTGGCGACGAAAAAAGGCGAAGGCGAGGCCGTGGCCGCTTGAGTGGCGTCGCGGTATTTGCAACCCTCTGAAAACCAATTGTTAGGAAATCAAAATGGCATTCGATAAAGACGCATTCTTGACCGCCCTGGACGGCATGACGGTGCTGGAACTCAATGACCTGGTCAAGGCCATTGAAGAGAAATTCGGCGTGAGCGCCGCCGCGATGGCCGCACCGGCTGCTGGTGGCGCTGTGGGTGGTGCTGCTGCCGCCGCCGAGGAAAAGACCGAATTCGACGTGGTGCTGACCGAAGTCGGCGCCAACAAGGTCTCGGTCATCAAGGCGGTGCGCGAAATCACCGGTCTGGGCCTGAAGGAAGCCAAGGATCTGGTCGACGGCGCGCCCAAGACCGTCAAGGAAGCGATGCCCAAGGCCGACGCCGAAGCCGCTGCCAAGAAGCTCGTCGAAGCGGGCGCGAAGGCCGAACTCAAGTAAGCACATTCCTTGCGCCGGGCTGGAGGTCTTGCAAGAGGCCTCCAGCCCTTGGCGCTTTGTGATGGCTGCGCCGCAGAGCGCACCAGAAAGCGGCCCGATGGGGCGTTTTCTAGTGTCTTCTGCTCTTGTCCGACAACGGAAGATGCCTTGGTTCGGGCGATGTGCAATGCATCGCCGTCCGCCATGGTTGGTAGTGGCCAACCGCCAAGCCCATGGGCCGTATGAGTCCGTGGGGCAGTCGTCGAAGACCGTTTCTCATGTCTTTGCCCGGAGTATTCATGGCCCCAACATCCACGTACAGCTATACCGAACGCAAACGCATCCGCAAGAGCTTTGGCACACGCGACAGCGTGCTCGAAGTGCCCTATCTGCTGCAGATGCAAAAGGACGCCTACACCGCGTTCCTGCAGGCTGACGTACCCCCGAAGAAGCGAACCAACGAGGGCCTGCAGGCGGCGTTTCTCTCGGCCTTCCCCATCGTTTCGCACAACGGCTTCGTGGAGATGAAGTTCACGGAGTACAACCTCGCCAAGCCGGCGTTTGACGTGCGCGAGTGCCAGACGCGAGGCCTGACCTTCGCCTCGGCCGTGCGTGCCAAGGTGCGACTCATCATCTATGACCGCGACGCGTCCACGAAGGACTCCAAGGTGGTCAAGGAGGTGAAGGAGCAGGAAGTCTACATGGGCGAGGTCCCGCGCATGACCGACAAGGGCTCGTTCATCATCAACGGCACCGAGCGCGTGATCGTGAGCCAGCTGCACCGCTCGCCCGGCGTGTTCTTCGAGCATGACAAGGGCAAGACGCACAGCTCGGGCAAGTTGCTGTTTTCCGCCCGCATCATTCCCTACCGCGGTTCGTGGCTGGACTTCGAGTTCGACCCCAAGGACATCCTGTACTTCCGCGTTGACCGTCGCCGCAAGATGCCCGTCACGATTCTGCTCAAGGCCATCGGCCTGAATGCCGAGCAGATCCTGGCGCACTTCTTCGTCAACGACAACTTCCGCCTGATGGACTCGGGCGCGCAGCTCGAATTCGTCGCCGATCGCCTCAAGGGCGAGGTCGCGCGCTTTGACATCACCGACAAGGCCGGCAAGGTCATTGTCGCCAAGGACAAGCGCATCACCGCGCGCCACACGCGCGAGCTGGAGCAGTCGAAGACGACGCACATCAGCGTGCCCGAGGACTTTCTCATAGGCCGTGTGCTGGCGCACAACCTCGTCGACGGCGACACGGGCGAGATCCTGGCCAAGGCCAATGACGAGCTGACGGAGGCGCTGCTCAAGACGCTGCGCGCCGCGGGCGTCAAGGAATTGCCCTGCATCCACACGAATGAGCTTGATCAGGGGCCGTACATTTCGCAGACGCTGCGCATGGACGAGACCGTGGACGAGTTCGCCGCGCGCGTGGCGATCTATCGCATGATGCGCCCCGGCGAGCCGCCGACCGAGGACGCGGTGCAGGCCCTGTTCCAGCGCCTGTTCTACAACCACGACACCTACGACCTGTCGCGCGTGGGGCGCATGAAGTTCAACGCCAAGGTGGGCCGCGACGAATCGACCGGCCCCATGGTGCTGTCCAACGACGACATCCTGTCCGTGGTGAAGATTCTCGTGGATCTGCGCAACGGCAAGGGCGAGGTGGATGACATCGACCACCTGGGCAACCGCCGCGTGCGCTGCGTCGGCGAGCTGGCCGAGAACCAGTACCGCACGGGTCTGGCGCGCATCGAGAAGGCCGTGAAGGAACGCCTGGGTCAAGCCGAGCAAGAGCCGCTCATGCCGCACGATCTGATCAATTCCAAGCCGATTTCCGCGGCGCTCAAGGAGTTCTTTGGCGCCTCGCAGCTGTCGCAGTTCATGGACCAGACCAACCCGCTGGCCGCGATCACGCACAAGCGCCGCGTCTCGGCCCTGGGTCCGGGCGGCCTCACACGCGAGCGCGCCGGCTTCGAGGTGCGCGACGTGCACGTCACGCACTACGGCCGCGTGTGCCCGATCGAGACGCCGGAAGGCCCGAACATCGGCCTGATCAATTCGCTGGCGCTGTACGCGCGCCTGAACGAATACGGCTTCATCGAGACGCCGTATCGCCGCGTGCACGAGGGCAAGGTGACCGACCAGATCGACTACCTCTCGGCCATCGAGGAGGGCAAGTACATCATCGCGCAGGCGAACGCGGTGCTCGACGACAAAGGCAACCTGACGGGCGACCTGGTGAGCGCGCGCGAGCAGGGTGAATCGACGCTGGTGTCGGCCGACCGCGTGCAGTACATGGACGTCTCGCCGGCGCAGATCGTCTCGGTCGCGGCGTCTCTCGTGCCCTTTCTGGAGCACAACGACGCCAACCGCGCCTTGATGGGCGCCAACATGTCGCGTCAGGCCGTACCGGTGCTGCGGCCCGAGAAGCCCCTCGTGGGCACGGGCATCGAGCGTGTCGCGGCCGTGGACTCGGGCACCGTGGTGGTGGCCGAGCGCGGCGGCATCGTCGATTACGTTGATGCCACGCGCATCGTGATCCGGGTGCACGACGACGAGGCGGTGGCCGGCGAAGTGGGCGTGGACATCTACAACCTCATCAAGTACCAGCGCTCCAACCAGAACACCAACATCCATCAGCGCCCCATCGTCAAGAAGGGCGATACGCTGGCCAAGGGCGACGTGATCGCCGACGGCGCCTCGACCGACCTGGGCGAGATCGCGATCGGGCAGAACATGCTGATCGCCTTCATGCCCTGGAATGGCTACAACTTCGAGGACTCGATCCTGATCAACGAGAAGGTGGTGGCCGACGACCGCTACACCAGTGTGCACATTGAGGAGCTGGTGGTGATGGCGCGCGACACCAAGCTCGGTGCCGAGGAAATCACGCGCGACATTCCGAACCTCTCGGAGCAGCAGCTCAATCGCCTGGACGACTCGGGCATCATCTACGTGGGCGCCGAGGTGCAACCCGGCGACACGCTGGTGGGCAAGGTCACGCCCAAGGGCGAGACGACGCTGACGCCGGAGGAAAAGCTGCTGCGCGCGATCTTCGGCGAGAAGGCCAGCGACGTGAAGGACACGTCGCTGCGCGTCGAGCAGGGCTCGCAGGGCACGGTGATCGACGTGCAGGTGTTCACCCGCGAGGGCATCCAGCGCGACAAGCGCGCGCAGCAGATCATCGACGACGAGCTCAAGCGCTACCGCCTCGATCTGAACGACCGCCTGCGCATCGTCGAGGCCGACGCGTTCGATCGCATCGAAAAGCTCCTGGTGGGCAAGGTGGCCAACGGCGGTCCCAACAAGCTCGCCAAGGGCAGCAAGATCGACAAGGCCTATCTCGCCAGCGTCGAGCGCTTTCACTGGTTCGACATCCGCATGGCCGATGACACGGTGGCCGCGCAGCTCGAATCGATGAAGAACGCGATGGAGCACACGCGCCACGAGTTCGACCTCGCCTTCGAGGAGAAGAGGAAGAAGCTGACGCAGGGCGACGAACTGCCCGCGGGCGTGCTCAAGATGGTCAAGGTCTACCTGGCCGTCAAGCGCCGCCTGCAGCCCGGCGACAAGATGGCCGGGCGCCACGGCAACAAGGGCGTGGTCTCCAAGATCGTGCCGGTCGAGGACATGCCCTACATGGAAGACGGCACGCCGGCCGACATCGTGCTCAACCCGCTGGGCGTGCCCTCGCGGATGAACATCGGGCAGGTGCTGGAGGTGCACCTGGGCTGGGCCGCCAAGGGCCTGGGCCAGCGCATCGGCGACATGATCGAGCGCGAGGCCAAGGCGGCCGAGGTGCGCAAATACATCGAGCACATCTACAACGCGCGCGGCCGCAAGGAAGACCTGGCGCAGTTCGATGACGCGGCGCTCATGGCCATGGCGCAGGAGCTCAAGAAGGGCGTGCCCTTCGCGTCTCCGGTGTTCGACGGCGCTTCGGAAGAAGAGATCAAGGAGATGCTGCAGCTGGCCTACCCGGAAGAGGTCGCCAAGGCCAAGGGCTTGACCGCGCCGCGCACGCAGGCCTGGCTGTACGACGGGCGCACCGGCGAGCGCTTCGAGCGCCCGACGACGATCGGCTACATGCACTACCTGAAGCTGCACCACCTGGTCGACGACAAGATGCACGCGCGCTCCACGGGGCCGTACTCGCTCGTGACGCAACAGCCGCTGGGCGGCAAGGCGCAGTTCGGCGGCCAGCGCTTCGGCGAGATGGAAGTGTGGGCGCTGGAAGCTTACGGCGCCGCCTACGTGCTGCAGGAAATGCTCACCGTCAAGTCCGACGACGTGCAGGGCCGCACCAAGGTGTACGAGAGCATCGTCAAGGGCGAGCACTCGATCGAAGCCGGCATGCCCGAGTCGTTCAATGTGCTGATCAAGGAAATCCGCTCGCTGGGGTTGGACATCGAGATGGACCGCTCCTGACGCAGGGTGGATGTAATGGAAAAGTGAGCTGATAACGCTTGTTCATCAATGAGTTCAGATTGTTTTCATTTTGAAATCATTGTTTGACAGGCGCTGACAGCTAGTATTTTTGATACAAGGGAAAGAGTCACATGAAATCGCTACTCGACCTGTTCAAGCAGTTCACGCCCGATGAGCATTTCGACGCCATCAAGATCGGCCTGGCGTCGCCCGAGAAAATCCGTTCCTGGTCCTTCGGCGAGGTCAAGAAGCCCGAGACCATCAACTACCGCACCTTCAAGCCCGAGCGCGACGGCCTGTTCTGCGCCAAGATCTTCGGACCGGTGAAGGACTACGAGTGCAACTGCGGCAAGTACAAGCGCATGAAGCACCGCGGGATCATCTGCGAAAAATGCGGCGTCGAGGTCATCCAGTCCAAGGTCCGACGCGAGCGCATGGGCCACATCAACTTGGCCACCCCGGTCGCGCACATCTGGTTTTTGAAGAGCCTGCCCTCCCGCATCGGCACCATCCTCGACACCACGCTGAAGGACCTCGAGAAGGTCCTCTACTGCGAGGCCTACGTCGTCACCGACCCCGGCACCAGCACGCTCAGCGAGGGCGAAATCCTCACCGAAGATAAATTTCAAAAGGCCCGCGAGGAGTTCCTCGACGGCTTCACGGCCCGCATGGGCGGCGAGGCGGTCCTCGAGCTGCTCAAGAAGATCGACTGCGACGAGCTCGCCAAGAAGCTGCGCAAGGACCTGACCAAGACCAAGAGCGAGGCCACCAAGAAGAAGATCGCCAAGCGCTTGAAGGTGGTCGAGGCCTTCCGCGACTCGGCCAACAAGCCCGACTGGATGATGATGGAAGTCATCCCGGTCATCCCGCCCGACCTGCGCCCCTTGGTCCCGCTGGAGGGCGGACGCTTCGCGACCAGCGACCTCAACGATCTCTATCGCCGCGTCATCAATCGGAACAACCGCCTGAAGCGCCTGATGGAATTGAACGCCCCGGACATCATCATCCGGAACGAGAAACGGATGCTGCAAGAGGCCGTGGACGCCCTCTTCGACAACGGCCGCCGCGGCAAGGTCTTCACCGGCCCCAACCGCCGGCCGCTCCGTTCGCTCTCCGACATGCTCAAGGGCAAGCAGGGCCGCTTCCGCCAGAACCTGCTCGGCAAGCGCGTCGACTACTCGGGACGCTCGGTCATCGTGGTCGGCCCCAACCTCAAGCTGCACCAATGCGGCCTGCCGAAGATCATGGCGCTGGAGCTTTACCGCCCGTTCGTGATCAGCCGGTTGGTTCAGTACAACTACGCCAGCAACGTAAAGGGCGCCAAGCGCATCATCGAGCGCGAGCGGCCCGAAGTGTGGGAAGTGCTGGAAGAGGTAATCCAGGAGCGCCCGGTGCTGCTCAACCGCGCGCCGACGCTGCACCGCCTGGGCATTCAGGCCTTCGAGCCGCTGCTGGTCGAAGGCAAGGCGATTCAGATTCACCCGCTGGTGTGCGCCGCGTTCAACGCGGACTTCGACGGTGACCAGATGGCGGTTCACGTGCCGCTGAGCGAGAAGGCTGTGCGCGAGGCGCGCGAGCTGATGCTGAGCACGAAGAACCTGCTGAAGCCCGCCGACGGCTCGCCGGTGGTGGCGCCGTCGAAGGACATGGTGCTCGGCAACTACTACCTCACCATGGACCCGACCGCGGAAATCGTGACGCACGTCGACCGCGCCGAGGAGTTCCGCCGGTGGGATGTGCTGCAAGAGGGCGGTTACCGGATCGGCGTGGTGGACAACACGGCGGGGATGCACCAGGT
>JAIOIA010000166.1:0-5152 GCA_019912745.1 Comamonas sp. | reverse complement strand
GCAACGACTGTCCACGGAGACCTCGCTGGCCGAGACGGCCGCGCACCTGAAAGCGGTGACGGCATCGGCACCCGATCTGCTGATGCTGCTGAGCGCGGACGGCACCTACCTGGAGGTCATGTCCTCCAATGCGGCGCTGGCTACGGCGCCACCGCCCGAACTGAAAGGCCGCAGCATCGACAGCCAGCTGCCACCGGAACTCGCCAGGCGCGTGCACGAGGTCATCGCCCACTGCCTGCGGAGCCATCAGCCGCAGACGCTCCAATACGAGCTGCGGACCCTGCTGGGCGTGCGCCACTTCGAAGGCCGCTGCCAGCCCGTGGGCGTGCCGATGCAGGGGCACGCCGCCGTGGTCTTCATCGCCCGCGACCGCACCGATCAGGTGCGCTCGGAGGCTCTGCTGCGCGAATCGGAAGAACGCTTTCGCGGCGTGCTGAGCCATATGCCCATGGTCTCCGTCAAGGGCTATCGCGCCGACGGCAGCATCACCTTCTGGAACGAGGCCTCTGAGAAGCTCTATGGCTACACCGCCGCGCAAGCCCTCGGCGAGGACATCGTCAGCCTCGTGGTTCGCCCCGAAACGCAGCCCCGTGCCCGCGCCGCGGCGCAACGCATGTTCCAGACCGGCCGCCCCATTGACCCGGCGGAGGCCCGCGTGCGGCGCAGGGATGGCACCGAGATCGACGTGTACAGCAGCCACGCCCTCATCCACGTGGATGGACAGGAGGCCGAGGCTTTCTCGATCGACATCGACATCTCCGCGCGCAAGGCGGCCGAGGAGCGGGCGCGCTACCTGGCCTACTACGACGCGCTGACTGCCCTGCCCAACCGCCGGCTGCTCGCCGATCGCATCCGGCAGGTCCTCCTGGAGTGCAAGCGCAACCCCTCGTGCTCGGCCCTGTTTTTCATCGACCTGGACCATTTCAAGACGCTCAACGACAGCCGCGGCCACGAGGCGGGTGACCAAGTGCTGGTGCAGGTGGCCGCTCGCCTGCAGGAGAGCGTGCGCGAGCAAGACACGGTGGCGCGCCTGGGCGGCGATGAATTCGTGGTGCTGCTGCCGCACCTGTGCGCCACCAGCCTGCAGGCCCCCGCCGTCCTGAGGCCACTGGCCGAAAAGCTGCTGCGACACCTGCGCATGCCCTACACCCACGCGGGAGAAGAGCAGCACCTCACGGCCAGCCTGGGCATCGCCATCATCGATGAACACACCTCCAGCGTCGACGAACTGCTCAAGCACGCCGACCTGGCCATGTACCGTGCCAAGGACGAGGGACGCAATACCCTGCGTTTTTTCGACCCGCGCATGCAGGCCGCCGCCAACGAGCGCGCGAACCTGCAGACACGCCTGCACCAGGCGCTCCGGCTCGACCAGTTCGAGTTGTACTACCAGCCTCAGGTCAACGAAATCGGACGCATCATCGGCGCGGAAGCCCTCCTGCGCTGGAACGACCCCGATGGTGGCCTGATCACGCCCGACCAGTTCATCGCCCTGGCGGAAGAGACCGGGCAGATCATGGAACTGGGCCAATGGGTACTGCACGAGGCCCTGACGCGCCAGGCACAGTGGAAATCCCGTCCCGGCATGAGTGCACTGAGCCTGTCTGTGAACGTCAGTGCCCGCCAGTTTCATCAAGAAGGCTTTGCCGACGAGCTGGCCGCGCTGCTCGCGCAGACCGGCGCCGACCCCGGCCTGCTGCGGCTGGAGCTGACGGAGAGCATCCTGCTGCACAACGTGGAGGGGGTGATTCGCATCATGCAGCAACTGCGCTCGCTCGGCCTGTGGCTGTCGCTCGATGATTTCGGCACGGGCTATTCCAGCCTGGGATATCTCAAGCGCGTGCCGCTGTCCGAGCTCAAGATCGACCAGGGTTTCGTGCGCGGCATGCTGGACAATCCGACCGACGCGGCCATCGCCCAGAGCATCATCGCGCTGGCCGAGTCGCTGCACCTGAACGTGGTGGCCGAAGGCGTGGAAACCCGGGCGCATCATGGTCTGCTGCTCTCGCACGGCTGCCGCAGGTTTCAGGGTTACCTGTTCGGCCCCCCCGAGCCGCTCGCCGCCTTCGAGGCGCGCTTGATGGCTCAGCACTGAACATCTGGGGAACCCCCCAAGTTTGCGGGACTGCGGGCCATCCGCGAGCAGCCCATGCAGACCCCGCCATGGAGATCGCGCCCTCATCGGCGGACACACCGCCATCCGCCCTCCAATCGGTCCTTCAGTATCAGGCCGCAAACTCGTACGAGCCCCGATCGGATGGCGGCACTGGCCTCACACGGACGGGCGCGTCTGCTCATCCACCCATCGGGCGTAACGCACTTCTGCCCGTACCGTCTGCACCAGCAGTTGCGGCAGGTCGTAGGGGTGCTCAGCGGCCAGCGCCGCCCAAAGTGCGTCCACCCGATCCGTGGCGGTCTTGTACGCCAGCCGCCATTCAACTTCCCGATGCGGCGCATCCTCCCAGCGGTAGTGTGAAGTGATCCGCTCGACCTGCACGCACGCCGCCAGACGCCGCCGCACCATCAGCGCCGCCAGACGGTCCGCCTGCGCGGCGCTGGCAACGGTCGTGGTCACGACGGCGATCAAAGCGTCATGACCGGTCGTTCCCGTGTGGATTTCGCCATTCATTCCTGCACCAGCCACGATGTTCGGGGAAAGCATACCAAGATGGCATCGTTCCCGATTGCGCGCGCAAGCCGACTCGGCAAGGGGCTTTGACCAAGTGTCGATTCCCATTCAGTCCTGAACCCGTCCAAATGAAGAATCAATCACTTACCGAGACTTGTATCAGGGAAGTCTGAACTCCTGTCTCTCTGAGTTCTGAATTATCCGAAATCCGTGTCACTGAGTTCGGAATTTTCCGGAGAACCATCGACGCCATCGGCGATGAGTATTCGGATTTGGACGCACCCCCCACTACCACCTCTAAGATTTGCTGCTCAATCCTGCCTGGAGCCAATAGAGCACCGCCTAGGTCAGCTCCGCAGCGGCTGCTGACCTTCAATTGAGTGACGCCAAAGTCAGCTCTGGGGCTGATCGCTGTCGCTAGAGCATTGACCTCGTCTCGGTAGACGTGTCGCTCGTTTGTCGCAAGATTCTCACCGTGCCCTTGGAACTACTCATGGCACGAGGACCTGCTGGCTGTAGCAGCGCATTCCTGTGGGACGGCCCAGGATAATTCAGTGAGGTCTGCCGCCCCCGTCCCAAACGAAGCGGGTACATTTCTGAGGAAATTCGGAGGTGCGACACCAGTCTCACCAGGGAGAGAAACTTGGACGAATTAACTGTGGGGGCTCCTTCGCTTCCCAACATCGCGCTACCGGTTTTCAGGTCACTAAAGGTCTCCGGCTACGAGCTGTTCCCAGGCGCAGGCAATGCCGGGATCGACAGGCCCATAATGCCAGGCGTCACGGTGATTGCAGGTATCAACGGCCTCGGCAAGACCACGCTGCTCAACGTGATGCTGCGGCTGTTGGTCGGACCGTTCAATCCTCAGAAGGTCAATCCGTTCGAGGTCGGCGCCAAGTCGCACGATCTGGTTGGATGGAAACATGCCCGACGCTTCTTCAGGTCTCGGGTGAGCGATGGCGCGGTATACGCAACTGCGCGCGCAGAGATCTCAATCGGAACGCACCATCTGACGGTCGAGCGCGCACTCAAGGATCTTTCGATCAAGTACCTCGAATATGACGGTGCCGAGCTTGATCCGACTGAGGCTGAATTTGGGCGGGTCGTCGTGGAGGCCTCCAATGTCGCGCAACGTTACGACTTCGATTTCCTCGTCCGATACCTCGTGTTCTTCTTGGAGCACAGGATCCCACTCTTTTGGAACGAGCGGGGCCAAATTGAAGCCTTCCGCATATTGCTATGTGAGGCCCAACTGGCCGATGACTTCAGGAAGATGGAAGACGACATCCGGACCAAGGATAGCCTTTACCGGAACCATCGATGGCACGTCAACTCGTTACGGAACAAGCTTCTCAGGGAGCGAAGTTTGCTCGCCGGATCCTCTGGGCAGGCTGCAAAGGTCGCTGCCTTGAGCGAGGAGCTTCAGGCACTGAAGGCACGCGACTCGGACTTGATCCACGAGATCAACAACATTGCGAGTGAGCGATCAAGCCTTCGATCGTCAATCCTGATTCGCAAAATCGAGCTTGAAGAGGCAACGCGTGCTGCCGAAGGGCTCCAGCAGGGGTTCCTCCTTAGCATCTTCCCTGAGATGAGTAACACAGCGCGGCACGTCTTCGGCTCTCTCTTGAGCAGTCGCGGGTGCACCGTCTGCGGCAACAGAAGCGCCAGAGGACAGCTTCGCCTTCAACGGCTCCTCGATCGTGGTGACTGCCCTGCCTGTGAAAGCCCACCAGAGGAACAGGAACAACATACTCGTCACGACGTCCTACCTCGAGACCAGCTTGAGGTGGTAGCGGCGACAGTTGCAAGGCTGAGCAAGTCCATCGCTGGTGAGGAGGCTCGCGAGCGCGAACTCGACTCGCAGTTGCGGCAGCTGTTTGCTGACCAGCGAGCGGCCAAGCAAGAAATGGCAGACAGACTGTCAGTCCTTAAGCAGGTCTCTGCTGAGTTACCAGCGACGGCTGAAGAGCTTCAGGCCTTGGAGGTGCAAGTCGAAGACGGGGATGCCGAACTTGCCGTGAAGCTGGCTGAACTGAACGGCCTGTACACGCAATATGAGGACTTGCTGACAGCAATCACCGCGAGAGTCACGCAGGTGGGGGAGAAGGTGAAGCAGAAGTTCGCCGAGTACGCCAAAGCGTTCCTGTCTGAGTCGTGCTCGTTGGGCCAGCAAACCTACAGCGAGACGCTCGGCGAGTCGCGTAGGTTCACCTACCCTTGCTTCAATGTCTTCATGACGTCGGCTGTTTCTCCGGATGAAGAAACGGAGCGCACCCACACGGACGACGTTTCCGAATCACAGCGTGAGTTCATCGACCTGGCTTTCCGGATGGCTCTGATCGCTGCGGCCACGTCCGGGAATGCCCGCTCCATGCTAGTTGAACCGCCCCGGGTTTCAAGGAGGCTGATTGGTTTAAGTTGACACCTCTGTCGAGGTGTTGCTGACGGCGAGTTGCCGCCAGTAGTTTGCCTCAGCTTCTGCGGGAGGGATGCCCCCAATCGGCGTGAGCAGTCGGACGT